>JAETTP010000001.1 GCA_021769035.1 Bacillota bacterium | reverse complement strand
AATCATCTGAACATCTTTAGCTTGAAGTATCAAAGGAAGTGATTCCCATGAACTATACACATTTGCGTCCATGCTCAATTCCTCCTATTAGATATATTTTTGTAATCGTTTCCTTGTATTTGGAAAATCCAAAGTATTTATATGGGGTATGTCCTCAACGGACAGAATATTGTGGAAAAACTGTCTTATATTCACCTCCTTGTCATTTTGTATCCATAGCATACATCATATCTCAAATAATGTCAATAGTTGATAACCAAAATATTTGAAATTTTTTAACATTTTCAGTTAATTACTATTTACTTATTCTGAATTTAGGAGTATAATAAGGAAAAGGAGGCAAGGATATTATGGACGAATACAAATATTCAGAATTTGGAAATCGGTTGAAATCGCTCCGAGAAAGCAAAAATATCAAGCAAGGGAAATTTGCGGAGAGAGTCGGAATTGCAAGGCAGTCTATAGGAAACTATGAAAGCGGCAAGCAATACCCCACTATTGAAATACTCATAAAAATGGCAGATTGTCTGGATTGCAGTTTAGATTATCTTCTTGGGCGTACCGATGAAACAGGCACGACTATTTCAAAGCCAGAAGATGAATGCCTGTCTGAATTGCGCCACTTCTTAGGTATGCTTGCAGAAGATGAAGCGGAATATCTTACAGACGCAATCGGAAAGACGCTTTATACCTTAGCCCAAAGCAAAGAAAACCCACAAAGACGGTCATTCATTGCATATATCGCAGAAATACATTATACGTTGGCGGAATATGTTGAATTATCAACAAAGTACAACAAGCGGTTTTCCAGACTATCAGGCAAAGACGAACTGGACACAGAAAAAGTTGTTTCAGCATTGATACGTTTTAATGACCTTGATGAAATGCACGAAACTGTAGAAGATATAAAAAAGTCCTGCCTTTTGGCAGCAGTTCCCTCTTTGGTAGATGTTAAAAAGCTATCAAAGCGCAAAAAAAGCAGGGCGATACCAAACTCTAAAACAAAGGAATTTGCAGAAAAATTCAAGGAAATGCTTGAAAAGGAGGATTGATTCACATGGCGAAACGAGGGCAAAACGAAGGCTCTATCCGCAAACGGAAAGACGGCACATGGGAAGCCCGTGTAACGATTGGCATATCAGCAGACGGAAAGCAACAGCGTAAATCTCTGTACGGAAAGACCAGACAGGAAGTACACAACAAAATGACCGATTTGCTGAATAATTTGCAAAAAGGTATTATCACCAATCCTACAGAAATGACCCTTGCCGAATGGCTTGACTTTTATATGCTCGAATATAAAAAGCAGTATGTAAAGCCTACCACCTATAACAATTATACGGTCAAGGTGAAAAACCACATCAAGCCAGCTATCGGTCACTATAAGCTAAAGGCATTACGACAAGACATCATTCAGAAATTTGTCAACAGCTTATCTGCTAAAGGGTTAGCACCCTCTACAGTGATAGATGTTTTTAAGGTGTTAAGCAACGCTTTAGAAACGGCAGTAGATGACGGTTTGATTGTCCGAAACGTTGCAAACAGGGTAAAACTCCCAAAGACAACAAAGCCGCAAATCACCGTCTTAACACAGGAACAGCAGAACGCCTTTGTAGAACAGGCGAAAGTGACCTATATGGGAGTGGTCTATATTTTCGACCTCTGCACAGGTATGCGGCTTGGGGAGTTGTTAGGGCTGAAATGGCAGGACATAGACTTTGAGCAGAATCAGTTGCACATTAAGAGAATCATTCGCAAAGTAAAAGACCCAGACAATCCAGAGGAACATTGGCACTTGGAGTTTGGCACACCGAAAACGCCGACCAGTGAGCGGACAATCCCCCTCAATGAAACGGCTATCAAGGTGCTTGCTGATGTCTGGGAGCAACAGGAGAAAAACAAGGAAAAAGCCAGTACCGCCTACGAGGATAACGACCTTGTTTTCTGTACCCAGTTAGGCAGACCGCTTGACCCGAACAATATACGGCGCACCTGTTACTCTATCTGTGCGAAAATCGGCGTCAGCAACATCCACCCTCATTGTCTCCGCCATACATTTGCCACCAGAGGGGCAGAAAACAACGTAGATGTACGGGTCATGCAGAAATTCTTAGGTCATGCCACCATAAAAGAAACAGCCGATACTTATACGCACGTATTGAACGACCTGAAACAGAGTGAAATTCTAAAACTGGATAAGGCAGTAAATTATTGAGCAAAAATATCGGGTAGGGGTAAGGTAGGGGTTAAACACCAAAAGGAGCTACCGCCCACAAGCGGTAACTCCCAGAGTTTACAACATTTTCCCGACAGGGAATTGTATCAGACGTTAAATCGGAACAGAATAATATCGCCGTCCTGCACCACATATTCCTTGCCCTCGCTGCGGATCAGGCCGCTTTCCCGCGCTTTTACCATGCTGCCACAGGCCATCAGGTCGTCGTAAGCCACCGTTTCCGCCCGAATAAAGCCGCGCTCAAAATCGGAGTGGATTTTGCCCGCCGCCTGGGGCGCCTTGGTGCCGCGCTTAATCGTCCAAGCGCGGGTTTCATCCGGGCCGGTCGTCAAAAAGCTAATCAGGCCCAGCAGCTCATAACTAACCTTAATCAAACGGTTCAGGCCACTTTCCGTCAGGCCAATCTCGGCCAGAAAAATCTCTTGCTCCTCCGGCGGCAGCTCCACAATCTCCTGTTCCAGCTCCGCACAGATGGGCAGCACCGCCGCACCCTCGCGGGCCGCGGCCTCCGCCAGCTGCTGAAAATAAGGATTGGCCGTTTCATAATCGGCAAAAGCCGCCTCGTCCATATTAGCAGCGTAAAGCACCGGCTTCAGGGTCAGCAGGTTAATATCCCGCAGCAGTTCCCGCTCATCATCGCTGAAATCGTAAGCCCTAGCCGGCTGGCCCTCCTCCAGCAGCTTTTTCAGCTCGCCCAGCAGGGCGGCCTCCGGCGCGGAAGCCTTATCGCCTTTCAAAACCAAACGGCTGGCTTTTTCCCAACGCTTCTCCACCGTTTCCAGATCCGCCAAAATCAGCTCCAGATTAATGGTTTCCATATCCCGCAGCGGGTCGACACTGCCCTCCACATGCACCACGGTATCGCTATCAAAGCAACGCACCACGTGCACAATCGCGTCAACCTCCCGGATATGCGACAGAAATTTGTTGCCCAAGCCCTCGCCGCGGCTGGCGCCGCGCACCAGGCCGGCAATATCCACAAATTCAATCACCGCCGGCACCGTTTTGGCTGATTTGTGCATTTCCGTCAAAACCTGCAAGCGTTTGTCCGGCACCGCCACCATGCCCACGTTGGGCTCAATGGTGCAAAACGGATAATTGGCCGATTCCGCCCCAGCATTAGTGATGGCATTGAACAGAGTGCTTTTGCCAACATTAGGCAATCCAACAATTCCCAGCTTCATTTTATAGTATATTCTCCTTTGTCAAGCTATATTTTATACGATTTGGGCCGTTCTAGCCTCAATTTTGGCGCTCACCTGATTTTCAAAGTTGGTAGCGTCCACCATCAGCCGGCTATATTCTTCCTCCACCGCGTGCACGTAACTCTCGTCCGCCACCAGTGGCAGGTTGACGCTGACCATCACCAGCAGGCCTTTCAGAGCCGCCAGCAGCATGCCCGCGCCGCAGACCACATCGGAAACCGCCATCAAGCTGCCAATCTCCGCCAGGCGCACGGCCAGCTCCAAACCGTCCCGACACAGGTGAGCCATCGTCAGCGGCAAATCGGCCGCTTTCATACTGCACTCGGAAAGCACCTGCGCCTTAGCCGCCAGCTCCTCCGGCGTGCCCTCCGGCAAGCGGTAAGCCTGGGCCAGGGGCGCAAAAACCTCCGCGTCCTTATCCACGCCCTGCATTAAAGCCAACCGCAGTGATTCCGCCCGGTTGTGCAGCTGCTTCACTTCGGCCTCCACCGCCGCGTATTTCTTTTTGCCAATCGTCAGGCTGGCCACCATCGACATCAAGCTCATGCCCAGCGCCCCGCTGAGGGCCGCCGCCCCGCCGCCGCCCGGCACCGCGCCCGGCCCGGCCAGCTGTTCCATAAAGTCCTGGCAGCTCATTTCCAGATATTTCGGATTTTTTTCTTCCATTATAATATATCTCCTATATTAAATTTTTGATATTAAATTTACAAGCAAATTCAAGAGTAGTGCAGATGTGCGAAGTGAGCTTGTGAAATGAGGCAGGCGTATTTTAATACGCCGACGATTTGAACAAGCTAACGATAAAACAGATGAAATTGCGCGCTAAAATAAACCCTTAACTTCTCCTGTATCCGTGTCAACGTCAACTCGTCTATAAGCAGGGTCGCTGCCCATGCCCGGCATCAAGCTAATATCCCCGGCCATCGGGCAGAGGAAGCGCGCGCCGCCGTAAACCAGCACATCGCGCACCGGCAAACGCCAGCCTTTGGGCTCGCCTTTCCAATTCGGGTTGTGGCTCAAGCTCAGGTGCGTTTTCACCATCATCGTCGCAAAATCGTTGTAGGCCGGATCCTGCTCAAAGGCAATGGCCTTGGCCTCCGCCTCCGGCGTCCAGTCCACGCCGTCTGCCCCGTAAACCTCGCGGGCAATCAAATCCACCCGCTGACGCAGGGGCATTTCCAACGGATAAAGATACTGCAAATCCACCGGCTCCTCGCAGGCCTCCACCACGGCCTCGGCCAGCTCAATTGCGCCCTCGCCGCCTTTCAGCCAATGCTCGGAAACGGCAAAACGGGCCCCGGCTGCCTCCACGGCCCGGCGCACAATCGCCACCTCTTCCGGCGTGTCGGTGTGGAAAGAGTTCAGGCAAACCACCGGTTTAATACCCGATTTTTGCACGGTTCGGATATGGTGCAGCAGATTGCACAGGCCCTGCTCCACCAGCTCGCAGTTCTGGCTGGTGTAGGCCGTATCCAGCGGCACGCCGGGCTTCACCGCCGGGCCGCCGCCGTGCATTTTCAGGCTACGAATAGTAGCCACCAGCACGGAAACGTTGGGCTGCAAGCCGGAAAGCCGGCACTTCACATTCCAGAATTTTTCAAAGCCAATGTCCGCCGCAAAACCGGATTCCGTCACGTGATAATCAAACATCTTCAAAGCCAAACGGTCGCCAATAATCGAGCTTTGGCCGATAGCAATGTTAGCAAACGGGCCGGCATGCACCAAGCAGGGCTGATATTCGTTGGTACAGCACAGGGTCGGGTTGATGGTGTTGCGCATCCAGGCCGTCATCGCGCCGTCAACCTCCAGCATTTTGGTGGTCACCGGCCGCCCCTGCTTATCGTAAGCCAAAATGATGTTGCCAATGCGTTCGCGCAGGTCGGCCAAATCGCGGGCCACCGCCAAAATAGCCATCAGCTCCGAGGATACGGTAATGGCAAATTTGCTGCTCATCGTAAAGCCGTCCATACGGCCGCCCAAACCAATCACGATGTTGCGCAGGCACTGGGCGGCAAAATCAATCACCCAATTAAACTGCACCCGATTCACATCAATATCCAGCCTCTTCAAGCCGCGTTTGGCCAAAGTGGCGTCGTCATAGTTGTATTCATGCTGCATACGGGCGTTCAAGGCCACCATGCCCAGGTTATGAGCGTTGGCGATGTCGTTAATATCGCCGGTCAGCCCCAGCGAGAACTCAGTCATCGGAATCAGCAACGCGTTGCCGCCGCCGGCCGCCGTGCCCTTGATGTTCATAGTCGGCCCGCCGCTGGGTTGGCGCAGGCAGCCGCCCGCCAGCTTGCCCAGCTTGCCCAGGCCCTCAATCAGGCCGATTGAAGTGGTGCTTTTGCCCTCGCCGAGAGGGGTCGGCGTGATAGCCGTCACCTCAATAAACTTGCCGTCCGGCTTGTTCGCCAAACGCTTCATAATCTTCAAAAAATCCAGCTTCGCCACCTTGCCGTAGGGGATAATCTCCTCCGGCAGCAGGCCCAGCCGCTCCTGCCAATCGTAGGGCTTTGGCATATTTTTTTCGGCCTCAGCCGCAATTTGCCAATCAGCATATTCTCTGGGGTCTAACATATTTTCTCCGCCTTTCTAATATGAATTATTAGGTTGCCGTATTCGGCCAAATTCTTATTCACATTATAGCAGATGTATTTGCTTTTTACAATGCCTAAATGCGCAATTAATTTTTTTAAGAGATTTAACAGCGGGGAGGGCGGTTTGCGCCAATGCCAAAATGCCCAATGAGCGAGCTGGGAACTCGCAGCCTGAAAATACTTAGTGAAAGCTATGAAACTTTAGTCGACGCCGCCCACAAGCTGGAACAAACAGAGCTGGTGCCGGAATCGCAAAAGCGGCGGGCCTGGCGACGGGCGGAGCGGGCTGCCCGCGTGATAGACAACCTTTTGGCTAATTGGGAGCAGGAAACCTGCCCCTCCCTGTTCCACAGCTGCGCCTGGGAGCAATGCGAGCGCAACCTGGCCCTCCTCAACTGCCTAACCCCGCTCAGCCAGTGGGATTTGCCCCAGCTGGCCTTGCTTTTACAAAACCTGACTGAGCAGCCGCCCAAAGAAGAATAAAGCAGTTGACAAAAATTATTGTTTGTTATATAATAATACAAGAAAAGAGTCATCCGCCTTGGCGTCTGACCCTCAGTAATTAGCTAAAAATAACCGCGATCTTTGCTAGGGAAGGCGGTTATTTTTTTATGTGAAAACTCAGTGAAATCAAGCTGCAAGCGCAGATTGAACTGTAGTTGAACTTACCCCTGAGCGTAGCGAATGGGGTGTGCCATTTTAGAAAGTGCAACCTATTCTGTAGATTGCACTTTCTTTTGAAAATTCCGCTGTTTTCTATTTACTTGCCTAAGTAGGCCTTTTTCACATTTTCGTCCTGCAAAAGCTCCTTGCCGGGGCCGGTCATCGTAATGCGGCCGGTTTCCAGCACATAACCAATATCGGCGATATGCAGAGCCATGTTGGCATTCTGCTCAATCAGCAGCACCGTCACACCTTGACGGTTAATCTCCTTAATAATGTCAAAAATGCCCTGGACAATGATGGGAGCCAAACCGAGGGAGGGCTCATCCATCATAATCACCTTGGGCTTGCTCATCAGGGCCCGACCCACAGCCAGCATTTGCTGCTCGCCGCCGGAGAGGGTGCCGGCCGCCTGCCAGCTGCGCTCCTCCAGACGCGGGAAAAGGTCATAAACCCAGCGAATATCCTCCGTCAGGCTGTCCTTGCGCAGATAAGCGCCAATTTTCAGGTTTTCCAGCACCGTCATATCCGGGAAAACCCGGCGGCCCTCCGGCACCAGGGTAATGCCGCGGCCCACAATCTGGTCGGTAGGCTTGCCAATCAGTTCCTCGCCGTTGTAGGTGATTGAGCCGCTTTTGGGCTTTAACAGGCCGGCAATGGCCCTAAGCGTGGTCGATTTGCCGGCGCCGTTAGCGCCAATCAACGTGATGATAGCGCCCTCCGGCACCTCAAAGGAAATATCTCGCACGGCCTCAATGCCGCCATAATTAACAGAAAGGTGTTCAATCTTCAGCATCGTCCGTCACCCCCAAATAGGCCTCAATAACTTTCGGGTTGTTGCTGACCTCCTCCGGCAGGCCTTGGGCAATCAGGCTGCCAAAATCCAGCACGTAAATGCGGTCGGAAATCTGCATAACCAAATCCATGTGGTGCTCAATCATAAACACGGAAAGATTGTAGTGGTTTTTAATCTCCACAATGAAATCGGTCAAATCCTGGGTTTCCTGCGGGTTCATACCGGCCGCCGGCTCGTCCAGCAGCAGCAGCTTGGGGTCCGTAGCCAGGGCGCGGGCAATCTCCAGGCGCCGCTGAATACCATAGGGCAGAGAACCGGCAATGTCGTCTTTCAGATGACCCATATTTTGAATTTCCAGCAGCTCCATAGCCTCGCGGCGCATACGCTGCTCCTCCTTGTAATTCAGGCGGAAAGTGGCGCTGAAGATGTTCTGCTTGGCCCGCATGTGTTTGGCAATCAGCACGTTTTCAAACACCGTCAGCCCGGAAAACAGGCGGATATTCTGAAAGGTGCGGGCAATGCCCAGCTTGGTAATCTTATCCGGCGATTTGGTGATAGCGTTTTTGTAAAGGCCCATATTCTCGCCCTTGTATTCCTTGGCCATTTTGCCCTTGGGGAAGTTCTGCACCATCGTTTCGCCGCAAAAATCCACCCGGCCGTTGGTCGGCTCATAAACCCCGGTGATAACGTTAAAAGCCGTGGTTTTGCCCGCGCCGTTGGGGCCAATCAGGGCCACAATCTCGCCCTTGTTCACGTCCAGGGAAAGGTTGTTCACCGCCACCACGCCGCCAAACTGCATGGTCACGTTTTCCACGTGCAGAACATTGTCCGTGCGTTTATTCTCATTCATGCGGAGCCGCCTCCTTTCCCGTCTTGCCGCCGAACAACCGGCGGAAAAAACGATAAATACCGTCTATGGAAAATTCCTTGGTGCCCATAATACCCTTGCGATAGAACAGCACCACAAACATAATGATTATCGAAAAGACCACCATGCGGAAGCCGGAACGCAGGAAAGGCACCTGCATGCCGCCGATATACTGCACCTCGTCCAAAAAGCGCAGCCACCATTCCGAACAGGCGATAAACAAAAACGAAGCGATAATGGAGCCGGTGATGGAACCAATGCCGCCAATTACCACAATCAGCAGGATCTCATAGGTCATGGCCGAGGTGAACGCGCGGGCTTGCACCATCATCTGGAACATCGCCAGCAAGGCGCCGCCAATGCCAGCAAAGAAAGCCGAGGTCACCAACGCCATTTCCTTGTGCACCAGCAGGTTGATACCCATAGCCTCCGCAGCGATTTCGTCATCGCGAATGGCCTTGAAAGCACGGCCATAGGAGGAATTAATCAACAGACAAATCACCGCAATACACAAGCCCGCCACAATGAACGGAAACAGGGTGGAGCGGAACACCGGGAAAGAGCGCAGCAGGTTGGAGCCGTTGGTAATCGGGCCCAGCTTGTCGTATTGGATAACGGCGCGGATAATTTCCGCAAAGCCCAGCGTGGCGATAGCCAGATAGTCGCTTTTCAGGCGCAGCACCGGCAGGCCAATCAGGAAGCCGAAGAAGCCGGCCAGGCAACCGGCCAAAATCAGAGCCACCGGCACCGGCAGGGCAAAATCAATAATACCGCCGTCATAGTACATATAAACCGCGTCACGGGATTCCGGCGGAATCGTCAAAATGGCGTAGGTGTAGGCGCCAATCAGCATAAAGCCGGCTTGCCCCAGCGAGAACAGGCCCGTAAAACCATTCAACAGGTTCAGGGAAACGGCAATCAACGAGTAGATAGCGCCTTTTTTCAGCACCGTAAAAATGATTGAGCTGGCCGGCAAGGTTTGCTCCATCCACCAAATGCCGCCCAAAAGCGCCGCCAACAGTAGCGCGGCAATGCTGTATTTCACCTTGGGGTTCAGCCCCTCCGGCTTCAGCATATTTTTTTCGATAGCTTTGTCCTGTTTTGTCATTTGCTCACACCTTCTCCGTCGTTTTTTCGCCAAACAGGCCGGAGGGCCGCACAATCAACACCAAAATCAACAACACAAATGTAAACGCATCGCTAAAAGTGGTGTAGCCCATGGCTTTGATAATATTCTCACAAATGCCGATGATAAAAGCGCCAACCACCGCGCCGGGGATTGAGCCAATGCCGCCGAAAACGGCCGCCACAAAGGCTTTCAGGCCGGGCATTGCGCCAATGGTGGGCAGCACCGTGGGATACTTGGTGAAGAACAAAATGGAACCGACGCCCGCCAAAAAGGAGCCAATCACAAAGGTTATGCTGATGACATTGTTAATCTTAATGCCCATCAGCTGCGCCGTTTCAAAATCCTTGGAAACTGCGCGCATGGCCATGCCCACCTTGGTATACTTAATCAGGGCCGCCAGGCCGATAACCAGAACCAGCGTCAGCACCGGGGTCAGCAGCGTAATCCAAGAGGTGGTGACGGAGCCAAACACAAGAGTATCACTAATAAAAGGAATTTTAGGATAATTGCGCGGCAGACCGCCAGTGTAGTAGGTAGCAAAGTTTTGCAACAGATAGGAAACGCCGATGGCGGAAATCATAATCGACATTCGTGGGGCCGTGCGCAGGGGCTTGTAAGCAATGCGCTCCACTGAAACGCCCAAAATCACCGTAAGCAGCAGCGTCAGCGGCATGGCAATATAAAGCGGCAAGGCGGTTGAAGCATAAACCATAAAAAAGCCGGCGGCCATAAAAATATCGCCGTGAGCAAAGTTAATCAAGCGCAATATGCCGTAAACCATAGTGTAACCGATTGCAATCAGCGCATATTGACCGCCCACCGAAATACCTGTGAGCAGCTGCTGAATGTAATAAGACAGACCATCCATAGGCACAAAACACCTCTTTCTTCTATTTTAAGATTACGTAAATTTTCTGATTTTGTCCGACTTTGTCCGACTTCGCTGGACTTTGCCGGACACTCTTTTCTACTATCTAAATAAGATAGTTATAATTTTTTAATCCAATTCCCAAAGCCCCTTTCCTGATAAAAAAGCATTGATTCACAGATGAGTTAGGTTTCCCGCTCATCAGCAAATCAATGCTTTTTTACAAAGCGGCATTGATATTTAAGCGGCAGGCCGCCGGCGGGCCCCAGGGCCCGCCAGCTTTTTGCCGGCTTACAATCGTACAAAATTACTCGCCAACGGTCTGTGTCTTCAAGAACTTGAAGTTGCCGTTTTCAACGTCAATGGTCTTAACATAAGCCATATCTTTGTTAGCGTCGCCAGTTTCATTGAAAGTGATGGAACCGGTTACGCCGGTGTGTTCAACGCCAGGCAGAGCGTCGCGGATAGCGGTGCCCTCGGTGGAGTTGGCAGCCTTGATAGCCTCAAGAGCTACATTGTAAGAATCAAAGCCCAAAGCAGACACAGCAGCCACGCCGTCGCTGCCGCCGTTGTTGGTCAGGTTGGCGGGATCAGCGTTCAACCAGCCCTTGAAGCCGCTTACAAACTCAGCAGCTGCCGGGTTGGAAGTATCGTTCTCGTCAAAGAAAGTAGACAGGTAAACGTCGGTCGCTTTGTCGCCGGCATTCAGAATGATGGATTCATTCTCCCAGGTGTCGCCAGCCAAAATCGGAATGGTAATGCCCATTTCACGAGCCTGACGAATCAACAGAGGAGCAGTCTGAATGGAAGAGGGCGCAAAGATTACGTCAGCGTCGGAATTCAGCACGTTGGTCAGGATAGCGTTGAAGTCAGTTTCACCAGTCTGGAACTGAGCTTCCTGAACGTTGCCCTCCAATGCGGTGAAAGCCTGCTTGAAGTAATTGCCCAAGCCGGCGGAGTAATCGTCGCCCAGCTGGGTGATGATGAACGCATTGTTGGCCTGCAACTCATCCTTAGCAAAGTTGGCCATAACAGTGCCCTGGAAAGGATCCAAGAAGCAAACGCGGAAATAATAATCATTGCCCTCAGTTACCTGCGGGTTGGTGCAGGAAATACCGATAGCCGGAATTTGAGCGGTTTTAAAAGTGTCGCCGCCGGCAATGGAAACGCCGGAGCCATAGCTACCCAAGATCACGGATACATTGCTGGCTACCAGGTTTTGAGCTGCGCTGACAGCCTTGGTGGTGTCAGACTGATTGTCAACCTCAACCAGTTCAACATTGTAGGTTTCGCCGTTGATTTCCACAGTGGGCTGCAAGGAATGAGCATAACGAATGCCCAAAACTTCCTGCTTGCCGCCAGGGCCGTTCTCGCCGGAAGCAGGCTCAAAAATGCCAATCTTAATAACCTTGTCGCCACCTGCATTGCCCTGCTGTGCAGGGGTCTTCTGTGTGTCGCCGCCGCAGCCGGCGCAAATGGCCAAAGCCATCGCCAACACGGCAACCAGTGCCAATAACTTTTTCATTTCGTTAGAACCTCCTAAAAATGCTTTGTCTTTGCAGCATAACCATGTCCTTTGGCAGCGGACATTTGTCTGCTGTATATTGATAGTATTATACAACAATTAAAGCGAAAATGCAAGCCCTTACCTATATAAAAAGCTCTATTCTGCCAAAAATAATAAACCTTTTGGCGCAAATAACCAAAAGGTTTAAAATCTTATGCAAAAAAACGGCAAAACAGCATTGGCAAAAACACGGCCGGTATGTAATTCGTTACTTTTAAATGCGTTAAATCCAGCATATTCAGCGCCAGGCCCACAATCAGCAAGGACCCCGCGCAGGACATTTCCGCCACCGTAACTGCGTCCAGCAGCGGCTCCAGGGTTTCCGCCAGCAGCACAATGCTGCCCTGATAGAGCAAAACCGCTCCGGCCGAAAACAACACGCCCGCCCCCAAGGAAGAGGCCAGCAGCACCGCGGCAATGCCATCAATCAGCGATTTGGCAATAATGGTGCTATGATCGCCCACCAGGCCGCTTTGTAGAGAGCCCACAATCGCCATCGCTCCCACGCAGAACAGCATACTAGCCGACACAAACCCCTCCGCCAGAGATTTGCGCGGCCGGCCCTCCGCAGCGTTTTCCTTGCCGCCAAACTGCTGTTCCAGCTTTTGGCCCAGGCGGTTCAGCTTGCCGTCCAAATCCAGCCATTCCCCCAGGGCCCCGCCCAAAGCCACCGATAAAATGGTTACCAATATATAATTGCCCTCCAGCGCGCCGCTTATCCCGATATAAAGCACACAAAGGGCCAGACCCTTCATCACCGTGTCCGCAATATGCTGCGGAAAGCTGCGGTTGAAAAACAAGCCCACCGTTCCGCCCAAAAGCACCGCGCCGACATTTATAAAAACAGAAATCATCTTTTTAAACTCCCCCACTTCATATTACCAACCAACCTTTACCAAGCCTAAACTACATCTTTCAAATTCCTCTGCATATTATCAACCAAAAGGCTCTCAAACCAAAATCAATCAGGCCAAATGATAAAATAACCGCAAAGAGTGTATATATTTTAGCACAGGGGCCGCTGCTTGTCCAGCGAAAAATCAAGCAGCCGAAAATTTTAGGGTTTAATGATTTTGGAATGTATACATTGCCTTAAAATATTGTTTTTTGCCGCATAATATGCTAAAATTTAGAATAGGATTAGAAATATAGGAGGTTGGTTAAAGATGGAAGAATTAACTTTGTATGAAAAGGTTGGTGAAGTCATCAGTATTGTTGACGGCTGGATTTGGGATTGGCCGCTGATGGTTCTGATTTTCGCCACTGGTATTTTGCTTACTCTGCGCAGCGGCCTGGTGCAGATTTTGCATCTGCCCAAGGCTTTGCGTTTTATGTTCCAAAATGAATCCGATGGCGAGGGTGAAGTCACCAGCTTTGGCGCGCTTTGCACCGCCCTCTCCGCCACCATTGGCACCGGTAATATCGTCGGCGTGGCCACCGCCATTTGCATTGGCGGCCCCGGCGCGCTGTTCTGGATGTGGTTGGCCGCCTTTTTCGGCATGGCCACCAAGTACGCCGAGGGCCTGCTGGCTATCAAATATCGCACCATTGAAGCAGACGGCCACGTGCTGGGCGGGCCTTTCTATTACATTGAGCGCGGCATGGGCAAAGGCTGGAAATGGCTGGCTATGTTCTTCGCCTTTTTCGGCGCCAGCGCCGGCCTGCTGGGTATCGGCACGGTAACCCAAATCAACGGCGTGGCTGGCGCAGTGGAAGCCCTGTTTGACCCCAGCAAAGCCCACATCGCTTTCACCATTGGCGAATACAGCTACACCTGGGCCACCACCATCACCGCGGTTGTGGTATCATTCCTGGTTGCTTTGGTTATCATCGGCGGTATCAAGCGCATTGCCAAAGTGGCGGAGGTTGTGGTGCCTTTTATGGCCGTGTTTTACATTATCGTTTGCCTGATTATTCTGATTAGCAACGCAACCGCTATTCCCGCCGCGTTTGCTATGATTTTCAAATCCGCTTTCACCGGTACGGCTGCCACCGGCGGTTTTGTCGGTGCCACCATCAAAATGGCTATTTCCAAAGGTGTTGGCCGCGGTATCTTCTCCAACGAAGCCGGCTTGGGCTCCGCCCCGATTGCGGCGGCGGCGGCTTCCACCAAATCCTGCGTGCGCCAAGGCCTGGTTTCGATGACCGGCGTTTTCATTGACACTATTATCATCTGCACCATGACCGGCCTCACCATCATCATCACCGGGGCCTGGTATCAGCCGGGGCTGGAGGGCGTGGCCGTCACCTCCTATGCCTTTGCCCAAGGCATGAGCTTTGCGCCGTTTATCGGCCAGCTGTGCGTCACCCTCAGCTTAATGTTCTTCGCTTTCACCACCATTTTGGGCTGGGATTACTACGCCGAGCGCTGTGTGGAATATTTAACCGGCGGCAGTATGTCCGTTGTGAAGTTCTATCGTTATCTGTGGATTTTGGCCGTGCTGGTTGGCCCGTTCCTGGCCCTGGATCCGGTTTGGGATTTGGCAGACGCGCTAAACGGGTTAATGGCATTCCCCAACCTGGTGGCTCTGGTTGCCCTCTCCGGCGTGGTGGCCGCCGAAACCCGCGACTTTATGCTGAAGCACCGCGATTTCTAAACAAATTTCTTCTATATAAATAAAGAAGCAGAGGTTGGCAAATTGACCTCTGCTTTTTTGCCTCCCGCCCTTGTTTTTTAAGCCATTTTGTACTATAATAAATAATAACAAAAAATTTACGCTAAAAACCCGAATTTGAGGTGAAAATATGAAACATCAAATTACCATAACCTGGCAAACAGACGGCCAAGAATACACCAAAAGCTGCCCGCCCGGCCAAACGCTGGAGCAGCTGAAGCCCAACCTAATTAACGGCCAAAAGCCAATCGTGGGGGCCATCGTCAACAACCTGTTGAAGGATTTGCGCTATCCCCTTTTCTGCTCGTCCGACATTGAATGGCTGCACGCAGACAGCCCCATGGGCAGCCGTATCCTACAAAATTCGCTGGCCCTGCTGCTCTCCGCCGCCGCGGCTGAGCTTTTTCCAAATCATCAGCTGAACGTTATGCACTCACTACGTTTCGGCCGCTTTTGCCGCCTGACAGAGGACGGCCCCAGCCGCCCCCTGGCCGCCGGCGACATCGCCCGCCTGGAAGAGCATATGCATGAGCTGGCCCAGGCCAATTTGCCTATCACCAAGGATGTTATCAATAAAAATGAGTCCATCGGCTATTTCAAAGCCTGCGGCGATTTCGCCAAAGCCCAAACCCTCTACAAGGTGCCGGATAAACAGGCCACCTTATATTCCATTGGCAAGCACACCCGGCAGCTGTTTAGCAAGTTGGTGCCCAGCACTGGCTATCTGGACAATTTCAGCCTGGTTCCCTTTGACGACGGCTTTATCCTAACGGACTATTACAACGCACCGGCAGACCTGCACGGCACCCAGCAGCTGGCCTATCCCAAAAGCCTGAACGCCACCCTGGACAACTACAGCAAATGGTCCAGCATGCAAAATATTAATTACTGCTGCGATTTAAACCGTTTTGTGGAAAAAAATGATTTCAACAGCCTGGTGATTATGGCCGAGGCCCGGCAGGAGCGCAATCTGCAGCATATTGCCGACCAGATTTTCCAAGGCTTCCCCCAGCTGCGCCTGGTGCTGATTGCCGGGCCCAGCAGCTCCGGCAAAACCAGCTTTTGCAACCGGCTGGCCATTGAGCTGCGCAACCAAGGCCTGCGCCCTATCACCATCTCGATGGATAATTATTTCCTGGATAATGCCGACACTCCGCCGGGCCCGGACGGCCTGCCCGATTTTGAGGCCGTCACCGCCATTGACACACCGCTTTTCAATCAGCACCTTTTGCAGCTGATTTCCGGCCACCCGGTGGAAATGCCCGTTTTTGATTTCAAAACCGGCACCCGTTCCGAGCGTACTATTCCTGTGGAACTGGGCCAGAACAACATCTTGCTGGTGGAGGGTATCCATGGCATTAACGAGGCCCTGACCAAGGATATTCCTGCGGCTAACAAGCTGAAAATTTATATTTCCTGCATGACCACCCTCAGCCTGGATAACCTGATGCCAATTTCCACCAGCGACAACCGGGAAATTCGCCGCCTGGTGCGCGACGTTAAATTCCGCAACATTTCCGCGGAAAAAACCCTGCTCACCTGGGCCAAGGTGCGCCGAGGCGAGGAAAAGAACATCTTCCCCTTTCAGGACGCCGCAGATTATTACTTCAACACCTCGCTGATTTACGAGTTTTCCCTGCTGGCCCCGATGATAAGCCCCCATCTGCTTTCCATTCCGGAAACCAGCCCGGCCTACCCGGAGGCCCGCCGCCTGCTAAAGCTGGCCAGCTGCTTTGTCCCCGCCGACCCTAAGGCCGTGCCGGCCTACTCCTTGTTGCAGGAGTTTTTGGGCGAGAGCGTTTTTGAAGTCTAATTTTTTAAGTAAAAGACAAACTATAAACTACGGAGGTATAAACCATGTCTTTGATTGTATCACAGACACCAGCGAACCGGCTTCCCGCCGAACTGGTGAATAACGCCGCCTTTGTCAAGCAGGTTGACTTTGACCCCGCACATCAGACCGCCGAAACCGGCCAAAAAATTCATGGCAGCGCTCTTCCACAATTTGATACTGTTACCATCAGTACTGAGAGTGTTACAACCCCGGTTGAAGTTTTGTCCGAAGATCGAGCCAACAACAGAACCACCTTTACATCCTTTGCAGAGGAGTTCAGCAAAATTACCCAGGGCTATGCTGATATGATTCGGAACTATTATGCTGCGGAGCATGAAGAAAATCTGACTTATGACAGCCCCAGCACCCATATCTGGGACAAATATAAAAACCCGAATTCCCCTGATTTTCGCGCTGATTTGTCAGAAGACGAGAGAGCTTGGGCCTACGACCAGGAATTGGATTTGTTGAGCGGGGGCAAGCATTTGCAAATGAGCAATCCCTATGCGTTCGCCTCCGCCGGAGTTCCGCCCACGCTGGCCTCCGTAGCGATGCAGGCAAACAAAGCGTGTCGGGAACAAATCAACCAATCTATACAAAATCTCCTTATAGAGAATGGGATTGAACTCCCGGCAGACACATCTTTCCGTCTAACAGCAGACCAGGATTACACAATCCATGTAACAGGCTTGGAGGACGAGGAACAGGCTGCGACGATAGAGCAAGCATTAAATTATGGTGACAACGGGAAAAACCTGTATAATCATCTCAAACTGACCACTCCAAACGGTGAAAACCTGAGCGTAGAATATGCAAACGGTCATCTGACAGCTGTTGATACGCAGCAGGAATTGGATAACAAAACTCTTGACGAAGTCAAGAAACAAGCTGGACCGACTTGGGCGCGCTATTCCAGTACATACAACCCCCACCAGGAAGCTATGAACGAAAAAATTCTCAGTCTTAACCCGGATTCCCCTCTCAACACCCAGGAGAATAAGGATCGCATAAGCGCAGCTGTTCGGATCGGTGCGCCGGAGGTGATTGCCGAGTTTCGCGCCAGACAACACGATATGAGTTTGGTTATCAATCAGAACCGAGAGCTTGACCCTGATGGCTCGATTGCACTAAAAACCTATATTCAGGCTTATGCACAACCGGCAGTGAATGCCAGAAAAACGATTGAAAGCTACTACGCCGAGGCCCATGCGGAGAACAGTTCCTATCCATTTTTGGAGGGGCTGGAGCATATCACGGAAAAATATAAGCGTCCTGATTCCGGTATCTTTCGTTCAGATTTAACCCAGGCGCAACGGGATATGGCCTACCGTCAGGAACGGGCTTTGCTGACCGGCGCTCGGCTGACCCTGTTTGACCCTTATGCACTGGCCTCTATTGGCGGTCTGCAAACCGCTCAGGCTTCTCATCAAAGCGCAATGCAGGCAGTTATGGAAAAAATGAACGAACTCAAAAATCAACTGTAGAACTGTAAAGCACCTCTCAGTTAATAACTGAGAGGTGCTTTTTTCAACCCAACCATTTATATCCCGCAATATTGGTCAGCGGTAAACTGTTCAACCCAAGCATTTGTATCCCGCAATATTGGTCAGCGGCAAACCTGCTTATTTGCCCGACAGCGCCGCCTCAGCCTCCGCCATAATTTCCTGCATAATCTGAGCGCAACTGGCCCGTTTGGTTATCAAGCCGGAGATTTGCCCGGCCATAAAGCAACCGCCCTCCAAATCGCCCTGCTTGGCTTTTAGCAAACCGCGCTCCGCTAGGGCTTCCAGCTGGGCCTCCGTGGTGTCCGGCTGCTTTTCCAGCTCCGCATAGCGCATAGGCATTGGCGTTTTCAAAGCCCGAACCACGTGAGAGGTGCCGCGCCCAGTTACAATGGTGTCGGTGTCCACAGCGTCAATAATTTTTTGCTTATATAAATCAGAAACCGGGCATTCGTCCGCCACCAGGAAAATAGTGCCCAGCTGCACGCCAACTGCGCCCAACACCAGCATTGCCGCCAGGGAGCGGCCATCGGCAATGCCGCCGGCGGCCAGCACCGGGATATTCACTGCCCGCAGCACCTGCGGCACCAGAGCCAGCGTCGTCATCTCGCCGATGTGGCCGCCGGATTCCGTGCCCTCCGCCACCACGGCATAAGCCCCGGCCGCCTCCGCTTTTTTGGCCGCCCGCACATTGGGAATAACCGGAATAACCTTCACCCCGGCTGCCAAAAGCTTGGGCATATAAGGAGTGGGGTCGCCGGCGCCAGTAGTAACCACCGGCACCTTAGCCGTAGCCACAAAATCAATGATCTGAGCAATCTCCGGGCTTTGCAGCATTAAATTAACACCAAAAGGCCGGCCAGGCTCCAAAAGCTGCTGGCAGCGACGGATTTCCTCCGCCACCTGAGCAGCAGTCAGCCCACTGCTGCAAATCAAGCCCAGGCCGCCGGCATTGCTGACGGCAGCAGCCAGCTCCGCCGTGGAAATATACGCCATACCACCCTGAAAAATTGGATATTTCAGACCTAAATCTTCACAAAGTTTGCCTTTAATCTGCATTAAACGAACACTCCTTTGCTTAATATAGCTTATTTTCTATCCGCCTTTGTAATATACTCAACACCCATATATTTAACCAAGGCCTCCGGAATTTTAACGCTGCCGTCCGGCTGCTGATAGTTTTCCAGAATAGCGGCCACTGTGCGGCCCACCGCCAAGCCGGAACCATTCAAGGTGTGCACATATTCCGGCTTGCTTTTGGCGTCGCGGCGGAAGCGAATGTTAGCGCGTCTGGCTTGATAATCTTCAAAGTTGCTGCAAGAGGAAATTTCCCGATAAAGGCCTGCGCCAGCCATATAAACCTCAATATCATAGGTTTTGGCAGAGCTAAAGCCCAAATCGCCGCCGCAGAGGGTCACCACCTGATAAGGCAGGCCCAGCATTTGCAGCAGCACCTCGGCGTCGTGGGTCAGGGCCTCCAGCTCGTCATAGCTGTTTTCCGGCATACAGAACTTCACCAGCTCCACCTTATTAAACTGGTGCTGACGAATAATGCCGCGGGTGTCGCGCCCGGCGGAGCCGGCCTCCGCCCGGAAGCAGGCCGAGTAAGCGCAATGGTGAATCGGCAGCTGTGCGCCGTCCAAAATTTCATCACCGTAAAGGTTAGTCACCGGCACTTCAGCGGTAGGAATCAAATAGTAATCCGTGCCCTCCACGTGGAACATATCCTCTGCAAACTTGGGCAACTGGCCGGTGCCGGTCATCGACTTGCTGTTCACCATATAAGGCGGGAAAATTTCCACATAAGTCTTGCTGGTGTGCACGTCCAGGAAGAAGTTGTAAACCGCACGCTCCAGCCGAGCGCCCAGCCCGCGATAAACCACAAAACGCGCGCCGGAGATTTTAGCCGCCCGCTCAAAATCCAAAATACCCAGCTCCTCAGCCACGTCCCAGTGGTTCTTGGGATTTTCAATCTGTGGCAGCTCGCCCCAGCGGCGTTG
The DNA here is from genome assembly GCA_021769035.1 of Bacillota bacterium. Classification (GTDB taxonomy): domain Bacteria; phylum Bacillota; class Dehalobacteriia; order UBA4068; family UBA4997; genus Avidehalobacter. The sequence continues at coordinate 104,312 of JAETTP010000001.1, read as the reverse complement.
CACCGGATTATCCGCGTCGGAATTGCCAAAAGGCACGCTCTCGTGAGGAATGTTTGGAATAGCCAACAGGCTGGTGCGGATAGTTTCCTCCGCCTTTTTCACCTGAGCGTCCAGCTCGTCAATCTCATCGCCCAGGGCCCGCATTTTCTCCATAATCGGCGTAGCGTCCTGGCCGTTCTTTTTCAGCACGCCAATCTCCTTGGATACGGCGTTGCGCTCCGCTTTCATCTGCTCCACTTTGGCCAAAAGCTCCTTACGGCTGGCCTCGGCTTGCAGGAAAGGCTGCAAATCAACCTCCATATTGCGTTTTCTCAACTTTTCAACCACCAATTCTGGGTTGGCAGCCACAAATCTTGCGTCTAACATTTTTTTTAACCTCCTACATTAGTTATATATTATAAGTTTAATTTATTATCCAAAAAATTAAAAATCTACAGCAACAATAAACGGCCCAGCGCGTTCACATCCTCCACGTAGTAATCCGCGCCGGCCTCCAGCAGGGCCTCCTTACTGCCAACGCCCCAGCCCACGCCAATAGCCTGCATACCAGCCGCCTTGCCGCAGGCAATATCCACCGGGGCGTCGCCCACAAAGGCAGACTGCGCCGCCTGCTCAGCCCGATCCATTTCCGCCAACGCCAGCAAGGCCGGATCCGGGTCCGGCTTATGCTTCTCGCTGGCCTCCACACCAAAAACCTTGGTAAAGTAATCCTTAATATTCAAAATCTCCACCGACCAATCCGCACCCCACTGCAAACGGCTGGTGACAATACACATCGGCACCTCCGCTTCCTGTAGCTTAGCCAGCAACGAGGGCACTCCGGCAAAGGGCCGAATCATCTTAGGCATATAAACCATATTATACTCGGCAAAGATTGTCCGATATTCCTCCTCGCGCCCCGGCGCAAATTGCGCCGCCGTTTCATACATCGGCCGGCCAATATATTTTTTGGCTGCCTCCTCGCTCCAGGGCAGCCCCATTCGCTCGTGCGTAGCCTGCGAACTGCGTAAAATCATCGGCACGCTGTCGGAAAGCGTTCCGTCCAAATCAAAAATCAAACTGGCAAATTTCGCCATCACATTCACCCTCTTAATCCTAAAAAGTTGTGCCCGGCAGCAGTATTTCCAGCAGACGGGAAAGCTCGTCGTTGCTGTAATATTCCAGGGTAATCCGCCCTCCCTTAGGCGTTTTTTGCAGTTTAACCTTAGTTTGCAGGTGCATACAAAGCTTTTCTGCAATATCTTGCAAAAGCAAATCCTCCGTACCGGCCGGCTGAGCCGGTGCAGCCGGTTTGGCCTTAGGTTTGCTATCCTTTACTTTATCGGTTTCCACAGGGCGATAAATCAGCTGCGGATTTTTAGCCATTTCCTCCGCCTGCCGCACTGAAAGGCCGTCCTCGCAAATTCGGTCGGCCAGAGCCAAACGGTCAGCCTCGGTTTCCACCATCAGCAAGGCCTTACCATGCCCGGCGGTAATCCGCCCCTCGCTCAACAAATCCCGAATAGAGCCAGGCAGAGCCAACAGACGCAACGTGTTGGCCACATAAACGCGAGATTTTCCCAACCGGGTCGCCAGTGATGCCTGCGTGTAGCCGTGCTCGTCCAAAAGCCGGCGATAGCAAGCGGCCTCTTCCAGTGGATTCAAATCCTGCCGCTGGATATTCTCGATCAGAGCCACCTCCAGGGTCACATCATCTTCCAAAGGCTTCACAATAGCCGGAATCTGCGTCAGGCCGGCCAACTGAGCCGCCCGCCAACGCCGCTCGCCAGCCACAATTTCATATTTAGCAGGGTTATCCGCCGTCGGACGCACCAAAATTGGCTGCAAAACCCCCTGTTCCTTAACGCTGGCAGCCAGCTCCCGCAGTTTGCCCTCGTCAAAGGCCCGCCGCGGCTGCCGCGGGTTGGGCGCCACCACCTCAAGAGAAAGCTGCAAAACCTGCTCTCCCACCTCTTTTGGTTCTTCCGACATTTTCTGCGAAACCTTTGGCAAAGGCGGCGTTGCGCCAAACAGCGCATCCAAACCGCTGCCCAAACCTTTCTTTACCATGTTTATCACCCCTATAGCCTGTTTAATCTTCATCAACTGCTGCAAAAAAGCTTCTATAATTAAGTTAATCATCCGACGATTGCAGCTTGGTTCGCTCCACCACCAGTTCAGCCAACTCCCGATAAGCCTCCGCCCCACGGCTTTTAGGGTCATAGCGGCTAATCGGCAAACCATGGCTAGGCGCTTCGGAAAGCCGCACATTGCGCGGGATTATCACCTCAAAAACCAACTGGCCAAAGTAGGCCTTAACCTGATCCACCACCTGTGCAGCCAAATTCACCCGGCCGTCGTACATTGTCAGCAGCACGCCTAAGATCTCCAACTGTGGGTTAAAGGTTTGGCGCACTTTCAAATAGGTGTTCACCAGCTGCTGCAAGCCCTCCAGGGCATAATATTCCGACTGCACAGGAATAATCAAACTGTCCGCTGCGGTTAGGGCGTTCAGCGTCAGCAAGCCCAAGGAGGGCGGGCAATCCACCAAAATATATTCGTAATCATTCACAATCGGCTGCAAACCTTGCAGCAAACGCTTTTCCCGCTCTTCCAGCTGCACCAGTTCCAACTCCGCCCCAGCCAGGTCGATATTCGCGGCAAGCAGATTAAGCCGTTCAAATTGAGTTGGCAGCAACGCCTCTGCCGCCGGCACCTCATCCGTCAGCACCTGATACACACTGGCCGCCAATTCGTCCCGCCGAACTCCCAAACCGCTGGTGGCATTTCCCTGCGGGTCCAAATCCACCACTAAAGTTTTGTGACCAGCCAAGGCCAGTGCATCTGCCAAATTAATAACCGTTGTCGTTTTGGCCACGCCGCCTTTCTGATTGGCAACCGCAATTATCTTTCCCATCTTGTCATCTCCATCTTTTAAATCGCTGTGCGTATCTAATGCTAATTATAATCTTAACCGTATTGAAGTACTCTGTTTCAATCAAAAATCTCAAAGGGTTCTTAAAAATATTTTTATCTAACACTATTTACTCTCTAAACCATATCGAAGTACTATATCGCAATCGAAAATCCCGAAAGGTCTTTAAAAAGGATTTTTCTTGATAGCGGCAGTGCGGCGCGGCAGATCACGCCGGCAGGGAACAACCTTTTGGATAATCACAATGCTGCGTTTTTCTCCACCCGGCAACTTATATTCCTGCACTTCCTCCAGGCGACCGCCCAGTTGGAAACTTGCATTTTTGGCAGCGTCAACTTCCTCCTGAAAGTTATCACCTTTCATTGCTAAAAAATAACCATTCATTTTAACCATCGGCATGCAATATTCCGTCAGTATATTCAGCGGAGCCACAGCCCTGGCGGTAGCAAACTCAAATTCTTCCCGGTAAAGCGCCAAGCGGCCGGCCTCCTCGGCCCTCATTCGGCCTGGATTAATGTTGCAAACATTAATTCTCGCTGCAGCAAATTTAAGAAATTCAAACCGCTTATTTTGAGAATCTATCATAGCAAAACGATGATCCGGATGTGTAATTGCCAAAGGAATAACCGGCATACCGGCGCCGGTGCCCACGTCAATCAACCGTTTACGGGTGTCGTCCTCCAAAAAAGGAGAAAGCATTAAGCTATCAATAATATGCTTAGTGGCAAATTCCACCGGGTCGGTGATAGCTGTCAGATTAATATTAGCGTTACTGCGCACCACAATCTCATAGTAATCCGTCAGCATATCCAGCATTTCATCGTCCAATTCAACCCCGGTCTGCTTAATATGCTTTTCCACCGTCTGAGCAAACAAAGGGCGGTCAATTTTTACCCCGTCGCCTGTATAGTTACGCAATTCTTCCGCGTCCAAATTTTCCAGATCCTCACCGTAGGTAAACTTCTCCGCCCGCGGTGAATTTTCGCTTACTTTTTTTTTGAATAAATTAAACATCTTTACCTCGTTTCTGAATGTTTCACGTGGAACAAAGATTAGTGTTTCACGTGAAACATTTTTTTGCAGTCGACAAACTGTAATTTTCTTCCTTATTTAATATAATACTATCCCCGCCGCTGATTGTCAATATCCTAAAGGCTTTTCAGCCAAATTAATAAAACGGCAATATCCGCAGGGGACACGCCGGTAATCCGCCCAGCCTGGCCCAGATTTTCCGGCTGAACGGCGGCCAGCTTTTGCCGCGCCTCTAGGCTCAAGCCCTCAATTTGCAGATAATCCACATTGCGCGGCAGCTTTTTTCCCTCCAACTGAGCAAAACGCTCCACCTGCGCCTGTTGCTTTTTAATATAACCGGTATATTTAGCTTCAATATCCAACTGCTCCGCCACCTCCGGCGGCTGTTGCTCTCTCTGTAAAAGCTGACAAATCTGTGCATAGCTTACCTCAGGCCGCTTCAAATATTCCCAGGCCCGAATATTACTGTCCAAATGCGGCAAACCTGCTCCGTCAGCACCCTCTGCCGAAATCACCGCCGACTCCAATGCCAAACGTTCCGCCGCCGCCGCTGTCTGCTTCTGCTTCAAACGCTGATAAGCCGCCTCGTCCGTCAAGTCCAGCTTATAGGCCTTTTCCGTCAGCCTGGCGTCCGCGTTATCATTGCGGAGCAACAGGCGATATTCCGCCAAAGAGGTAAACATACGATACGGCTCGGTTACGCCTTTACTTACCAAATCATCAACTAACACGCCCAAGTAGGCTTCGGAGCGGCTCAGCACCAAAGGATCCCGCCCCAGCAGAGAAAGGGCGGCATTCGCTCCGGCCAGCAAGCCCTGCCCGGCTGCCTCTTCATAACCAGACGTTCCATTAATCTGCCCAGCGGTGTAAAGCCCAGCAACCGGCTTAGTTTCTAAAGTACGCCAAAGCTGCGTCGGCAGGACAAAATCATATTCAATCGCATAGGCGGGGCGAATAATCTTCACCTTCTCCAAGCCCGGAATAGTACGCATAAAAGCATACTGAACATCTTCGGGCAAACTGGTGGACATTCCCTGCACATAATACTCATTTGTGTTTAAGCCCTCCGGCTCCAAAAAAAGCTGGTGATGTTCCCGGCCAGGAAAACGGCGCAGCTTGTCCTCAATCGAGGGACAATAGCGCGGCCCAATACCCTTAATCAAACCGCTATAAAGTGGGCAGCGGTGCATATTCTGCAAAATGGCCTCGTGCGTCGCCTGATTGGTGTAAGTCAGCCAACAGGAAATGCTCGGCCTCTGCAAACCGGCCGGCAATGGCTGATAGGAAAAATGCAAACCGCTAGTATCTCCGGGCTGCTCCTCCATACGGCTAAAATCCAGGGTGTTTTTATCCACACGCGCTGGGGTGCCAGTCTTAAAACGCCCCAACTCAAAACCAAGAGCACGTAAACTGTCGGATAGATAAACGGAGGGCGGATAACCAGCCGGCCCGGAGGGATAAGCGCAGCTGCCCATAATCACACTGCCTTTCATATAAGTGCCGCTGGTAATAACCAAACGGCGGCAGCGATAGGTTGCACCCGTTCGCAAACGAACACCGCAAACTAAAGGCCGCTCCGGCCCTGGCTTAGTCAGAATATCAACTGCCTCGCCCTGTTTAATATCCAGTCCCGGCTGGGCCTGCAAATAAGCCAGCATGGTTTGCTGATAAGCCTTTTTATCAATCTGGGCCCGTAAAGCCTGCACGGCCGCCCCTTTACTGGTGTTCAGCAAGCGGATTTGGATTTGCGTCAGGTCAGTTATTTTGCCCATCGCGCCACCCATTGCGTCAACCTCCCGCACAATCACACCCTTTGCCGGTCCGCCGATTGAGGGGTTGCAGGGCGCCAAAGCCACGCTATCCATAGAAAGCGTAATCAACAAAGTGCTGACGCCCAAACGAGCCGCCGCCAAGGCAGCCTCGCAGCCGGCATGGCCAGCACCAATCACCACCACATCATATTCTCCAGCCACAAAACAATCATTTACATTTTTATCACTCAAGCCTGCCAAAATCTAACCCTCTCTCAAAAAAAACGTTTCACGTGAAACACATTTTTAACCATAACAACCTTTTCCAAATAAAGCTGTTATAATCGTTCTTAAATTATACCATTTATATGAAGAAAATGCAATAAGTCAGCTATTGCAAAAAGTAAGTATTTATGCTATTATATAAATAGGTGATGAAATTTTGGAAATGACTGAAAAAAGACGGGAACTGCTGCAAAGTCTGCGCCTTATGGACGATATTTTACTGAGCAAATGCTTTGAAAATAACCTTGAATGCGCAGAGTTGGTGCTGCGTATTGTGTTGGAAAAACCAGATTTACAGGTCACAAATGTAAATACGCAAGTTTTTATGACCAATTTGTTAAACCGCTCCGTTCAGCTGGATATTCTGGCCACAGATAGTCAGGGTAAAAAATATAACATTGAAATCCAACGCTCCGATAGCGGTGCAGCGCCGCAAAGAGCCCGTTACAATAGCAGTATGTTAGACGCAAGCCTGTTGCCTAAGGGCGACGATTTTAGCAACTTACCGGAAACTTATGTAATATTTATAACCGAACACGACGTTTTGAAAGCCGGCCGGCCAATCTACCGAATTGAACGCTATATTATTGATACTAATAGTAACTTTGGCGACGGATCCCATATTATTTACGTTAATGGTTCCTGGCAGGATGATACGCCGCTAGGTAAATTAATGCATGATTTTTCTTGCTCAAATCCGGCAGAAATGTATTATAGCACACTGGCAAAAAGAATAAGCTTCTTTAAGGAAAGTAAAGAGGGGGTTAAAGATATGAATCAAGCTTTGGAAAAATTCTGGCAAGAAGGCATTCAAGAAGGAATGCAAAAAGGCTGGCAACAAGGCCAGCAAGAGGGCCGAAAAATTGGCCAACAAGAGGGCCGTTTGGAAACAATGACGGCTATTGCCAAAAGTATGCTTCTTTTAGCTAAATACGATATTGAGGAAATTTCCAAAATATCCGGCTTATCCATCGCGGAAATAAACAAATTACAGGAACAGAATATTAAACATTAAAAAACCTAAGGGCGACATTTCTCATTCCATACGGTCAGAAACGTCGCCCTTTTAATATTACAAAAACTCATTTACAAATTAAAGCGGTGTAATCAAGATAGATATTGCCTTAATCTCATCGCTCTCCGGGTTTTCTGCATAACCCTGAATATAATCTCCCACGGCAATCTGGCCGGCGCTGCCGTCAGGTAAGAAAATATTGGTATCTTCGGTAATCTTAACAATCTTTCCGTTTTCCAAAGTAATCATGCCCTGCTCCGCTTCACTAACCCGGCCCTCAAAGTTTACAACCAGCTTACCGCCGCCGGACGGGTTATTATTTATGCTGACATTACCGCCAGGGGGATTAGCGTCATCATCCGAAATCAGGTCAAGGCCGTTTTGCAGCACAGCCAAACTAAGAACGGCCACCAGAGCAAAACAAGCCGCCATAGCCCCCCAAACCCGCCAATTAATCTGCCGCCTCATTGGTGCAGCCGCTCCTTTCACAACATCGTCGTCCAATTCGCCCAGGACTTCAAAAAAATCCTCTTTTCTCATAACTCAAAGCCCCTTTCCGTCAAATATGCTTTTAACTGTTTTCGCATTCGCGCCAGCCTCTTTGATACGGTTCCCGGCAGCATACCTCCGTCTTTAGCAATAGCAGAAACCGAATCGGCATACCAGTAACGGCGAACAAATATCTTCTGTTTGTCTGCGACAAGATTTTTTACAAACAGATTAATTGCCTTTATCAGTTCCTGCCGGTCAATCAGCTGCTCCACATCGTCGCTATCAGCCACACAATCGGCCAATTCATCTAAAACCAGCGCCATTTCACCGCCGCCTCTTTTTTGGCTATGAACACGCTTATACTCATTAAAAGACAAGTTACGTGTAATTTTACCAAGAAACGTCGCTAATTGCTCCGGCCAATGCGTTGGCATAGCGTTCCAAGCATTTAAGTAAGTATCGTTTACGCATTCCTCCGCGTCCTCGTCATTATTCAGAATATTTTTGGCAATGGTTCTGCAATAATGACCGTATTTATCTGCGGTAGCTTTAATAGCCAAATCATTGCGTTCCCAATATAGCTGAATAATCTCATTGTCCTCCATACAAATCCTCCTTTCACCTATATACACAACTTTTAAATAGAAAACGGACACCCATTTTTCAAAAAAACAATTAAGGCGGCATTCTTTACACAGAACGCCGCCCTTTTAATATTAATACTCAAAAATAAATCTATCCACACACCGAAACTTTAATACCGGCTTCCAGCGCAATTTCCTGTATATCCGTTAAAAATTGCCTGCGCGCCGGCGCCAGCACGTATGAATCACTGTCTATATCAATAGTCAGCAGAACAAAGTCCAACGGCCGCCAGGCCTGATTAACCCGCTCAATCCAAATTTCAACGTCGTCATCCTCAAACAGACCAAAATTATTCACCGGCAAGCCCTCCGTTCGCACCACAAACAGCTGGGAAACCATTCCGGCAAACTCCTCAATCGGCTCTTTCCAATCCAGTTCGCAAGCATAATGCTGCTTAATCAACACGTCCACCAGACCAAGCAGCCAAATCTCACCACTGCTGAAAGCAGCCAACTGGGTCATCGTCTGAATTCCCCGCTCCATAAACTGCTCTCTGCGGGCTGCAAAATATTCCGCCGCAGCCTGTCCGCCGGCAAAACGAATTTCCTCCATCACCGTTGCGTCATTATCGGAAAGCAGCCGAGCAAGCCGATAAAATGGCCGCGGGTCGGCAATCTGCGGTTCCAGCACAGTTTCGCCCTGCTCCCGCATTTCCGCCGCTCCCTTATGCGCGCACCAAGCCGCAAAGCTGGTGTCCACCTTTTTATCACCAACAAACAGCAGATAACCCTGCAAGCCGCTAGTCATCAGCAGCTGCACAAACTGCACGTCGGTCATTTTGTCGATTATGGTGCAAGGTAGCTCTTTAACAATCTCTTTCAGCTGGCCAATAGGAATTGTTAAATTCAGCTTTTTGCGCAGCTCCAGCAAACCTTTAAGGTCATCCGGAGCCTTAATCAAATCCACATGTCCTTGCGTATAATTCATCTTTTTATAATATTGACAGACTATGTTAATTAGTTCTGCCATTTTCCTTTCGTATATTATAAAATAACCAAGCGATAATCGCTTACAGATTATCTAATAATATTGCCAAACCATGCCAATTATTTCTGCTGCTTTCTTGCTCCCAATCAAATAAACTCCGTAAAGCTGATTGGCTCAACCGAAAGAGAAATCTCACCGGTACGGATAATCTCAATAATCCCGTATTTTTGCATAATATCGCAAAAAGAATCTATTTTGCGGCTGTCATTTGTTACCTCAATAACCATCGAAACCGCGTTGAAATCAATAATATGGCCGTGGAAAACCTCCACCACGCTCATAATCTCCTGACGCATTTCATCAGAGGACTTAATTTTCACCAGAGCCAATTCCCTGCTCATAGAACCGGCTTTGGAAAGGTGAACCACTCGATAAACCTGCACTAGCTTTTCAATCTGGGCCATAATCTGCTCCAGCTGCCAATCGTCTGTCACCTGCACCACCAAAGATATACGGGTGACGTTATCCTTTTCGGTTTTGGAGGCGGCAATAGACTCGATATTGTAACCGCGGCGGGAAATCAAGCCGGAAACATGGGTCAAAACGCCAGGGCTATCCTCAACCAACACCGCCAACTGCTTTCTCTTCACACGCTTTTCCATCAGCAATCGCCTCCTTCAAAAACCATATCTGAAAGGGACTTTCCGGGAGCCACCATCGGCATAACGTCCTCGGCCTCGTCCACCATAACCTCCAACACCACCGGTCCGGCGTAATCCCGTGCCTGCTGCAAAGCCGCCGGCAGCTGCTCCGGCTTCTCCACAGTCAGGCCCAAGCAGCCCATAACCTCGCCCAGCCTGGCAAAGCTCAGCTTAAATTCGTGTTTAGAAGCCGACATTCGCCGCTCGTAAAACATTCGTTGCCATTGCCGCACCATACCCAGGCCGCGGTTGTTCAGCACCAACACCTTCACCGGCAGGCCCTCCTCGGCCAGCGTAGCCAGCTCCTGGCAATTCATCATAATGCTACCGTCGCTGGTAACCAGCCAAACCTCGCGCGGCGTTTCCGCAGCCTCCTCCACAATGGCCGCGCCCAAAGCCGCCGGCAAGCCGTAGCCCATGGTGCCCAGGCCGCCGCTGGTTAAAAAGGTGCGCGGGTGCTTAAAGCCCATATACTGCGCCGTCCACATCTGGTGCTGGCCCACGTCGGTGCAGATAACCGCCTCGCCTTTAGTCAACTGATATAAAGCTTCAATGGCGGCCTCTGGCTTGATAACCTCTGTCGAATTTTGATAGGTCAAAGGCCGCTCCGCTTTCCAGCGGCGGCAGCTTTCCTGCCAGTCGGCAATATTAGGCGCAAAGGCGCCGGCCTCGGCCTGCTCAATCAGCAAGCCCAACGACCACTTCAAATCGCCCTGCAAGCGCCAATCCACCCGCACGTTTTTGTTAAACTCCGCCGGATCAATATCCAGATGAACAATCCGAGCCCCCGGCGCAAACGTTTGCAGGCTGCCGGTCACCCGGTCGTCAAAGCGCACGCCCAGGCCCAGCAGCAAATCCGCATGCTGAATGGCCATATTAGCCGCATAGGTGCCGTGCATACCGGGCATACCCAAATGCAGCGGCGCGTCCGTCGGATAAGCGGAAAGGCCCATCAAACTGGTGCAGAGCGGAATCCCCGTCAGCTCCACAAAACGGGCCAGCTCAGGCGCAGCGTTACTGCTAACCAAACCGCCGCCCACAAACAGCACCGGGCTATGGCTACGGCCCAGCGCGTCGCAGATAGCCTGCAAATCGTCGGTTTCACCCTCACTTTTAGGCCGATAGCTCCATTTTAAATTGTCGAGATTATCGGGATAGGCCCATTCGCCCTCGTCTGTCAAAACATCTTTAGGAATATCCACCACCACCGGGCCCGGCCGGCCGGTGCGGGCAATATGAAAAGCTTTCTTCAAAATCAGCGGCAAATCCTGTACGTCCTGCACCAAAAAATTATGCTTGGTAATCGGCGTGGTAATGCCTATCATATCCGCTTCCTGAAAGGAATCCTTACCAATAGCCGGCCGCGTCACCTGGCAGGTAATGCAGACCAGCGGAATGGAATCCATATTAGCCGTGGCAATACCGGTTACTAAATTGGTAGCGCCAGGCCCGCTGGTGGAAACGCAAACCCCCACCTGCCCACTACGCCGGGCAAAACCGTCCGCCGCGTGCACCGCGCCTTGCTCGTGCCGGGTCAGCACGTGGCGCAGCCCACTATCATAAATCGCATCGTAAAGGGGCAGCGCCTGGCCGCCCGGATAACCAAAAATTGTTTTGATACCCTCCGCTTTGATGGCCTCCACAACCATCCTTGCACCGTTCAGCTTCATGCTTCAACCTCCTTAACAGCCAGCCAAATCGCACACTCCAGGCGCATTTGACTGATTGAACAACCCAATTCATAAGGCTGCAAAATATCGTGATGAAAAAGCTCCGCGTTGGCGTGGCAGCCGCCGCTACAGAAAAAGCGCGCCCAACAGGCCCGACATTTGGGCTTGTTGTAAACGTGGGCCTGGCGGAATTGCTCGCCAAGCTCTCGTCCGGCCTCGGTGATACCCTCGCTGAGGCTGCCCAGACGGAAGCCCTCCCGGCCGACAAACTGATGACAAGGGTAAAAATCCCCCTCCGGCGTCACCACCAGATATTCATAGCCCGCACCGCAGCCGGTCAGCCGCTTAGGCAGGCAGGGGCCATGCCGCAAATCCAGTTTAAAATGGAAAAATTCAAAGGGCCGGCCCTCCTCGCGCCGCTGCTGGAACAAATCGGCCAAGCGCCAATATTCCTGCCGCAGGGCCGGCAAATCCTCCTCCCGCAGGCAGCGCTCACTGCCGGGGCCGTCCGGCAGCTCCACCGCCGGCTCCATAGAAAGCCGAGGAAAGCCCAAATCCAGCCAATGCTTAATATCCTCTGTAAAATCCTTATTAAAAGCCGTATAGGTGCCGCGCACAATGGCGTTGCCCCGGCTGTTTTGGGCCAAAAACTGCTTAATCCGCTCCGTTACAATTTCATAGCTGCCCTTGCCATTTGGAAAAACCCGCTGCCGGTCGTGCATTTCCGGCCGGCCGTCGTGGCTTAAAACCACGCTGATATTATTTTCCTCTGCCCAAGCGGAAATTTCCGGGGTCAGGCCCACGCAGTTGGTGGTAAAGGTGAAGCGCAGGGTTTTGCCAAAATACTTTTCCCGCTTCCGGCCGTAAGCCACCAGCCGTTTTACCACGTCGATATTCAAAAGCGGTTCGCCGCCAAAAAAATCCACTTCCAAAAATTTACGGCTGCCGGAATGTTCCAGCAGATAATCCAGAGCCGCCGCGCCCACCTCAAAACTCATGCGGGCCCGTTTGCCGCCAAAGCTGCCGGTGGAAGCAAAACAGTAGCGACAGCGCAAATCGCAGTCGTGGGAAACGTTCAAGCACAGGGATTTCAACACCGGCGCCGGCGGCTGATATTTATCCTGGTAGGCGTCCTCTGTAAAAAGCAGGCCGTCAGCCCGCAGCTGGGCCAGCTCCGCCAAAATTTCCGCCTCGGCGCTGCCCTCGGCCACAGCCTCGCCGTTTTGTAGCTTGTCCAAGCAAGCGGCGGTGGCTTCGTCAATACGCAGCACGGAGCCGCTGTTTATGTCCAAAAGCAAAAAGCCGTCCGGCACTGCAAACCAATGCAGCTTTGCCAAATCGGCAGCTGTTATTTGCTCCATAAAATCAACTTCCTTTTATAAACAAAATTTAATCCGATAAGAAAGGGGCGCTGTTCAAAAGCGCCCCTTTTTGCGGAATAGCCAGCGATTATTTCTCGCAGGCCTGATTGCCAACAGTGCAAGAGGTCTTGCATGCCGACTGACAGGAGCTTTGGCAGCTGCCGCAGCCGCCGTTTTTAGCAGTTTCCTGCAATTTCCCGGCAATTACAACTTGAATATGCTTCATGGTTATGCCTCCTTAAATTAATCAAATCGAGCTTTTATTTCCTTAATATTATATTATTATACCATAGGAACAAGGTTATCTCACCTTATCACAACAGATTGCACTATGGTATTTGTTCAACTACAGTTCAATCATCGCCTGCGGCTTGATTTCACTGAGTACTCACATTATACCATAGGAACAAGGTTATCTCACCTTATCACAACAGATTGCACTATGGTATTTGTTCGACTACAGTTCAATCATCGCCTGCGGCTTGATTTCACTGAGTACTCACATTATACCATAGAAACAAGGTTATCTCACCTTATCACAACAGATTGCACTATGGTATTTGTTCGACTACAGTTCAATCATCGCCTGCGGCTTGATTTCACTGAGTACTCACATTATACCACATTTTTTTTCTCGCTTCAATACCTAAGGAAAAATTTAAAACAAAACAAGCCAAATCCGGCAGACAAGCACCGCCCCCGTTACAACTGCATATCTTGTACTATAAAACAAATGTAAAGCGCAAAGCTGAACATAAAAAAGGAGGGCTTAATATGGCCTGCTGTAATAATTTTTGTAATTGCTCCGGGAGGAGAAATTGCCCCTGTTGTTTTTCTCCGTGTAATAGCGAGGAAGAAACCTTCATCTGTAGTGTTCCCCAATGTAACGGCGAGGAAAGAAACTTCATCTGCACCTGCCATGATAACCGCTGCTTCACTCCTATGGGCGGTTGGGGAATTTTTGGCCGGCGTTGGCCGCTAGGCGGCGTCAGCTTCACCGGCAACGTCTGCTGCACCTGCCGCCCCTGCGACGATGAAGAAGCTTTCACACCCTGCACCGGGCAATAACAACAACCAGGGCTGATAAATAGTTTGCACCACCAGCCCTGTTAATTCATAAATATAAATATCAAAATTAAAAGGAGGTCAACAAAATGCTCTTAAATTCCATCTATGGCAACAGCTGCGGTTGTAATTCCTGCGGCACAATGCCAACCGTAACCTACAACACCCCAATGACCTGTGGGAACAGCACCTGCGGTTGCAACACCTGCGGCTGTAATTCCTGCGGTTGCAACAATGGCTGCAACAGCTGCGGAAACTGGAACGGCTGTGGATGCGGTTGTGGCTGCGGCAACAACTATGGTTCCAACCTGGGCAACGCTGCCTACAACTTCATTGGCGATTGGGTGAACATTGTGGTTACTCTGACCATTCTGCAAAGCATCCTGGGCCTTGTTTGCAACTGGAACTGCGGTTGCGGCTGCAACAACAACTAAATCCCGCTAAGGCCGGCCTTATCCTTAAGACCGGCCTTTTATTAAAGAAAGAGGTGAAGAAATGAGCAACACTGATTTAATCAGTCGTTTGTATGAAACCAGCCAGGCGCTTGAACAGCTGGCCCAACATTTAAGCGAGCTGGAAGTGAAAGACAGCAAAACAGAAGCGGCTGAAACTGGTGATTCCGAAGAAGCAATAGAAGCCGCTGAAGCGGAAATTGAAGTCAATGCCGAGGCAGAAACTGAGGCTGAGGCCACAGTTGAGGTTGAAGCAAGCGCAGAAACCCCAGCAAACAACAATTCCACAAATGAAGAGCCAATTTCTGAATCGACCACGCCAACAGAATCGGAAATGGCTACCATCATCATTGAAACCACCCCTATTGAAGTTAGTGATGAAGTTAGCGATAAAGTCACTGATGAGAAAAAAAAGGAAGCTCAGCCTAAAGCAGAGGCTAATCAAAGCAACAATCCCTTTGCCAAAATGATGAACAGTCTGCTAAGCAAGCCCAATACCAATCCCCTGCAACTTTTAAGCAGCCTGGCCAGCGGCAATTTAGGCAGCCTGGGCAATTTAGCCAACGGCCTGCCCGGTTTGGGCGGCCTGCCTGGCTTGGGTGGGCTTGGCGGTTTAGGCGGTTTCCCCGGCTTAGGTGGTTTAGGCGGCTTGGGCGGTTTAAGCAGCCTGGCCGGTTTTGCCGGCTTGGGCAACCAACACTTGCCCACCAGCCTGGCTGAATTGCAGGAAAATCCGCAAATGCTGCAAATGCTGAAAAACGTCAGCAACAATCCGCAAATTATGAATATATTGTCCACTTTAACCGGGCAGAACACCGAAACCCTTCAACAGGCATTACAAAGCCTACAACCGGCTAATTCAACTGTAGCAGCAGAAACCGTCGCCGCTACTGCTCCAATGGCTCCAGTAGCCCCGGCTGCACCTGCCATTTCCGAAATTGTTAATGCGCCGGTGGCTTCCAGAATGGCCATGCCTAATCAAAATATGGCAGCCCCAAATCCTGCGCCAGCCGCCACCAGCCCCTATTTGGATTCTCTGTTGAATGAATGGCATTGGCAGCCCTATGCTCGCGCCTGGCTTTTTTAAGATATTGACATTCAAAAAAAATAATACTAAACCGCTACTAAGGGCTATTTAGTAGCGGTTTTATTAGTTCTTATAACGTTTGCCGATTTAATATTAACCCATTGCAAAAAAAATAGCCGCCCTGACCAAGAAAAACGGCTATTACTTATGTAATTGTTAAATTCTGATGGCTGACCCGGTTTAAGGAGTCGGCTCTTTGTGCTTTTATTATAGCATTTCAAATCGCTTTTGTCAATCGCAAAATTAGGTTAGCAAAAACTTATGCGCAGCTTGACAATAAGAACAATAATTTGTATAATTTAAACAGGCATCGTAACAAACGGTAGGCACCGCAGGAGCAAAGTTTTGTTTTCAGACAATTCTATTTGCACCTGCGGTATTTGTTCGCACTAAGCTCTGTCTGCGGCCTGCGGCCTTGGCAGTCGCTAAGTGCTCACTTAACGGTTAGTCAATATCCTCCAAAAGGAGGTGAGGCCTATGCCAATAAAGCTGATATTTCATATTGGAATTTTTAAAATTTCGATTGAGATTAAGTTTAGACATAGCAAAAACCGCCACTAGTGTCAGTAGTGACGGTTGTTAAAAAATAACACCAAAACGATGAGGCTAACCGCTTACTTACGGTGCCTTTTTTATTATTATAGCATTTTAAATTGTTTTTGTCAATCTGAATTTTTTCAAAAAAACTATTGACTTTTTGTCACGCTTTTTATATAATTATGGTGTGGCAGAAAGTAGGTGATGATTTGAGTCCACGCACTGGTCGTCCAAAAGTAGATAATCCAAAAACAATTCGGTACAGTATTCGACTAGATTTAGAAACTGAAGAAAAATTGCAAGCTTACAGTTTAGAAAATAATATAACTAAAGGCGAAGCAATTAGGCAAGGAATAAGTTTACTTTTGAGCCAAAAAAAATAACAGTATTGCAACACCCTAAACAAGCCAAGCAATACTGTTATTACACACAACCTTTAGAGGTCGGTAAATCTATTATACCAGCTTCCGAGGGTTATTTCAATACTTTAGGAGGTTTTTTTATGCTTACAATCTAAACTTTTCAAAAACCTCTTGACAAATGTATCCACATATCATATAATAATTGTGGATACTAAAAGGAGGTGAAAACTTGTCCCCAAAAGGACGTCCAACCAATGACCCTAAAATATTAAATACGCGAATTAGATTATCAGAAGAAGATATAAAACGTCTTGAATTTTGTGTCCAAGAAACTGGATTGACAAAATCTGAAATCATTCGCCAAGGTATTAAAGAGGTCTATAACAGGTTAAAAAAATAAAAAAGGACACCCACCAAGCCCGCAAAAGCAAACGTGAGTGCCCAACCCCAAAATAAGAGGTGTAAATATTATAGCATATACCTCCTGTTTTGGCAAGACTTTTACAAACGAAAATTTAGGATGTTTTTTATGCTTACAATCTAAATTTTTCAAAAACCTATTGACAAGTAGCCTGCAACTTGATATAATTGTAGCAGGCAACCAAAGGAGGCGACGATTTGGCCGTAAAAAGTAGAGCTGAGTATTTTCGTGAAAGACGCAAAACTATGAAACAGTTTAACGTAATGCTTAAAAGAGAAAAAGTTGAAGCATTAGAAGCAAAACTTAGAATTCAAGGTAGAACCAAAGCTGATTGGTTAAACGAAAAAGTAGACGAAGAACTCAGCAAATAAAAAAAGGACACCCACCACGCCCACAAAAGCAAATGTGAGTGCCCAACCCCAAAATAAGAGGTGTAAATATTATAGCATATACCTCCTGTTTTGGCAAGACTTTTACAAACGAAATTTTAGGAGGTTTTTTTATGCTTACAAATCCAAAATTTTGCTTTAACCTAGTAAACAGCATTATGGAAACGAATGAATGGTTAAAACTTGAAATCAACAATCCCGTAATTAATTTAACGCAAGATAACATTATTAGTATCTTAAACAGCTTGAGAAAAGAAGTTTCAAATGAAACTATAGAGGAACTTCGTCGCAACTTTAATGACCACGTTTCAGCCAAAACCACAACCGCCGCTTTGTACGGGATTCAGGTTGCAATCGCAGCATACGAGATTATTAACAATCCCAACCAATATTCAGAATATTTTCTGGAAAAAATTATCAAGAAAAGAAAAAATAAATAATAATCTTTAATTAAAGCCCTCAGAGTACACGCTCCGAGGGCTTTATTAGCTTAATATTCCAATGAACTGGCCAGCTTCAGATAAGCGGCAAACTTTTCCGGCGGCAAACCAAAGCAGGGAATTTCCCCAACCATAGCCTGCCCCTCCTCCGGGCACAGCAAGCCGGCCTGCGCCAAACGATGGCGCAAATTTTGCGCTGTGCCAAAATTGCCGTCGTAAAGGCGCAAACCAGGAAAAAGCCGCGGCAGCAAACCGCGCAAAAAAATATAATGCGTGCAGCCAAGCACCACGGCGCAGCCGTCCGTCACCTGCGGCAAAAGCTTAGCCTGCAAATATTCCTTAATCGCCGCCGTTTCACCCTTAACCAAATTGGTTTCAATCAACTCCATCAAACCGGGGCAAGCAATGGTTACAATTTCCGCCGCCCCGGCCTCCGCGCTTAAAAGCCGGCGCAGCTTTTCACCGTTGGCTGTCAACTCCGTAGCCAGCATAATAATTTTCTTTTCGCCGCGCTTAACAGCCAAATGCACCGCCGGCTCCATGCCAAAAATCGGCAGGTCGGGGTTCTCCGCCCGCAAAGTGGCCGCCGCCGCGCTGGTGGCCGTGTTGCAGGCAATCACCAAAGCCTTAACCCCACGCTGGCGGAAAAAAGCCACAATCTCCCTGGCCCGATTAATAATAAAAGCCTGGCTGCGGTCGCCGTAAGGCGCGTTAGCCAAATCGCCATAGTAGACGAAACGCTCCGCCGGCAGCAAACTGCAAGCTGTGGGCAAAAAGCTGATACCGCCCACGCCGGAATCGTAAACGGCAATTTCCGCCTGCTTAATCTTATCCAAATTCTGCATTACAATATTACCTTAATTTTATTATTTATTATATTTCAGCCCAAATTTATTTTATACTGCCGGCCTGAACCTTAAAAAGCTGATAATCAGCCGGATTAAGCCCACGCAAATCACTGGCAATTTCTGTGCAAGTAATGAAAATCTGCGCCTTGTTCAACATCAGGCTCAGCAAAGCCTGCCGCCGGCTGCTGTCCAGCTCGGAAAAAACATCGTCCAGCAACAGCAATGGATAGTAGCCGGAAAGCTTATGCACCAATTCCAGCTCAGAAAGCTTCAAAGCTAGGGCCGCCGTGCGCTGCTGCCCCTGGCTGCCAAAGGTACGGCCGTCCACCTCGTTAATATAAATAGCAAAATCATCTCGGTGCGGCCCCAGCAATGTTAAACGGCGTTGCTTATCCTCCCGCCGGCCCTGGACGTAGCTTTGACGCAGCAAATCAGCCAGCTTGGCCGCCGGCAAGCCGGCCGCCTCCGCCCAGGCACAGCTATAGGCCAGGCGCAAACGCTCCCGGCCGCCGGTCAGTTCCGAATGCAGTTGTTGACAAATCTCATTCAGGGCCTGCAAGGTAAAACTGCGCCGCCGCACAATCTCTGCCCCATTGATGGCCAGCTGTTCCTCCCAAATTGCCAGCTGCTCGTCGCCGGCGGAGCTAAACAGCAAATCCGGCGGCATTTGCTTCAACAAATTATTACGCTGCACCAAGGCCCTTTTGTAATTATTCAAATAAATATGATAGCCGCGCAGCAGCTGCACCATTTCCCTATCCAAAAAGGCGCGCCGCTTGTCCGGCCCGCTCTGCACCAGCTTCAAATCCTCCGGGCTAAAAACCACAGTATGCAGCTGGCCCACAATCTCGCTGAGCCGGCTGCAAGGCTGTTCGTCCTTTTTCCAAATCCGTTCCCGCTTTTGAAAACCGACAGAAAGGCTGTGCGGGCCCAGCTGGTTTTGGTAGTTGGCCCGCAAAAAGAAGAAATCACTGTCCCAACGTTTAATCTTATCATTAGGCTGGCCACGAAAGGAGGAGCCCAAACTCAAATAGGAGATAGCCTCCAACAAATTGGTTTTGCCCTGCGCATTATCGCCGATTATCACATTCAGCTTGGGATGAAATTGCAGCGAACATTCCTCATAATTGCGGAAGTTACGCAGCAACAGGCTGTCCAAACGTAAGATAAGCCATTCCCCCTTGCTTCAACAAGCCTACTCAGGCAAAACCAGCTGCCAGCGGCTCCCCTGCAATTCAATCAAATCCCCCGGTTGTAGCTTGCGCCCTGGCTGCAAACAAGGCTCGCCGTTCAGCTGCACCCGGCCGGCCTGAATCAACTCCTTAGCCTGGCCGCCGGTCAGCGTTGCACCGCACCATTTCAAAAACTGGGCCAGCGTAATCGGCAGGCTTTCCACCCTAATCTGCTGTATTTCACTCGGCATTTGCCTCACCCGCCTTTTTAGTCAATCAAACGCAGCGGCAGCACGATATAAGTAAAGCTGGCGTTATCCTCCTCCAACATCACGCCGGGGGTTAAATTGCCGGAAAGCTTCATATAAATATTTTCGCTGCTGCTCACTTTCAAAAAGTCCAAAAGATATTTAAGGTTGTAGCCCACCATCAGCTCCTCGCCCTGAAAATCAGCCGGGATAACCTCGCGGATATTGCCAATATCCGTAGTGTTGGCGGTCATAACGATCTGCCCCTCCTCAAACTTCAGGCGCACCGTGTTGTTTATGTCCTTGCTAAGCAGGCTGGCCCGGCGCAGCGCGCTGCCCAACAGCTGCTTGTTGACGTAAACCTGGTGTTTAAAGCTTTCCTCCTTGGGAATAATCGGCCGATAATCCGGGAACTGGCCGGAGATTAGGCGGGAAACAAAAATAGTTGCGCCCATCTTAAAGCAAGCGTTGTTATGGCTGATACTGATTTCCACCTGTTCCTCCGCATCGGCCAGATTAGCCACGTCCAACATAGTTTTAGCCGGCACGATAACCTGAGTCTGCTGTTGGTTTTGAGTCTGCCAAACTCCCTGACAAAGGGTCAGCCGGTGAAAATCGGTAGCCACCAAATTCAGCTGCTCGCCGTTAATATCCAGCATAATACCGGTGAGGATTGGCTGAATTTCGTCGTTAGCGGAAGCAATAGCCGTCTGCTTAACCATGCGGGAAAAAACCTCGCCCTTAACACTGGCCTGCATATCCCCGGCCAGATTGGGCAGCTGCGGAAATTGGTCGGCGGCAAAACCACGCATATTAATAGAAGAAGAGCCATAATTTATATTAATATCAAAATCATTAATCAGGCTGATATTAATATTATTATCCGGCAGTTGGCGTACCACGTCAATAAAACGCTTGCCGTCGGCAATCACCAGCTCGCCGGTTTCCACCACATCAGCCGGAGCGTTGCACTGAATAGCAATATCCAAATCGGTGGCCCGCAGGGTGATAAAATTTTCCTCAGCAATAATTAAAATACCGTTTAAGATTGGCATTGTATTTTTGGCTGAAATCGCTTTGCCGATAATCTGAACGGCATACAGTAAATCTTCCTTTTGGCAATTAATGTTCATTGAATTTTACTCCTTTGGTAATATTATTGTTGTGAGGCTCATATATATTATTATAGTTATTTAAATGGTGGTAATAATAATAAGCTGTGTTTATTTTGTGGAAAACTTTTTGCAGCCAGATTTTATAAGGTTTTGCTGCCTTTTTTGGCGTGGGTATAAAATGTTAATTGCCTGGGGTAATTTTGTGCAAAAAACCTTTTTTTAACTGGCATAATTAGTTTTACACAGATTAATAACAGCCAATGTGCACAAAGTTTTCCAAAATCTGTAAAACTCGGTGGAAAAACTTTTCTGTGTCTGAATATTATACTATAATTAACGGAATATCACAATAGGTTTTTTTTGAAGATTTCGGTTTAAGAAAAAGTTTTTTTTCTGCACAGGTGGAAAAGCTGTTATCTAAAAAAAGTGGACTTGTCAATCGCTAAGTGTTTACACAAAAAAAGCCGCCCTTTGTTTGAAAAGGGCGGCTCGTTCTCTTAAACTTTACTTTTTCAGGAAAAATTTAGCTACTCGATAGACCAAATAGGTCATAGCAACTAATATTACTACATTGACAGCCGATAAGACATAAGAATAAACTGGAAGATGCATAACTATACCTCACTATAAAAATTATTTGCCTATATTTTACTATAATATAGTACTGTTGTCAATATAAACGTTCAGGCCCGTTTGATAATATCGGTCAGCTCCTGAATGGATTGCTGCAAATTGAGGTCCAGCTTCAGGTTATTGGTGATTTTCTTGGTTCCGTTCAAAACCGTGGTGTGGTCGCGTTTGCCAAAGTGCTCGCCGATTTCGTTCAGGCTCATATGTAGCAGGGTTTGGCAAAGATACATCGCAATGTGGCGCGGCTTGGTGATACTCTGATCGCGCCTGGGCGAGGCTAAATCGGCCGCGCTTTGCAGATTGAAGTAGTTGGCTACACATTCTTTGATTAAATCCGGGGAAAGGGCCTGCTTTTGCTTGTTGGGCAAAATATCCTCCATTACCTTTTCCGTCAGGCTTAAATCAATAATCGGCGAGTTAGTCACCAGGGCGTAATATTTTACTCGGTTCAGAGCGCCCTCCAGCTCGCGGATATTGGAGGGAATGTTGGAAGCGATATAGGCGATCGAATCGTTAGTGATTTTTAAATTTTCCACCGATGATTTATATTGAAGAATTGCGATACGGGTTTCCAAATCCGGCGGCTGAATATCTGTAATCAGACCGCCCTCAAAGCGCGAGCGCAGACGCTCCTCCAAAGTGGCGATGTCCTTGGGGTGCCGATCGGAGCTGATCACAATTTGCTTGCCCTGCTCATAAAGCGCGTTAAAGGTGTGGAAAAATTCCTCCTGGGTTCCTTCTTTGCCGGTTAAAAACTGAATATCGTCCACTAGAAAGATGTCGGCGGTGCGATAACGGTTTTTAAATTTGTGGGCGGAGCCCTGCCGCACCGAGGAAATAAATTCATTGGTGAAAGTTTCGGTGGATATGTAGAGAATATTGGTGTTTGGGCGCAGGCTGAGCACCCGGTGCCCGATGGCGTGCATTAAATGAGTTTTGCCCAGGCCGGAGCCGCCATAGAGAAACAGCGGGTTATAGTTTTTGGCCGGGCGGTCGGCCACCGCCAGGGCGGCTGCGTGGGCAAAACGGTTGCTGCTGCCAACCACAAAGCTTTCAAAGTTGTAACGCGGATTGAAATTAAAACGGTTGCCTTGGGCCGTGTAGGCCTCCGGCTGGTAAGTTGCTTGGGTTTGCGTCTGTTGATTGGCCAAGGCGGGCTGGTTATCGCTGATGATGAAAACCACGTCCAAATTTTCATCGGCTACCTTGATTACACTTTCCTGTAAAATTTGCGCATAGTGCTTTTCCATCCATTCCGCCTGTCCGTCCGTGTGCACTTTGATATATAGGGTGGATTGGCGCTTGTCAACGTCGATGACGTTGTTGAACCAACGTTCAATAGTTTCCTGACTGAGGTGTTGTTGTAAATCGGCCAAAATTTGCGGCCATAGCTCATACTTCATAAAATAAATTCTCCTAGGGTAAAAAAATCCGGCGGGGTTTTCAACAGAAAACTGGGGACAAAATTTAAAATGTCAACCAAATTGGGCGAAAAAATATCCCGCTTATCTATAATACCAAATTTTTTCCACTTTTACAAGGTATATTTTGTGGAAAAGTTTAAACTTTTATAAACATCTTTTTGTAATTAACTGCTTGACAAAAGCCGCCGTTTTGTATATGATATAATTTAACTGCTTAAAATGCAGTTAAATGCTAAACTTGCAAAAACAGAATGGAGGTAATGTACTATGAAAAGAACCTATCAGCCGAAAAAACGTGTACACAAGAGAGTACATGGTTTTATGGCGCGTATGAGCAGCAAAAACGGACGCAAGGTTTTGGCCCGCCGCCGGGCAAAAGGGCGCAAAGTTCTCTCTGCTTAATCTGCGGTTAAGCCAAGATGTTAAAAAAACAATTTCGATTGAAAAGAAGGCAGGACTTTCGTCGGGTTTATCAAAGAGGTAAATCTCTGAAAAATCGGGCGTTTGTGCTGTGTTTTCGGCGTGTCACGGGGCCTAAAAAAAAGCAAACCGCTTGCGGGCCGCGCCTGGGCTTTTCCGTATCTAAACAGATTGGCAATGCGGTGGAGCGCAACCGAGTGCGCCGCAAACTGCGCGAGGCCTGCCGTTTGGAACTGGCAGCTTTTGCAACTGGCTTTGATTATGTGCTGATTGCTCGCCAGGGCGCCAAAGCAGAAAGCGTGCCGGCTTTGCGCAAAAAGCTGCTGAAAACCTTGCAGGATGGCGGCTTGTTGACCGCCGCTAAACAACCGGAAAAAATCGCGGTACAAACGATAGACGAATCCGCGGTTGGTCAAAAAGATAGGTGAGCGCAATGAGTAAAATTTTGTTGGCGCTGATTCGATTTTATCGGGCTGCAATTTCACCGCTTTTGGGTGCAAATTGCCGTTACATTCCCACCTGCTCGGCTTATGCAATGCAGGCTATTGAAAAATATGGTGCGCTGAAAGGCGGTTTGCTGGCGCTTCGCCGTATTTTAAGATGCCATCCTTTTTGTAAAGGCGGCTACGACCCGGTAAAATAAAATTTTTAAATTAAGCCATATTTTACTAAAATTTCAGAAAAAGTTAAACAGCGGGCCCTCCCGATTGGGGAGGGCGGAAAAGATTAAGAGGTAAATATTAAGAAAAATGTCATTTCAAACTCTTGTAGCGGATTGTGTGGAATTTCTGTTTAATATCACGCAATCGCTGGGTTTTCCCAGCTATGCGGTGGCTATTTTGGCCATCGCCGTGATAATCAGGCTGATTTTGATGCCCTTAAACATCAACCAGTTGCGTTCCTCCGTGGCCATGCAGGCAATTCAGCCGCAAGTGCAGGAGCTTCAGCAGCGTTATGCCAACAATCCAGAGCTTATGAATCAAAAGCTGATGCAACTCTATCAGGATTACAACATCAACCCTTTGGCAGGTTGCCTGCCAATGTTGATTCAGTTTCCAATTATGATTGGTCTTTACAACGGCCTGCGCCAGTTTGTGCCGTTGCACCAGGAATTTTACAAATTTTTGTGGATTTCAGATTTAAGTCAGGTTGACAGCACTTATATAATGGTTGTTTTAGTGGCTGGCAGTACCTTTTTACAAAGCTATATCATCACCGGCAAACCAAACCAGCCGATGCAGAAATATATGTTGTTTGCAATGCCTTTGATGATGGGCTGGATGGCCGCTTCATTTCCGGCTTTTTTGTGCATTTACTGGTTGGGCGTCACGGTGGTGGGTATTCTGCAACAGCTGGCTATTAACAAGCCGATGCGGGCCAAATTACAACAGCGCGCTGAGGAGCTGGCCGAAGAAAAACGCCAGCGGGACGAGCAGCGCGGCAGCCACAAGAGCAAGGGAAATCATCGTCGGTCTGATTTGAAAAAAACTGAGAAAAAGGAAACATCGGCGGAAGAGGAACAAGCTGAAACTGTGGCGGAAACTGCTGCTGAGGATTCGGAGCAAACACCGAAAAAACGCCGCCGGCGTCGGCGTTAAACACGAAGTATAATTTGAAAAGAGGATACTCTGATGAAGATTTTGGAGAAACAAGTTTTGGAAAAATCTGCCAAAACGGTAGACGCTGCAGTGGAGCTGGCCCTGCAAGAAATCGGTCTGACCCGTGACCAGGTGGAAATTGAAGTGGTTGACCCAGGCTCCAAGGGTGTTTTGGGTTTGTTTGGCGGCAAAGACGCTGTGGTGCGCGTCAGCTACAACGACCAGGATCGCGGCCGTGACGCTATCGCTTTTTTGCAGCCAATTTTCACGATGCTGAAAGTTGAAGAACAACCCAGCTACACCATCGAGTACAAGGAGGAGGATATGCTTTGGATTACCTTCTCCGGCCACGGTTTGGGTTCGGTGATTGGTCGCCGCGGCGAAACCCTGGACGCTTTGCAGTACTTGACTAATTTGGTGGTAAATCGTCAGTTTGAAGAAAAATGCCGCATTGTGCTGGACGTGGAGGGTTACCGGGCCGAGCGGGAAAAAACCTTGACCCATTTGGCAAAGAAAATGGCGGATAAAGCCCGCCGCACTGGCCGCGACGTTATGCTGGAGCCCATGAGCCCGCACGAGCGCCGGGTTATTCATATTGCTTTGCAGAATGAATCCGGGATTAAAACCGTCAGCGTGGGCGAGGAGCCCTATCGCAAGATTATTATTAAATCCTTGCACAATGGGCGCGAGCGCAACCGCAACCGCAATTTTGAAAATAAACAGTAAATAATAAAAACCCTCGGAGTGAAATGCTTGCGAGGGTTTTTTGTGCGAACACTTAGCGATTGGCAAGCTTGGCTATGCTATTTGAAATAACAGTTGATTAGAAATAACCTATAGCACTACAAATATATCAAAATATTTTGATTTAGCCTATTGACAAATCGCCGAGATCAATATATAATAATTATATCAAAAATTTTTGATGTGAGGTTGTCAATGAATAACGAACTGCAAAAAAATGCCAAGGTGTTTAAAGCCCTGTGCGACCCTAACAGATTAGCCATTTTGGAATTGCTGCGAGGCGGCGAAAAATGCGCCTGCGTTTTGCTGGAACAGCTGGACTTAAAGCAATCCGGTCTTTCATATCATATGAAAATACTTTGTGAATCTGGTATTGTGGCAAGCCGTCAGGATGGAAAATGGACTTATTATCATTTAAGCCTTGATGGCAGGGATAAGGCTGTGGAACTGCTTAAACAGCTAACAACGCCTTAAACGTTGGAGTTTGCGATTGTTGAAACGCGAGGAACGTCATCCGAAATGATGACTTTTCTTTTAATAAACACATCAAAATTTTTTGATATATTAAATTGTGAGGTGATTTTATATTATGTGGAACTTTGTGCAGGAACAGATGCTGGGCATGCAATGGCTTAATGAACTTATTGGCAAAGGTTTGAACTGGCTGGGTTTGGAAAGCGCTTCCCGTTGGGGCGGCAGCGTGCAGTTTTTCATTTACGATACGTTAAAGATAACGCTGCTGCTGTGCGTTTTGATTTTTGCAATTACCTATATTCAAAGCTATTTTCCACCGGAGCGGAGCAAAAAAATTTTGGGGCGTTTTCAAGGGGTTTGGGCAAATATTATCGGCGCTTTGTTGGGAACAGTGACGCCGTTTTGCTCTTGCTCTTCCATTCCGTTGTTTATTGGTTTCACAAGCGCCGGTTTGCCGCTTGGGGTGACATTCTCCTTTTTGATTTCATCCCCTATGGTTGATTTGGCAAGTTTATTGCTGCTTATGAGCATTTTTGGCGCAAAAGTGGCGATTGTTTACGTTGTTATGGGTCTTATTATTGCTGTGGTGGGTGGAATGCTGATTGAAAAGCTGCATATGGAAGACTATGTGGAGGATTACATTCTTAAAGCCGGTAATGTGGATATTGATTCACCATTGCTTACCCAAAAGGAAAGATTGATTTATGCCAAGGAACAGCTGGTTTCCACGTTTCAAAAGGTGTTTCCTTATATTCTCCTTGGCGTGGGAATTGGGGCGCTTATTCACAACTGGATCCCTGAAAGCTGGATTGCCGCTGTCCTTGGAAGCAGTAATCCCTTGGGTGTGGTGTTGGCTGCTGTGATTGGCGTGCCAATTTATGCCGATATTTTTGGAACAATTCCGGTGGCGGAGGCTTTACTTGCCAAAGGAGCTTTGCTGGGAGGGGTTCTTGCCTTTATGATGGCGGTTACCACTTTAAGTTTGCCGTCTTTGGTTATGCTCAGCAAGGTTGTTAAACCGAAATTGTTGGGTCTGTTTATAGGAATATGCGTTGTTGGCATTATATTGGTGGGCTATTTGTTTAATGCAATTCAATTTATGTTAATCTAATTTTAGGGGGTAATGATTATGAGATTTTTCAAAAGAAACAATTCTTGCTGTTGTGCTGAAAGTTGTAAACCTAAAAATATGGCCGCGGCTGAAACGCTGAAAATTGCCGATGGGGTTAAAGTGCTGGGGCCGGGCTGCGCCAAGTGCCAGGCTTTGGAAAAAGCAGTTTCGTCCGCTTTGGCAGAATTGGGAATGAATACGAAGATTGAGCATGTGACTGATTTTGCCCAAATTGCCGCTTATGGCGTTATGTCCACCCCGGCTTTGGTGGTGGACGGCAAGGTGATATCTTATGGCAAGGTTTTAAGCAAAGATGAAGCAAAAGGCCTTATTGCAAAAGCACGAAGCTGACAGGGAATGAAATGAAATGTTTATGCTTTATATAGTGTTTAAGCTGTTTGCTGTTGTAATTTATTATTATATATGCTAGAATAAATAACGAAAAATGATTTTTGAAAAGCATTAAATATTTTATTATTGATATAAAAGGATATATTATGTTAGGAAACACTATAGCGGCAATCGCCACCCCGCCGGGCAACGGCGGCATAGGGATTATCAGAATTAGCGGGACGGAGGCGCTGCCGATTTTGCAGCGGATTTTTCAGCCGCAAAAAGGCGGACGGCTGCAACCAGAGCCGCGGCGTTTGTATCTGGGCCAGGTGCACGATGCGGCGGGCGCTCTGTTGGACCAGGCTTTGGCCGTTTATATGCCGGCTCCTCATTCCTACACCGGGGAAGACGTGGCCGAGCTGCAATGCCACGGCGGCTATCTGGTTTGCCGGGAGATTTTGGCGGCGGCGGTGCAGGCCGGAGCTAAGCTGGCCGAGCCGGGCGAGTTTACCTCCCGCGCTTTTATTAACGGCAAGCTTTCCTTGGACCAGGCGGAGGCGGTAATTGATATTATTGAGGCCAAAAGCGCGGAGGCGTTGAAAATTTCCGAGCGACAGTTGGCCGGCAGTTTACAACAGCAGCTGATTGCTATGGCCGATGCTTTGTTGGATGTTCTGGCTCAGCTGGAATTGGCTGTAGATTATCCCGAGGAAACAGACGAAGTCGAATTGCAGCGGCAGATTTTGGCGCGTTTGGCAGAGGTGCGGGCGCAGGTTCAGGGCTTGCTGAGCCAAACCAGAGAGGGCCGTTTTTATCGCGAGGGGGCTTTGGTGGCGATTGTGGGGCCGGCCAACGCCGGCAAATCGACCTTGTTGAATAGCTTGCTGCAAATGGAGCGGGCCATTGTGACGCCGCAGGCCGGCACTACGCGCGACACGGTGGAGGAATACTACTTGCTGAACGGTATGCCTTTGCGTTTGGTGGATACTGCCGGCATTCGGGAAACCACGGATATTGTGGAGCAGGCCGGGATTGAGCGCAGCAAGCAGGCTTTGGCGCAGGCCGATTTGGTGCTGTTGATGTTAGACGCCAGCCAGCCGCCGGACGATTTCTGGTGGGATTTGCTGCGGACAGAAGCGGCTGCCAATTTACCGGGCCGAAAAATTTTAGTGCTTCTCAATAAGCTGGATTTGCCGGAGGTGGAAGCCGTTTGGCAGGCCCGATTGCGGGAGCTCTGCCAGGAGCTTGATTTGCCGTTGCTGGAATTGGCTGCTTTGCGCGGCCAGGGCTTGCCGGATCTGAAAAAGGCTCTTAGCGAAGCTTTGCTGCAACAGCAAAGCGGCGAGCCGCTGAGCGCTTTGTTAAACGATCGGCACAAGGCGGCGCTTTTGGCGGCGGAGCAGGCCTTGAGCAGTGCGGCGGAAGCGGCCCAACTTGGTTTTGATGCGGCAATGCTCAGCATTGATGTGCAAACGGCCTGGCAGGCGTTGGCGGAAATCAGCGGCCAAGCGGCCTCAGAGGAGATTATTAATCGCGTTTTTGAGCGTTTTTGTTTAGGCAAATGATTTCAGTCAATATAATAATGATTAGATTAATTTGGGAGTTTAAAAAGATTTATGGCAATATTAGCATTAAATAAAGTTTCTTTAGCATATCAGGAGCGGCCGGTGCTGGAGGATTGCAGCTTCAGCCTGGAGGCCAAAAGTAAATGCGGGCTGGTTGGCGCCAATGGCGCCGGCAAAACCAGCCTGTTTCGTTTGCTGTGCGGGCAGCTGGAGCCCACCGGCGGCGAAATTGTGAACGCCCGGGGTCTGCGAATTGGCCAAATGGAGCAGGAGCTGAAAAACCACCAAAACACCATTTGGCAGGAGCTTTTTGCGCTGTTTGCGCCTTTGCAGGAGCTGGAGCGGCAGCAGGAACTGGTGAACAGGCAACTACAAGCGGAGGGACTTTCGGAGGTGGCCCAAAAGCATCTGCTTATGCAGCAGGCCCAGCTGCATGAGGATTATATGGAGCAGGGCGGGCTGACCTATCAAAGCCGAATCCGCGGGGCTTTGCTGGGCCTGGGCTTTGCCGAGGATGATTTTGGGCGGCAGCTGGCCGAGCTTTCCGGCGGCCAGAGGGCCAAACTGGCCTTGGCTAAGCTGTTGCTTTCTGACGCGGATTTGCTGCTGTTAGACGAGCCCACCAACCATTTAGATGTGGACGCGCTGGAATGGTTGGAGGATTTTCTGCGCAGCTTAAACAAGGCCTATATTGTCATTTCGCACGACCGTTATTTTTTGGACCGTACCACGGAGCAAACTTTGCACCTGTATAATCATCATATCAAGCTTTATCGAGGCAATTTTTCCGCTTTTAAACAGCAGAGCCAGGCGGCCCTGGAGGCCGACCGGCGGCATAACGCCAACTTGAATCGGGAAATTGAACGTTTGCAGGGGGTTATCAAGCAGCAAAAGCAGTGGAACCGGGAGCGGAATTTGGTGGCCGCTCACAGCAAGGAAAAGGCCCTGGCCAAGCTGCAACAGCAGTTGGTGGCGGAGGAAGCGCCCATGCCGGAGCTGCATTTTCAGTTTAAGGCCGCGCCGGTTTCCGGGCAGGATTTGCTGCGGGCGGAGGGGCTGGCTATGCGCTTTGGCGATAATCAGCTGTTTGCCGGTCTGGATTTTACGTTGCGCCGGGGCGAGCGAGTTTTTCTGCTGGGGCCGAACGGTGTTGGCAAAACCACCCTTTTCCGCCTGCTGTTGCAACGGCTGGAGCCGGACGCCGGCGAGGTGCGCCAGGGGGCCGGCCTGAGAATCGGCTACTATGACCAGGTGCAAAAGCTGGACGATACGTCGGATAATTTGCTGGACTATCTGCGCAACTGTTATCCCAAGCTGACGGAAACCGAGCTGCGCACGGCTTTGGCGGCTTTTCTGTTTTTTGCGGAGGATTTGGCAAAGCCTTGCCGGGTGCTCTCCGGCGGGGAAAAGGCCCGGCTGGGTCTGCTGAAAATTTTGCTGAGCCGTCCCAACCTGCTACTGCTGGACGAGCCCACCAACCATTTGGACATCGCGGGCCGGGAGGCTTTGGAGCAGGCTTTGCAAAATTACGACGGGGCTATTTTGGCTATTTCGCACGACCGTTATTTTATCAATGCTTTGGCGGAGCGGGTGGTGGTCTTGGAGCAGGGCCGGCTGACGGAATATTGCGGCGGCTGGGAGTATTATTTAGAGAAGCGTCAACAGCTGGCTGCCGGCCGGGCCGGCTTGACTATCAACCCAACGGCTGTGCCGGCTTCGGAGTTGGATTCTGCGAATAAAAAAGCGGCCGGCCGCGAGGACTATCAGGCGCGCAAGGAGCAAGCGGCTAATCTGCGGCGTTTGCAAAATCGTCTGCAAAAGTTGGAAAATGCGATTGCCGAGGGCGAGGCGGAAAAAGCGGCTTTGGAAAACCAGCTGGCCGCGCCGGAATTAGCCAGCGATTATCAACAAGCTGCCGCTTTGCATGAGCAGCTGCAACAGGCTCAGCAGCGTTTAGACGAGGCTATGGCGGAATGGGAGCAGGTGGCGTTGGCTCTGGAGGAGGCAGAATAAGTAAAAATCAAAGCCGCTTCGTTTGTGAAGCGGCTTTTGCTATTCCCAAACCCTTTCTTGGTTGGAAAGGTCTATTTTGATGACGGTGCCTTGATCCGGTACGGAGCTGGCCCAAATGCGATGGCCCAGATTGGCGCAAATGCATCGGCAAAGATATAGCCCCAGGCCGCTGGCCTTTTGGGAGCCGGGGGAGTTGGGAGCGTTGGGCAGGGAGGGTGCAGAGTAATTGATAGCCCGGCCATTAATTCCGGTATAACCCTGGTCGAAAATACGGGCCAAATCCTCCGGAGCGATGCCAATGCCGGTATCAGCCACGCAAAGAGTGAGGGGTGCTTCCAGGGTGATACTGATAGAGTTTTCCTTGTCCGAGGTGGAATCCGGCGTATACTTCAGGGCGTTGGAGAGCACCTGTTCCAGCACAAAAAGCAGCCAACGCCTATCGGTGAGGGCCGTTTGCCCAAACGGCTGGTAGTTCAGGCGCAGGCGGCGGCGGATAAACTGGGGCGCAAAATGGCGCACCGCCTGCTGCACTACCTCGTCTAAATCACATTGACGGATAACGTAATCGCTGGCTTGGTCCTCCAAATGTAGGTAGGTGAGCAGCATTTCCACGTATTGCTCAATTTCCTGCACCTGCTCCAGCGGCTCGCCTTGCAGTTGGAGGCGCAAGGCGGCGATAGGGGTTTTAATCTGGTGCCCCCAGGTGATGAAGTAATCCTGTAATTTTTTGTTGCTCTGGCGGGCCTCCTCCAGCTGCTGCTGTTTATGCTGGCAGACGCTCAGGAAAAGCTCCGTCCAATCAGCGTCGATTTGGCTGCGGGGCGGCGGCAGCTGGTGAAAATCCACTTGCAGCACCGGGGCCAGACTTTGCAGCTGCAAATGGCGGCGGCGCCAATGGTAAAAATCCAAAAGCAGCCAAGGCAGGCTCAGCACCAAGCAGACGGCCAGCGCATAAAAAAGGCTTGTTAAGGGCAAGGCATAAAGCCAAAAAATGGTAAACAGCAAGACTGCCCAAAGCGGTGGCAGGGCCAGCCAAAGGGCGCGTGCTTGCAGATATTTGATTAGGGTGGTCATTCTTTTCTCCTAGGGCACCAGATAGCCCAGGCCTTTTTTGGTGATGATGAAATCGGTCAGGCCTAGGGCGTCCAGCTTTTTGCGCAGGCGGGCCACATTGACACTGAGGGTGTTTTCGTCGATAAAGCTGTTGGTTTCCCAAAGCCGCTGCATCAAGGTTTCCCGGCTGACCACGCTGCCCTGATTTTCCAGCAGCACTTGTAAAATGCGCAGGTCGTTTTTGCTGAGCTCCAGCCTTTGGCTCTGATAGGTCAGGCTGGCGTTGCTGATGTTCAGCAGTGCGCCGCGGTGTTCCAGCACTGCCGTTTGGCCGGTGAAGTTGTAGGCCCGACGCAGTGCCGCCTGAATTTTGGCCGTCAGCACCGTCAGATCAAACGGCTTGGCGATGAAATCGTCCGCCCCTTGGTTGATAGCCAGCACAATGTTCAGATTATCTGCTGCGGAGGAGATAAAAATAATCGGCACCTTGGAGATTTGGCGGATTTGCTGGCACCAGTGATAACCGTTGAAATAAGGCAGGGAAATGTCCAGCAGCACCAGCTGCGGGTCATAAGCGGCAAATTCCGCCATAATATCCCGGAAATTGCTGGCCGCCTGGATTTGCAATCCCCAGGCGGTGACGTGGCGGCAAATGGCCTGGGCAATGGCCCGGTCGTCTTCCACCAGCAGAATTTTATACATCGGGCAGCCCTCCTTTAGCTGCGCAAGATGGATTTCAAAAAGTTTTGTAGGCGCTCGCTCTGCGGATTTTCAAAAATATCCTGCGGCGTGCCTTGCTCCACAATATGCCCATCTGCCATAAAAATAACCCGGTCGGCTACTTCGCGGGCAAAACCCATCTCATGCGTCACCACCAGCATAGTCATACGCTGCTCGGCCAGGGTCTTCATTACGCTTAGCACCTCGCCGGTGATTTCCGGATCCAGCGCGGAGGTGGGCTCGTCAAAAAGCATTAATTCCGGCTGCATTGCCAGGCCGCGGGCGATAGCCACCCGCTGCTTTTGGCCGCCGGAAAGCTGGGCGGGATAGCAATCCGCCTTGGCCTCCAGGCCCACCAGTTTCAGCAGCCGGCGGGCCTCCGCCTCTGCCTCGGCAGCCGGCTGTTTTTTCACCTTGATAGGCGCATAGGTGATATTGCCCAAGGTTGTCATATGTGGAAACAGGTTGAAGTGTTGAAAAATCATACCAATTTCACTGCAAATACGCCGGATTTCCCGCTCCGACAGATAAATTGGTTTACCCTGTGGTGATTGCACCAACGGCTGGCCTTTGATAATAATTTCTCCAGATGTGATTTTTTCCAGATAGTTCACGGAGCGCAGCAGGGTGCTTTTGCCGGAGCCGGAGGGGCCGATGATCGCCACGGTTTCGCCCTTGTTGACGTGCAAAGTCACATCGTCCAGGGCTTGCAGGCTGCCGAAGCGCTTGCAGATGTGATTAAGTTCCAGTAAGGGGGCCATGGCTATTCACTCCTCTTTTCATGGCGGGAGAACCGCCGTTCCAAATAATTTTGCAGTTTGGTTAGGCCAAAGGTTAGGATCAGATAAATGACGGCGGCCAGCAGATAGGCCATCAGCTTGCCGTCGCGGTTGACGGCGGAGCGGCTGGCTTTCAGCAGTTCCGTCACACCCAGAGCATAAACCAGCGAAGTGTCCTTAACCAGAGTAATCATCTCGTTGCCCACCGCCGGCAGCACCACCCGCACCATTTGCGGTAGCACAATGCCCAGTACCGTTTGGGCCTTGCTCAAGCCCAGGCAGGCGGCCGCCTCGTACTGGCCGCGGTCAATGGAATTGATACCGCCGCGGTAAATCTCGGAAAGATAGGCGGCGTAATTGAGCACAAAAGTAATCATAGAGGAGGTCATAGCGTCCAGCATAACCCCGGTGTAAATGGGAATAATGAAATAGACAAAAAACAGCTGCAACATCAGCGGGGTGCCGCGGAAAACGAAAACATAAAACCGGCAGAACCAGCGAATAGGCAGCAGGCGGCTTTCACTGCCCAAGGCCAGGGGCAGGCCCAGCGGGAGGGAGAAAAGCAGGGTTATAAAAAAAACCTGAATGGTTGTCACCGTGCCTTGCAATAGAGATGGCAAAATCACCTGTGCGTAATCCCAATTTGCGGCCAGACTGCTAAGCCAATTTCCGATATAAATTTTAATAGTGACTAAACTAAAGTCCATATGCCAAAATCCTTTGTAATTAATGCTAACGGAATTAATGCCGCTAAAGGTTCAACAGCACCCTGAAGAGGGGTTGTTGAACCTTTAGTTTGGGCAAATATTTGAGGCAGGCGTTTAATCCTGCAAAATAACAATGTTGGTGCCGAACCACTTTTTGGAAATAGTGGCGGCGGTGCCGTCGTCAATCAAAGCTTGAATGGCCTCGTTGATTTTGTCGGCCAAATCGGTTTCGCCTTTGCGGCAGCCAATGGCATAGAAGTCGTCGCCAAAGTCATATTCGCAAACCTGCATTTTAGTTTCCATATTGGCGTTTTTATATTCGCCCAGTACCTGGTCAACCACAATGGCTTGCACGCGGCCGCCCTGCATAGCCAAAATAGCTTCGTCGTAGGTGCCGTATTCCTCAACGTTTTCGGCAATGTTGGCCCAAGCTTCGTTGGCCTGCATGGTTTCCAGCGCGGCGCTGTCGGCCTGAGTGGCCAGGGTTACGCCGGTGAGGTCGTCAGCGGAGGCGATTTTCAGCTCGGGATCCAGCGTCATAATGATGATTTTGTTGTTCAGATATTTTTTAGTCAGAGAGTAAGCCTCAACGCGCTCCGGGGTGGCGGACATACCGTTCCAAATGCAGTCAATCCGTTTGGATTTCAGCTCCATATCCTTAGCGTCCCAGTCGATGGGCTGGAAAGTTACGTCAATGCCCAGCTTTTCGGCAACGGCTTTGGCTAAATCAATATCAAAGCCCACCAGCTCGCCGCTTTCGTCACGGAAGCCCATCGGGGCGAAAGTGTCGTCCAGGCCCACAATCAACGAGCCCTTATCCTCTATGTAAGCCCAGCCTGAAAGCTCCTGCTGATCACTGCCTCCAGTGGCGCCTCCGGCGTTAGCGTCTTGTTTTTCATCGGTGGAACAGCCGGCCAGGCAGCTCAGGGCCAGCAGCAGGCAAGCTGCCAGTAGTAATAATTTTTTCTTCATTTTAATAATCTCGCTTTCTGTTTGTTTTTTACGTTATTACTTTATTGCGTTAAAGTGATGATAACATAAAATGGTCCGCTTGTCAAGTGTTTTTTCGGAAAAATCCTGGTTTAATCAGCAAAAAAACAGTTGACAAAATGTGCTTCCCATGGTATAATGTTTTTCGTTGACGAGGTGTGGCTCAGTTTGGTAGAGCGCTGCGTTCGGGACGCAGAGGCCGCAGGTTCGAATCCTGTCACCTCGACCACCTAGTGTATATAAAAAAGATGCACATCGAAAAAACCGCCGAATACGGCGGTTTTTTCTTATAAATAAGCGAATTTGGCTGGGAAATTTGGCGAGAGGGCGTTAGTAAGCCATTCCCAGAAAAACAGTATAGTAGTATAATAGTATAATTCTATATTAAATGTCTTTGCACCAAAACTACTGGCTTAAAAACCGGTGGTTTTAGTATTAAATGGCAGTTTCAGATTAAAATTCTGAAGTATAAGCTGCCAAACTGTTAAAGCTCAGTTTGTTTTATAATGTAGACGGATTTATTAAACGATAGGAGGAAAACAATGCAACTTTGACGCCAGCGAGGAATTATTTGCTGAAATGCTCCAATGCGGAAATTAAGCCGGCGATTATGCAGATAGAGTGTCACCCTTTGGCTCAGCGCCGGATTTGGCAGGAAAAGCCGGCAGCTAATGGTATCTAGTTTGAATCTTGGTTCCCGCTGGGTGGGCGCACTCCGGACGGCGAATCCTTGCGGGAAAACCAGGAGATTGTCCGGATTGCTGAGGCTCATGGCAAAAGCCCGGTTCAGGTAATTATCCGCTGGCATATTCAGGAGGGCTTTTCGGTGCTGCCTGGCAGCTCCAACCCAGCGCATACTGCTGAAAATATTGATGTGTATGATTTTGCGCTGACCTTTGAGCAACTACAAGAGTTTATTGCCGGCACGCCGATTGCCGATTAAAACCTAAAGGTACAAACTGCTGAACTATTTGAGACTTCTGCGGAAGTTTAAAT
Source organism: Bacillota bacterium (assembly GCA_021769035.1). Lineage (GTDB taxonomy): Bacteria > Bacillota > Dehalobacteriia > UBA4068 > UBA4997 > Avidehalobacter. The sequence continues at coordinate 67,826 of JAETTP010000001.1, read as the reverse complement.
TTCGATAAAAACAGCGTAACCGCAATTTTTGGCGGCTACGCTGTTTTTATTAGGGAGAATTAACAAAGCTGCTCTGTTTAAAAAGCGGCATTGTTATTCAGCTGTAATCGGAAATTCCGGAATACCGGCTGCGCCGGCGGCAATTTCATATTTCGCAAAGGTTACCACCGGAACGCCGTCGGCCCGGATATAAAAGGTGGTGTCGGCGTCCACCGTGCTAAAGCCGCCCTCCTCCGGCGGGAAGAAGTAGGAAAAGCCGGTTTCATCGGCGCTGGCGGCAATATCGCGTTGAATGCTTTCATTGCAGATTTGCACCCAGTTTTCACCCAGCAGCATTTCCAAGGTGAGGGGCTGATTATTTGCCAAATCCAAGTTGTAGTAATAACGTTCCTCAAAGGCCGCAACCCAGCCTTCAGCCAATGTCACCACAAAGGAAACGCGGGTGTCGGTTTGACTTTTAATTTCGTAATCCACTATCACATTCATTTCCCGTTCGGCCAGCTCGGCCTGCGTGCCGCCGGTGGCCAAAAAGGCCTCCTGATAATCCGCCCAATCCTGCCGGGTCTTTGCCAGGTGCGCGTCCACCTTTTCCTGTATGGCCGCGTTAATTTGCTGAGCCAACGGCCCCGCCGCCTCTATTTCCGGCACGCTTACCTGGTAGTCAATGCCGTTTTCCTTTTGGGTATAATTCTGAATAGTCATAATTTTGAATAAACCGTTCAGGATAGGAATATCCGCAGCCACTGCGGCCGCTGTGGGCGAAAGGTTTAGCACGCCAAAAAGCACGGCGAAGCAGGCGGCCAAAGCGGTAAAGCTCTGCCTAAAGCGCCGCTGCCGATATTTTCTTTTTCCCTGGCGGATGGCGGCGCGCGTCAGGCCATCCAGCTGCTCTGGGATGGCTATGGCGTTGTAATCTTCCTTAGCTTGTTTGAATTCATTCATTCGGTAATCGCTCCTTCCAATGATATACGCAGTTTTTTTAGGGCGCTGTAAAGCCGGCTTTTCACAGTGCTCAAGTTGGTTTCCGTAATCAGGCTGATTTCCTTGAGGCTCAAATCCTCGTAAAAACGAAGTTTTATGACGGTTTGCTCTTCCAATGAAAGCCTGTTTATCCGATTGACCAGCAGATCGTCCTCCGGCAAGGGGTCCTCATAGCCGATATTTTCCAAATTCTCGGCTGCGGTTGGGCTCACGTGCTGCTTTTGCCGGAGAATATCCAGGCAGCAGTTAATCAAAATCCGCTTAAACCAGCTTTTAAACTGGGCCTTGTCGCGCAGGCTGCCGTGTTTTTCTAGGGCCCGGCAGATAGCGCTCTGCACCGCGTCCAAAGCCTCGTCCTCATTGTGCAGATAGCTGTACGCCAGGCGATAAAAACCGGCCTGTTCAGCAATCAGATAAGCCTCCAGCTCTTTGACAAAAGACGTCAATCGAACACCTCCTCTCTCACGGTTTCTATATTATTAGACGGTGAAGATGCTTAAAAAGTTTGCCGGAATTGAAAAAATTTTTATAGGCTATTGCTAAAATTGCTCATTTATGATAGAATTAAACATATTTAAACCAAAATAAAATGAAGAATAATTATAGGTTGTTAAAAGAGAGTGGTTATCAAATTATGAAAAGAGAGAACTTTCAATCCCGATTGGGTTTTTTGCTGGTCAGCGCCGGCTGCGCTATTGGCATTGGCAACGTGTGGAAATTTCCCTATGTGGCAGGGCAAAACGGCGGCGGCGTGTTTGTGCTGTTTTATCTACTGTTTTTGCTGATTATGGGCGTGCCGGTGCTGACAATGGAGCTGGCCGTGGGCCGGGCCAGCCGCAAAAGCGCGGTGCTGGGCTATCAGGCGCTGGAGCCGTCCGGCAGCAAATGGCACCTGCACGGCTGGTTTTGCATTGCCGGCTGCTATTTGCTGATGATGTATTACACCACTGTTTCCGGCTGGATGTTAGGCTACTTTTATAAATTCGCCAGCGGCCAGTTTAGCGGCCTGGACGGCACGCAGGTGAGCGAACAATTTGGCGCTCTGTTGGCCAGCCCGGTGGAGATGGCCGGCTGGATGATGCTCACGGTGCTGTTGGGCTTTTTGGTGTGCAGCTTTGGCCTGCAAAAGGGATTGGAGCGGATTACTAAGGTGATGATGCTGGGCCTTTTGGGGCTGATTGTGGTGCTGGCAGTGCACAGCTTGCTGTTGCCCGGCGCGGCGGAGGGCGTGGGCTTTTATCTGCTGCCGGATTTGGCGCGGGCGCAGGCAGTGGGCCTGGGCAAGGTAATCACGGCGGCGATGAACCAAGCCTTTTTCACGCTGAGCCTGGGCATTGCCGCGATGGAAATCTTCGGCAGCTATATGTCCAAGCAGCACACCCTGGCCAGCGAGGCGGTGCGCATTTGCGGCCTGGATACCTTTGTGGCCCTGATGGCCGGACTGATCATCTTTCCGGCCTGTTTCAGCTTTGGCGTGCAGCCGGACGCGGGCCCCTCGCTGATTTTTATTACTCTGCCCCAGATTTTTGTTAATATGGTCGGCGGCCGCCTGTGGGGCGCGCTGTTCTTCCTGTTTATGACGTTCGCCAGCTTCTCCACGGTGATTGCCGTGTTTGAGAACCTGTTGGCCAGCGCCCAGGATAACTTCGGCTGGAGCCGCGGCAAAGCGGTTGTTGTTAACTGTCTGTTTATTCTGCTGGCCAGCCTGCCCTGCGTTTTGGGCTACAACCTCTGGAGCGACGTGCACCTGATTGGCAGCCGCGACGTGCTGGACAGCGAGGACTTTTTAGTCAGCAATTTGCTGTTGCCGTTGGGCTCCCTGGTATATCTGCTGTTCTGCGTCAGCAAATGGGGCTGGGGTTTTGACAAGTATCTGGCCGAGGCCAACACCGGCGACGGCCTGAAAATACCGCGCCGCTTCAAGGTCTATCTGCAATTTTTTCTGCCCGCGTTTATTTTGGTGATATTGGTGCAGGGATTAATTTAAATTAAGAATAACAGCAAAGGCGGCGTTCCGAGCGGAGCGTCGCCTTAATTTTGCTTATATCTCTAATTGTCCGTCGACTGGGGAAAATCAGCCAGCAGCTGCAAAATCTCTTCAATCCGGGCGGCTGCTTCGGTGCGGCCAGCCTCCAAAGCGTAATTGGCCTTGCCTAAATCCATAGAATAGATGTAAGAATCCATTGGCCGCAGCACCAAATCCGCTTGCTCCACGCTGCTGTTTTTGCGGCCCATCACATTGATGGAGCGTTGCAGCACATTCAGCAGGTTGGGCCTGGCCACAGGTGTGGGCTCGTCGGTGCGCAGAACGTCCAAATCCACGGCCACCACAATATCCGCCCCCAGCTCGCGCAGCACCTGGCAGGGGCAGTTATCCACCAGGCAGCCGTCAACGTAAAGCTTATCGCGGTAAGCAACCGGGGTGAAAACGCCCGGCACGGCGGAGGAAGCGTGCACGGCGCGCCAAATTGGCCCATCGCTGAAAACCTCCATTTTGCTGCCTTCCAAATCGGTGGCCACAATGCGCAGGGGGATTTCCGTTTCCTCAATATTGCGGCCGCGCGTCATCAGGCGCACAAATTCGGCGTAATTTTTGCCGTTCATCAGGCCGCCCAGGGAGGGGGAAATCGGCAAAATCAGCTTCAGATTAATATTTTGCATAAAATCGGCCATAAACTTGCCCTTGTAGCCGCAGGCATAAAGCGCGGCAATGCAGGAGCCGATTGAGGTGCCGGAAACCAAATCAGCCCGGACGCCGTGTTTATCCAACTGTTCAATCAGGCCGATGTGGGCCATGCCCCGGATGCCGCCGCCGCCAAAGGCCAACCCCAAGCGGGGACGGGCCTGGCCGCTCAAAGGGCGGCCTCCTTGAGGACTTGGGCCAGCTCAATTTGGCCACTGAAAACCACCTGCGCGGGGCCGGTCATATAAACCGGGTGGCCCTCGCCAGCCCAGTCAATTTGCAGGGTGCCGCCGGGCAGATGAATGTTCAGCGGGCTTTGGCCGCGGCCGGTCAGCACCGCCGCCACGGCAATAGCGCAGGCCCCGGTGCCGCAGGCCAGGGTTGGCCCCACGCCTCGCTCCCAAACTTGGGCCTGGAGATTGTGCTCATCCTGTACCTGTACAAACTCAATATTGGCGCGGGCCGGAAAACAGCTATGTTTTTCCAGTAGCGGGCCGAATTGTTCCACCACGGCGCTTTGCACGGGCGAGTCCATAAAGATTACCGCGTGGGGGTTGCCCATGGATACGGCGGAGAATTTGAATTCCCGGCCCATAACCTCCAAAGGCTGCTCCAAAAGCCGCTCGTTGGGGCCGGCTGGCAGGGTGCAGGGTATGGCGGCCGGGGCCAGGCGCGGCAGGCCCATATCCACCCGCACCTGTTGTAAATCCGGGCTGACGCTGGGCAGGATACGCCCGGCCAGCGTTTGCACTGCTAAATCGCGCTTGTCGGCAGGAACAATGCCCTGCTCAATGGCAAAAACAGCGGCGCAGCGGATGCCGTTGCCGCACATTTCCGCCTCGGAGCAATCCGGCTGGAAAAGGCGCATTTCAAAATCGCAATTCGGCTGGCTGGCCGGATAAAGAGCCAAAACGCCGTCCGCTCCCACGCCAAAGCGGCGGTGGCAAAACCGCTGGGCCAGCAGGCCCATCAAAGAGCCGTCGGTGGGCAGCTTTTGCTTGAAGCCGTTTAACAAAATGAAATCGTTGCCGCAGCCTTGCATTTTGCAAAAACGCAGACTGGCGGGAAAGTTGTTGGTCATTATAAATCGCCTCCTGTGGTTTGGGCTTCTGCCGAGGGAGTTTGCGCCGCTGCCAAAGCTTCCTGGGCTTGGGCGGCCGCCTCAAATGCGGTATGCACAACATCGTCCAGGCGCAGCTCCAGCCCCTCGCAGACGGAAAGCAGCGTGAGTATGCCGGGGTTAATGCTGATGCCGTTTAACACGTTGTTCAGGGTGCTTAACGGTATATTGGCTTTTTTGGCCAATTTGCCGGGGGTCAGCTCCAGCTCGCCGCAGCGTTTTAAAAGCTCGCGGCTGACGGTGCGCCGAAAGTTGACGGCAAAGGCGTCGGCTGGCTGAGCGGCCAGCAAGTCAGTGAAGAACAGGCCCTTGGAATTAATGGTCATGGCTTACCTCCTTGTAGTTAAATTATATGGCGCCGCCGGGGCGTTCCAGTGGATAAATTTCAAAAAAAGCAGCGCGGGTTTCAGCGTCGTAAACGCCTTGCATAATCAACGCTTGCTGCCACTCCACCGAGGTGTCAATTTGCGAAAGCGTTTCCAGCTTGAAGATGCTGGCGGCCTGCTCCGCCGTGAAAATGCAGGTGGGGAAGTTGTAGCCCGTCACGTTAATTTCCACCACCTCCAGATTGCGCACCAACACAAACAAGGCGGCGGTGTTATACATAATGATTTGCTCCGTGTTGTCTGCCGTCCAAAATTCATCGTAGCTTTCTTGGGTGCTGCCGGAAGCTTCGGTGAGGTCATAGGTGACGGTTAGCTTGTTCAGGGTGATGTCGAAGCTTTTCAGATAATTGCCGGCCGGCAGGGAATCGCGCAACAGAGCTTTGATTTTGGCGGATTCGCCCAGGTTGATATTTTTTTGCGCCAAAAGCTCACTGATATTGCTGGTGTTTACCATGCGCTGGTAAATGTAAACATTCTCAATTTCCTTTTGGGGGTTGCTTAGCAGGGTCGGCCCCACCAGAATACTGCCGCAGAGAAAGATCAACAGCAGACAAAACAGTAAAACAATCTCCTCGCGCAGCCGGCGCGGCGGTTTGCGGGGACGATTGCGTTTTTTTCGGGGCATATTTTCTCCTTTCATTTGCCTGTGAGTGGCTGGAGCTTTGCAGAAACTTTATTAATAAAGGAATTTATTAATAAATGTATTCATTAAAAGTATTCGTAGAAGTGCGCTCCTCTCATCATATTGTAGCACTCCGGCGCGGGTTTAGTCAAGGGTTTTAGCATCGCAAAGGGCAAAACCTGCCAGCCGGCCAGGTTTTGCGGCAGGGGCTGGGCGCAGGCGGCATTGTCCGGGGTGATGATTACGGCCGCCGGGGTGTCCTCTCGGTAATCGGCAGCCAGGGCCCGCAGCAATTTTTCTGCAAACTGCGGTTGCTCAAAAGCCAGCTCCCGCACAAAAAGGCCGTTTGCGGTGGCGGTGTAAAGCGCGTAGGCCAACGGCTGCCCGTCGGCGGCGCGGGCCAAAAGCAGTTGGCCGCCGTCTTGCCCGTGGTCCTGCAACAGCAAGGATGCCTCCGTCGCTGTGCGGAAGCCGAAAGCCGCCGGCCCGCCCGGCTGCCGGCACCATTGCCGATAAACCGCCGCTACCTCGCTGGCCGCCGCCCCGGTTGCTGGGTTCAGATAAAATTCCAGCCGAAAATTCAGCTCATAAGCCGGCAAACGCTCCAAAAAATGTTGGTTTAGGTCAATATTGTATTGGCGCAGATAGGTGCAAAAGCGATAGCCCTGCGGCTCATAAAAAGCTGGGTCAAACGGCTTGAGCAGACAAAAGGGAAAGCCCCGGCCGGTCAGCTCCGTCTCCGCCGCGGCCAGCAGCCGATGGCAGAGGCCGCGCCCCCGGTGCGCCTCCGTCGTGGCTACGCCCTGAATATAAGGCACGCTTATTTTGCCTGCTTCCCGTTGCTGAATAGTTACCAGTGGAGCGTGGCACATAGCGGCAACCTCCCCCTGCTGGGTTGTTAGTAGCCAGCAGTTTTGGGGTTGAAAACGCTTGCGGAAGTACCACTCCACAAAAGGCCCCTCGCGATCCTCGGCAAAGCTGGCGCGCCAAAGCTGTTGCAAGGCCGGAATATCAGCGGCGGCAGCTTGGCGCAGAAGATAAGCTGGCTTAGGCATGGGCGGCTCCTTTCCGGCTCTGCCGCCAACCGCTGGGATAAAGAATATATTTCATTTCCAGCCGGGCCGGCAGATAGGCCAGCTTGGTGCGGCGCAGATTGGCCAGGCCCAAATCCTCCGCCCGATTGACGTAGGTGAAATCCTGCCAATATTCTGCCAAAAACATCTGATTGATGGCGGAATAAAGCCCTTTGATTTCACTGTTGGCCTTTTCAATCAGCACGGCCACAGTATCGTCGTTCAAAATCTCGGCAATGGCAAAGGCCTGCACCTGGCCCTGCAACAAAATGCAGGCGCCGAAAAGCTCCAGCTGGCCCCAGTGGTCAAACATGCAGCGGATAGCTTGGCTTTCCTGGCGCAGGGTGGGGAAATTGGTGCAGTTGTTTTGGTGCTCCGCGCACCAACGCTCCAGCGCGTCGTTGCAGGCCGGCAGCAGGGCCGGGGTCAGTGGCCGGAACTGATATTCCGGATAGCTGCGTTTAAAGTGGTTCAGCATATTTTTTTGAGCGTGATATTTTTTGCCGCTTAAATTGGTAAGGTCGGCAATGCGATAGACATAATTGGCGGCGTTGCGGTCGCTAAACATTTGGAATTGGCCCGGCCGCTCCTGCAAAATCAGCTCCCGCCAGGGCAGGGTGACTTCCGAAAAGACCAGTGGCAGCTCCAGCGCGGCGGCGTAGGCCTCCAGAGCGGCCAAGGGCCGGCCGTAGTTTTGGCTGGGCCCCAGCGGCGGCAAAAATGAGGTGCGCCCCTGATAGGTGGTGCGGATGAGCAGCCAATCGGCCAGCCGCGCCCAATGATAGGCGTGGGGCTGTTGCCAGGGGAACAGGGTGTTAAAGGATTGCTCCACGATGGTGGGGCGGATTTGGCTAAGCAAGGCCGTCAGCTCCGGCTTATCGGCCAGGGTGACCGGCTTAAAGTCCAGTATTTGATTGGCCGAGGCATTGGGCAGAGTTCTAAGCAAAATAATTTCCTCCGTTTCCGCTTAATTCTTGGATATGTAGCCGCCAGGCGGTGAGCTCGCCGAACAGGCTGTTGTAAAGCCCGCAGTAATCGGCAAAGCCGGGCGGCGGCGCGGTTGGCTGGCCGGCCAGAGCCTCGCCCGGCGTCCAAAGCAGCAGATACTCGCTGATATACAGGCGCACGGCCACGCCAGTATCTTGCAGGCCGCAAGCCGCGTAAAAGCGCAGGCGGCGGCAGCAATTAGCATAGTTGGTGTGCGGGCTGCCGGGGCGTTCAGTTTCCAGCAGCAGACGGCGGCCGGCGTAGCGTTGGCGCAGCAGCGGCAAAATTTGCCGGCCCAGTCCAAGGTTTCGCAGCTGTGGGCAGACGGCTAGATAATCCAGCAGTACCAAATCCCGCCAGAACAGGCAAATGGCCAGACCGCAAAAACGGCCGGGCTGTTGGCGGTCGTAAACAGCCAGCAGCTCCGCCTGGCCGGCGGCCGCCTTTTGGCAGAGCAGCCGCCAGGGCTTGCGCTCAAAACGGGGAAAGGCCTGCTTGAACAGGCGTTTCAGCAGGCGTAAATATTTCGGGTTTTCCGCTTCCAAAGCGTTGATTAGTTGTAGCAATGTGTCATTTACTCCTATTTATTCATTTAAATATATTTTCAGTTACTTCCATATTTAATTGGCTATTTTCAGCTTAATTCCGGGGGCAGAGGCCAGCCGCCGGCCTGCGCCTGCCGCCAAATCCGCGGCACGGTGTCGCCCTCGGTGTTCAGGCAGAGCAGCACGGAGGCGGCGTTTAGGTTTAGCATTTGGCGCAGTGGTTGCAGCCGGGGTTTTTGCAGCAGCAGGGCGGCCAGGCCCAGGCCCGGCGCGCCGGATTCGCCCGCCACAAAGGCCGGGTCGCCCGGCAGAGGGTTGGCAGCCAGCCGCATGCCGTGGGCTGCCACAAAGTCCGGGCAGGCGGCAAAAACGGCGGCCCGCTCCGCCAACAGCGGCATAACCACAGAGCAAGGCGTGCCGCAGTTTAGCCCGGCCATAATTGTTTGCTGCACGCCGGCAATTTGGGCCTGCATATTCCCGGTTTGGGCGGCCAGCGCACAGCAGGCCACCGCCGTCGGTTCCACGATGATGAAAGCAGGCGGCGGCCAACCCTGGGCGGCAAAGGCCTGGGCCAGAAAAGCCAGCATGCCGCCGGCCATGGAGCCTACTCCGGCTTGCAAAAAAACGTGCGTGGGCGCAGGGCCGCCCTGGGCGTGGAGTTGCTCTAATAATTCTGCCGCGATAGTGGAATAGCCCTGAATGATTAGCTGGGGGATTGCCGTGTAATCGGGCAGGCTGGTGTCCTGCACCAGCAGCCAACCGTTAGCCTGGGCCTGGCTGGCGGCCACGGCCACGGTTTCGTCATAGGAAAGGCCGGTGTTGCAAACCTGCGCCCCCAGCGCGGCGATGTTTTGCAGACGCTCCGGCTCCGTGCCGGCGGGCATATACACGTGCGCTGGGCAGCCGAAAAGCCGGGCGGCCCAGGCCACGCCGCGGCCGTGGTTGCCGTCGGTGGCGGTGCAAAAAGCGATTTGCTGCTGCTGCAAGGCTTGTCGGGCGGCCGGGGTTTGCAGGGCGGCCAGCCCCTCGTTTTGGAAAGCGGCCTGCACCCGGATGCGGTCAGCCAGCAGGCTGGCCATGGCCCAGCTGCTGCCCAGGGCTTTGAAAGCGTTCAGGCCGAAGCGTTTGGCCTCGTCCTTAACGAGCACTTGCCGCACGCCGCCGGCCGCCGCTAAATTGGGCAGGGCCAAAAGCGGCGTGGGCTGATAATCCGGCAGGGTTTGGTGAAAACGCTGCACCGGGGCGGTTTGCTGCGGGTTTAGCCAGTCCGCGAAAGCGGCTGGGGTCTTCGCCGGCTGGTTTTGGTAAATTTTTATCTGATAAAGTTCCTTAGTTTGCATAAAAAAATCCCTCGCTTGTGCTGGTTATTAAATATATATTATAGCACAAGCAGGGAGGATTTGGCAACTTTAAAATAAGCTTGCATACAAAACTAAAAGGTTGTATAATATAAATACAAAGAGCTGAAAATTCAGACAGGCGGTTAGCCCTTGGAAGTTAAACGGTGCATTGGTGAAAAATGTACAGTTGGCTGACTGAGGGATTGGGGCCCTCCTCAACGCAAGGAGAGGAGGTGATGTTGATGAGTTTTATGGAGGTCGCAACGTTTTTATTAGTACTTATAGCGTTGGCAGATGTGATATTAACCCATTGCAAAAAGAAATAGCCGCCCTGCTCCAAAGGTAACGGCTATTTTTAACTGAAGCTTTTGAGGGCTGACCCGGTTTGAGGGGTCGGCTCTTTATATTTATATTATAGCATTGAAAATTGTTTTTGTCAATCGCAGAACCGTTAAAAACTTTTGAGCTGGCGAACCGAGGCTTAATAATACAGTATTATTTTACTAAAAAATACGCCAAAATACTTGAAATCTCCCTTGCCGGCGAGTATAATTATAAATTGTGTTTTAAAACTGCTGTTTAAGCAGATATTGCAAGGAGAGATTAAATTGAGAGAACTAACCCCGCAACTGATTCATTCCCTGAAGCATTATTCCCGGGAAACTCTGGTTAAGGATTTAATTTCCGGTTTGATTGTTGCGATCATCGCCCTGCCCCTGTCCATCGCCCTGGCTCTGGCCTCCGGCGTGTCCCCGGAACAGGGGCTTTACACTGCCATTGTGGCGGGTTTTTTGATTTCCGCCCTGGGCGGCAGCAAGGTGCAGATTGCCGGCCCCACCGCCGCCTTTGCCACCATTGTGGCTGGCATTGTGGCGAAAAACGGTATGGAGGGGCTGGCTGTGGCCACCATTTTGGCCGGCGGCATGCTGATTTTAATGGGCCTTTTGCGTATGGGTAGCATGATTAAATTTATCCCCTACACCATCACGCTGGGCTTCACCGCCGGCATTGCGGTCACGATTATTATTGGCCAGCTGAAGGATTTTTTTGGCCTAACGTTCAGCCAATCCCCCGTGGCCACAATGGGGAAGCTGGAGGAGGCGGTGCGCTGTTTTCCCACTTTCAATTTGGCGGCGGTGGGAATCGGCGTTTTGGCCCTGCTGATCTTGTTTTTAGGGCCGCTGGTGCTGAAAAAAATCCCGGCCTCCCTGATTGCCGTGCTGGTGACGGCCGGGGCGGTGAAGCTGCTGGATTTGCCGGTGAACACCATTGGCGATTTGTATAGCATCTCCAGCGCGCTGCCGCATTTAACACTGCCTAATTTTTCCTATGAAACAGTGGCGGCGGTTCTGCCGGACGCTTTCACTATTGCGGTGCTGGCGGCCATTGAATCGCTGCTTTCCGCCGTGGTGGCCGACGAGATGATTGGCGCCCGCCACAACTCCAACATGGAGCTGGTGGCGCAGGGGGTGGGCAATGCCGGCTCCGCCCTGTTTGGCGGCATACCGGCCACTGGCGCGATTGCCCGCACGGCGGCCAACATTAAAAACGGCGGCAGTTCACCGGTGGCCGGTATGGTGCACGCCGTGGTTCTGCTTTTGGTGCTGGTGCTGCTGATGCCCTATGCCGCGCTGATCCCGATGCCTTGCATTGCGGCCATTTTGTTTCAGGTGGCCTACAATATGAGCGGTTGGCGCACCGTGGTGCAGGTTGCCCAACACTCTCCGCTGAGCGACGCGGCGGTTTTGCTGGTTACCTTTTTGCTGACCGTGGTTTTCGATCTGGTTGTAGCCATTGTGGTTGGCCTTTCCTTGGCTTGTCTGCTGTTTATGAAGCGTATGGCCGACGTCACCGAGGTTAAGGAATGGGAATACGTGGAAGATAGCAACGACGAACAGGGCCGCATGAAGCCGGTGCCGGCGCATGTTATGGTATATGAGTTGACCGGCCCCATCTTTTTCGGCGCGGCCGATAAAATTCCCCATATTGAACGCAACACCGGCCGCCGGGTGCTGATATTGCGCATGCGGGCCGTGCCGGCCATGGACATCACGGCAATTAACAGCCTGCACCGCCTTTACGACGAGTGCAAAAGCAAGGGTATTCAAATGGTCTTTTCGCATGTGAACGAGCAGCCGATGTCGGTTTTCCAAAAATCGGGCATGTATGATTTGGTGGGGGCGGAAAATTTCCGCCCGAATATTGACGCCGCCTTGGAGCGGGCCGTGGAGATGGCTGCCTAAGGACAAAGGCGGCGCGCTTAGGCCCTAAAGCCAATGGGCGCTGCCGCTTTTTCCTCCCGCACATTCTCCGGCAGGACAAAATCCGCCGCGACCAGACTGAATTTGTGGTTGGGCTCCGCCTCAGCTTCGGCGCCGTAGTTACGGAGGGCGTAGTTGAGTATGGCATTTTCCACCAGATTGCGGCAGAAACGCCCGTTGCCCATTTCCGGGTTGCCGACCGCCCTTTCACAAAGGCTCAGCGCCCGATCAAACACGGCCGAGTTATCAAAGGCGAAGCCCCGTTTGTCAGCTTCCAGCAGCATAATCGAGGTCATTTCCTGCGCGGAGTAATCGGCGAAATTGATGTGGAAAGGAATGCGAGAGCGCAAGCCGGGGTTTCTGGCTAAAAAGGCCCGCATTTTGTCAGGATAGCCCGCAAAAATCACCACCGTATCATTGCGGTTGTTCTCCATCTCCTGCACAATGGTGTTTATCGCCTCGTCCCCAAAGTCGCCCTCGCTGTTTTCCAGCAGGGAGTAGGCCTCGTCGATAAAAAGCAGCTTGCCCTTGGCCCGTTTAAACACCGATTTCACCCTGTCGGCAGTTTGCCCCACGTATTGGGCCACCAAATCCGCCCGGCCCACTTCCACAATTTCATTGCTTTTAAGCAAGCCGATTTCATTCAAAATGCCGGCCAGGATCCGGGCCACCGTGGTTTTGGCCGTGCCGGGGTTGCCGACAAACTCCATATTTAGAACCATCGGAACGTTATCCTTGCCGAGCTTTGCCATATCCTGCTTCATTTTAACAAAGGCGGTTATTTTCCGAACCTGCTCCTTCACTTCCTGGAGGCCGATCAGTTCATCCAGCATATCCAGATAGCTGCGTGCGGTCAGCTGGGCTGGCGCGGTCTGCCGACTAATTTCAGCCAGCTTGTATTCGATTTCTTCAATGCTCTTCCGGCCCAGGTTGCGGATATTACGGTAATCCTTGTCTTGTAAGCGTCGGAGTTCGCCAACTGTATTAATCCCGGCCCGTTTCAGGCAGTTATAGGAGCGGACGCTCAAATCCAGTTCATCAATGAGCGTGTCGTCGTTTTGCGGCTGGCAAGCGGGCTCCGGCTCCGTGTATTCCAGAGGCTCCTCGTCATCGTGCTCGTCAACATATTCAAAAGCATCATCATCATAATCATAATAATTGCTGGTAGGTTTTTGCCGGTGGGAATCGTTCAACAGGGTTATTAATACGTCCGACATAATCCTTTGCAGAAATGCCAGCGGAAGCTCATTGTCGGCAGCGGACGAATCCAGCCTTTCCACTTGGTTTTTAGGAAAAGCCAGGGAGAGCAAGGTGCGCATTTTCAAGCTCAGCTTGTCGGGCAAGCTCAAAGTAAGCATTCCGGTTGGCGTATTGTCCGCCGCAACGCCGGCTTGAATTTGCATAGACGAAGCAGTTTGGGCCATTTCGTCAAACAACTGCGAAAGATATTTCAAAGAAGCCGCTTCTTCCTTTTCGTCATTTCTGTTGCCAGGCTGTGCAGTGGTATTTTGGGGCTTTGGGCACAGTTTATAAATTTTGTTCCGGCTGCCGGGCTGTCGGGCGGGAGCATTGGCGGAAAAGGAAGCAATATCCGCGACAGACTGAAACAGCCAGCCAAAATCTTGCTTGGTTATGCCAACGCCGGCGCTGGAAAAAGTCTGAACTTGCTTTTTTTCGCCCTTGCCTGTCGTAATTTGTAAAGCCAGGAATTGCTCCGGCAGCAGCAGCGCTGCCGATTGCATAAACCTTTCCGCGGTTTCGGCGGTCCTGTCTATTGTTTCATAAAAGCCTAAATCTTGCGCTGTCAACGATAAAACCGCCACGTTAGAAATCTCGTTGTAAATGGAATCAATTATATAGTTTGACATAATTTGTGCCTCTCTTTCTTAAATTAAATAAAAGTCGATTGAATTAAAGTTTTGGGTTGCAAGCCTCACCCAACCTTGGCACGCTCGCTGCCTTTGGCAGGTCGTGGCATACATAGCCGGTTGTCCGTCGGTGAGCTTGCGATTAAACTGTCAAAGAACTGAAATCGGCACAACAAAAAAGCCGATGCTCTAATACCTGCAAAAGGGTAGACTATCTCCTATAGAGATACCTAGTCCTTTTCGATATTAAAACATCTGCTTGTATTTCAAGCTATATAATTTTTACGTTATTTATTTTAGCATACTGGCGTAGATTTGTCAAGCCCTTTTTTCATAATGTAACAAAATCACGGAAGCAAAAGAAAATTTCGGGTATAATGGAACCATAAAGAGATAACGGAGGTTTGAATTATGTCTATCACAAATATCACTCAACAAAATTTTTATGCCGAAGTAATGCAAGCCGAGACCCCTGTTTTGCTGGATTTTTGGGCTCCTTGGTGCGGCCCTTGCCAAATGGTGGGGCCTATTCTGGAAGAGATTGCCCAGGAGCGCAGCGACGTCAAAATTTGCAAGGTCAACGTGGACGAGCAGCCGGAGCTGGCCGGTCAGTTTGGCGTTATGAGCATACCCACCCTGGTGTTGATGAGGGAGGGCAAGGTGCTTAATCAGGCGCTGGGGGCGCGGCCGAAGGCTCAAATCCTGGCTATGCTGTGAGGCCGCTGGCCCGGTTGGGTTATACCAACGCCAAAAATATTGGCGGCATTGCCGTTTACACAGGAAAAGATGAACGCTGAAATCCGTAAGCAGAAAATACCCCTTCTCAAACTCCGACGGAGTTGAGGAGGGGTATTTACTACATATCCCGCAGAGCGGCCAGCCTTTTTTCGTCCAGGAGTTCCACAACTCCCCTGGAGAGCTTGACCATTCCTTCACTTTGCAAATAACGAAGCATTCGGGTAATCACTTCTCGGTGGGTTCCCAAATGGTTGGCGATGATCTCGTGGGTGATGGACAGCCGCGCCGAGCTCTCAATGGCGGATTCCTCCAGCAAAAAGGTGGCGACGCGCTTGTCCATACTCTGCCACATAACCTGCTCTATCAGCCAGATGACTTCTGAAAAGCGGGCGGCCATAATCTCGTTGGTGTAGTTGGCGAGCGGAGCGGATTCATCCATAATATGCCGGTACACCTTCACCGGGATAAGCCAAAGGCTGGTGTCCTTTTCCGCTTCGATGGTAATGTTAAACTGGGCGCTTCGCAGCATACAGGAGGCGGAGAACAGACAAATATCCCGGTCAAATAGGCGATAAATCGTGATCTCGCGCCCCTCGTCTGACAGAATATAGGCCCGGAGCTGGCCGGAGTTCACTAACAGCAGTCCGTTACAATCCATACTGCCATTGTGGACCACCGTCCCTTTTTCCAGTTTTCGTAAAACCAGGTTGTCCAAAATGCGGCTTTGCTGAGCTGGTGATAATTTATCCCATATCGGAAAATAGCTTTGAAATTCCATTCAGCCCTCCAGCTGATTCAGCGTCTTTGGCTTTAGCAACAATTTTTGTTACTCGCTCTGTTCATTATTTGGAATACGTTTTAATAATTCTTTGGCCGCTTCCGTCGGAAAAGCCTTCGTCGGCGGGTTTTCTATCAGTTCCTGCAAAAGCTCATGTACGATACCACTCTGAGGGAGCATATAACCGGACTCTCGCAGAATATCCTCAGCCACTAGCCGCTCCGATTTAGCCACGGCCAGCATCAAGCGGTAAAGCCCGTCATTTTTTGTTTCCTCAGCAATTTGCATAGCCATTTTTTCCTGGTTGGCTTTGCTTTCTGCAAGGGAGTGCATAACAGAAACCACCTCATTGGCTTTTTTCTGCTGAGGAGGAAGCTCCACCGGCACCATACTGATCGCACCGCTGGGGCAGGAGGCCGCGCATATGCCGCAACCAATACATTTGCCGGCGTCAATTATGCTGTTCTCTGTGTCGGTTGCGCCTGTGGGGCAGACATACAAGCAAAGGCAATCCTTTGTGCAAAGACGGATGTTGCGAACCGCTATCTTTTTCATACGGCAGCCCTCCTTTCAACTCGTTCAAACTTCCAGGCCGGCACCTTGCATACCGGGCAAAGCTCCGGGGGCTGTTCACCGATATAGACAAAGCCGCAGGCGGTGCAAACCCAAATATCCGTATCGGCCAGCATTGGCTCGCCCTCGGCTCGGTAGCGTTTAACTAGAGATAAAAGCATTCTCGTTACTTTTTCACCCCAAACGCAGCTTCTTGCCGCTCCTCGGTCAGAAGCAGCGTCGACGGTCGCCCTTACGGCGGGGTAGGCGTCTACATCATTTTGTAGCATTTGGACAAGATTTTCAACTGTTGCGTCCTCCACAGCCGGAGTAATGGAGCTGAAATAAGCAGCCAGCTCCTTAAATAAGGCTGATTCCTGCTCCTTATACTGTTTTTCACAGCCGCGGGCCAAGTTGGAGCACACGGCTGCCAGTTGCCCTGCAGATAACTTTTGCAAATCGGCAGTTTCTGTGGGGAGCTCGTTCACCTTTGGAGCCGGCTCCTCTTTGCGTTCTGGCTGAAATTCGGATTTTGGCGCGCCGCACAGAGGACACTTCCAATCATCGGGAAGGTCGTCAAAAGGTACGCCTTCTTTGGCCTCATCGTAGACGTAGCCACAGATACTGCATACATACTTTTTCATATTAATCCCCCTTTGTAATAGATTAAAACAAGCCTTGCAGCCAGTTTTTCTGAAATTAAGTTATTCTTCCTTGTTCACATAGCACGCTTGCGGGAACAATTTTTATTTACCGCAGGCGCCTCCATTGCCGGCACAGCCGTGTTTATCCTCGCCACAATGGCCGTGGTGGTCGTGGTGATCGTGATGTTCGCAGTGAACGTCTGCATTGTAGTCCAAGGTTCCGGCCAGGAAGCTACGCGCCGCGTCGTCAGCGCTGCCGGTCACGCCGCCGCAGAGCTTGATCCCGGCCTGGGCCAGGGCCTGTTGCGCACCGCCGCCGATTCCGCCGCAGATCAGCACGTCCACCTTCAGCCCGGACAGAAAGCCCGCCAGTGCGCCATGGCCGCTGCCGTTGGTATCGGCAAGCTGCTCTTTGATGATTTTTTCGTCCGCCACGTCGTAAATCTTCATTTGCTTGGTGTGGCCAAAATGCTGGAACACTTGACCATTTTCATAGGGTATTGCAATCCTCATATTAGTTTCTCCTTTCTTTGCTTGCAGAATCCACTGGCAGTTTCGTCCGCAAGCCCGTTTTTGATTTTCCTGATTTTCAGTTTTTCCAGATAAAGTAAAATCCGAACCTATCACCGATTGGCGTTAGGTTCGGATTGTAATGTTTTGGTGGAGGGAGATGGATTCGAACCATCGAAGTCGTAGACAACAGATTTACAGTCTGCCCCCTTTGGCCACTCGGGAACCCCTCCAAGTCTGGAGCCGGAGATGGGACTTGAACCCGCAACCTACTGATTACAAATCAGTTGCTCTGCCAGTTGAGCTACTCCGGCATTTTTTAGGACGCCTTTTCGCGCAGCATCCGGCATCAGCGTTAAACGCTACCTAAGATTATACCAATAAAATAACGGTCTGTCAAGAGTTTTTTTGCATATAATAAAGAAAAAATTTTGGGGTGATTTTGATGACAAAGGCTCCGCTTATTACCTTAATTCAGGCGCAGGAGCGGCAGGAGCGAGGCGCGTTGCTGCTGGATGTGCGCTCCCCGGAGGAATATCAGGAATGGCACCCTGCCGGCAGTGTTTCCTTGCCGGTGGAACGGCTGGCCGATGAAATCGGCCGGTTGGGCGGCCGAAATCAGGCTTTGCTGCTGTTTTGCAGCACGGGTGGACGCAGCCAAATGGCCGCCCAGGTTTTGCGGCGTTTGGGCTATCACAATTTGTATATCGTGCGGAAGTAAAAGGGATTAAAGCAGGCCCAGGTTGCGGGCAGCCAGCACGGCGTCGGTGTTGCCGGCCACGCCCAGCTTGCGGTAATTTTCGCGGGTGTGGGATTTGACGGTGACGGCTTTCATACCCAGCTGGTCGGCAATTTTGTTGACGGAAAGACCGTCGGCCTGCAAGCGCAGAATGGTGAGGGCTGTGGGGCTGAAATCCGGCATCTCGGCCAGCTGTTTTTTCAGATAAACCGGGTAGCGCACCGCCACGGCGGCGGTTTCGGCAAGCAAGGTGCGCAGCCAGTCCTGGTCAATTTCCGGGTCTGCCGCACATTCCTTGCGGGCGGCCTGCAGCAGGGGGTTGATAGCCGCGCCCTCCTCGCTAACCAGACGGATAAAACCGAAATTGCTGGCCAGACGCAGGGCTCGTAGCAGCTCCTCCTGCCAATCGCCGTCCAATCGCTCCTTGATGATAGCAGAAAGCAGGCCAACCTCCATTTGAATATAAGGCCGGTGGTACTCCTCGGCGTAGTAGCGCAGTTTTTCTAGCAGGGCTTGGGCTTGCAGATAATCTCCGCAGGAGATATAGCAGCGCACCTTGGTTAAATAACGGTAACGCTCCAGGGTGTTGAAGTCCTTGCTTTCAGTGGGCGCTTCGGTGAGCCAGCGATTGATTATCGCCTTATTACCGGTATAGAGAGCAATGCGGCAGTACAGGGCGCGGATATTGGGCAACAAGTGGCTGGCGGCTTGCTCGTGCACCTGTTGTTCAAAGGGTTTTAAAATATCTATGGCGGCCTGCACGTCGCCATGCAGCAAATTTAGACGTATTTGCAAGCCGATGGTGACAAAAGCCAGCATCAGGCTGTTGTCGCGGTTGCTTTCCAGGCGGGAGCGGCTCAGCAGGCGCAGCACCTCGTAGGTGTCGCCGCCTTTTTCATAGATAGTTTCGCCCAGGGTGGCTTCAACCAGGCCTTTGGCAGTTGGCCCCAGAACCTGCTCGATCAGATGACTGTGGGAGGTTAAGATATTTTGGGTTTGTTTGGTCATCCAGCAGAAATCCTTGGCTCCGTTTAGTACGCTGGGCAGGTTATCGGTGAGGGAAACCTCGGGCAGAGTAATGCCCTTTTCCTGTAGGGTAGGCACCCGTTCAAAAATTTCCAGCAAATCAGCGCTGTCGCGGTGGGGCAGGCAAATATCCAGATAAGCCAGACGGCTTAGGACTTCCCTTTTTTGGCCGTTTACGGCGCTGGCGGCCAGCTGACGCAGGCGTTTATACCAAATTTCGCTTTCCTCCGGCTGTAGCAACAGGGAAAAAAGCATACTCATGCCGGCCATCAGCACCACGTTGCCGTTGATTTCTTCCGGGGTCAGGCGTAGGTAAAAATGGCGCATTTCAAAGTAGTAGCCGCTGCCGGGCGTTAAGTGGGCGTTGCGAATGAGCAGGCTTTTAATTTGCTCCGTCTTGCCGCAGCGGTTCAAAATCCGCAGAGCGGGCAAAAATTGCTCGTGCATTTCGTAATAGAGGGCGGCGTGGGAGGCATAATCGATGATTCGCTCTGTGCCTAGCTTTTTTTCACTCAGACTGCGTAGGGCTTGCTGGGCGATGGGTGAAAGGTGGTAGACTCCGCCCTTTTGGCGCAGCAGATTGTCGGTTTCCAGGGCGCGTTCCAGCAGGACGGCGGCGCGGCTGTTGCCGGAAATCATTTTGGCCAGCTCCAAATCAAAATCATTGGTGACGCTTAGCTGCATAAGAAATTCCAGCAGGCTGCTGTCCCAGCTGGGGAAAACAAATTTTTCCAGATAATCGGCGTAAGCGTCCCAAACTTGCGAATAAAATTCCGGGTTGATTTTGTGGCCTTGCTGCAAAAGCAGGGTCGCATAGCGTAGCGCGTAGGGGTTGCCGTCGGTGGCTCCCTCCAGGTGCATCAGCTCTGCCTCGGAAAGGGATAGCTGTTGGGTTTGCAGATAAGCGGCCATCTCCGCACCGCGCAGGTGCAAGTCCTCCTCGTGGATGATGGTGAAGCCCTGGTTTACATAGCTGGGGCGCAACCAATGGGGCAGGGCGCTGCGGCTGATTAAAATTAACCACACCTTTTGATGATAGCATAAATCCAAGATTTTTTCCCGCAGTAATTCACTGCTGAGCAGCTGCAAATGGTCCAGCACCAGGGTTATATCCTCGTCGCTGGCAGGCAGTTTGTCAATATTACCAGCCAAATCGCTGAAGGAAAAATATTTGTGCGGGCGAGTGGCTAAAAATTGCTGAACAAGCTCTGTTTTGCCGTAGCCGCTGGCGCCGTATATATAAACGTTTTGCCTTTGCGTGTGGGCGCTTTTTAATTTGCGTTGTGCCGCAGCCGGGGCGATATAATCTTTAATCACCGCTGATTCCTCCAATCGAGCAAGTTAGCAAAGTCGATTTCTGAAAGCTTTAACAATTTTTATAAATATATTTTACACCCACAAGCTCAAAAAGTCTACTGTTTTTTTGCGTGAACACTTAGCGAGTGCTTAGCCTGTAAGGCGTAGCAAGAGCTTAGTGTTCACGCATACATTTGACTTTAGGCAAATGTAATCCTCTATGAACACTTAGCGATTGAGAAAAGGTATTGCTGGTGCGGTTAGGTAAAAATTAGGCATTAAAGAGTTTGGGCGGCAAAAGGGCATTGACAACAACAAAAACAAATGCTATAATAATAGATGAAAAGAGTTGACTGCATTTTCAAGCAATCAACCTTAACTCAACTATTTTGTACAAAAAATAGCCGCAGCCTTTGGTCGGGTCGGCTATTTTTTTGTTGTGATTCGGTAAACAAAATCCACAACCTCAATGAGAAAGCTAAGTAAAAGAATTACTTCAACAAAACTCATGAGCTCACCCCCTTCCTCGCTTAACGAAAGTTTACGAGTAAGGTTGGCCGCCATCCAAAGAATCAACTCTTTTCTGTCCCATTATAGCATATTTACCAACAAATTACAACATAAACTTTCTATTCAACCGCTTTTGGCATATTGACAACAACAAAAACAAATGCTATAATATAAGTACAAAGAGCCGATCCCTTAAACTGGGTCAGCCCTCAGATGCTAGCTAAAAAGAATAGCCGCGAGTCTGCGAAACTGGGCGGCTATTTCTTTTTGCAATGGGTTAATATCACATCGGCAAACGCTATAAGTACTAATAAAAACGTTGCGACTTCCATAAAACTCATTAACATCACCTCCTCGTTGTTTTTGTGAGGAGGGCCCCAATCCCTCTTTCGTTCAACCATACATTTTTCACGAATGTATTGCTTTGCGTCCGAGGGCTAACCGCCTGTTTAAGGTTTCAACTCTTTGTAATTAATATTATACTATAGTTTTTGCTAAATAGCAAGCTTTAATAATCATAAAAAAGGAGCGGCCTCCAGGAAGCCGCTCCTTTTTATGTTAAGTCAGTACTAAAGAATTATGAACAGGGGAGTACCAACTTTTTATTTTTCACCCATTTATCACGGGAAGAAAGGCCAGATAATCGGGATAATAGCTACGCAGGCTACGCCAACCAGCAAGAACAGCGGAACGCCGACTTTTACGTAATCCATGAAGGTCAAGCCGCCAGGACCGTAAACCATGGTGTTCGGAGGAGTTGCTACAGGTGTGCAGTAAGCAGCGGAGCAGGAGAAGCCAATGGCCAAAACAACGCCGGTCGGGTCAGCGCCCAAGCCCTCAGCAATAGACAAGCCGATGGGGCAGAGCAGAGCCGCAGCAGCGGTGTTGGACATGAACTGGGTCAGGCCGCCAGCCAGCAAGAACAGAACGATCATCAGAACGTAGGGGTTCGGAGAACCACCCAGCATGCCGATAACCTTGTCAGCCAACAAAGCGCCAGCGCCAGTGGTCTTCATAGCGTTTGCCAAGCCCAAAGCACCGGCAAACAGGAAGATGGTGGTCCAGTCGATAGACTGGTAAGCTTCTTTTTCAGTCAAGCAGCCGGTGAATACGCAAATCAAGCCGCCGATAACAGCTGCAGTTTCCAAGCCGATAACGCCGGTAGCCATAACAGCAACCACAGCAACCAGCACAACGCCGGAAATGATCTGTTTCTTAACGTCATAAACTTTGCCCTCTTCATCGTCAGCCATTTGCACGTCGGAATGACGCTCCGGGATCAGGCGGTTGCCAACGAACATCATATAGATGATGGACAGGATAGCAATCGGGATACCAGCCCAAGCGAAATCGAAGAAGCCGATGTCAATGCCGCTGTTAGTCAAGGTAGCGGCAGCGGACATATTCGGAGGGGTACCAGCCATGGTAATCATACCACCGGAGGAAGCCATCATTGCCAAAGGCATCAACAGCTTCGGGCGGTTCATACCCTGGGAATCAGCAATACCCAAGCAAACGGGCAGCAAGCAGGCAACCGTACCGGTGTTGGACAGGAATGCGGACAGAATACCGGTGATGATCATGATGAACAGGATCAATTTGGTTTCGGAACCGCCGGCCGCCTTAACGCAGGTGATACCAATCTTCTGCGCCAAACCGGTTTGGAACATTGCGCCGCCAACCAGGAACATGCCGGCGAACAGGATAACCGAGCTATCAACCAAGCCGCCGAATGCCGTCTTAAAGGGCATAAAGCCGAAAGCAGAGTAATAACAAGGAATAACCATTGCGCTGATAGCAATCGGGAATGCTTCAGTGATGAAGAAGTAAGCGATTACTACCAAAACGCCCAAGGTCAGATAAGCCTGGCCCTGCAGGATCTCAGCATCATAGGCTGCTTTAGCGGTTTTGTACGCTTCTGAGTCAGCGCCGCCCAATGCGTCTGCACTCGGAGCCGCGGGCTGGCCCATGATTGTGGAAACAGTCCAGATGATCAACGCCGCAAAAAGCACAATGCCAATGATTCTGACTAACTTTTTGTCTTTCATGTTTTGTTCCTCCTTTTTTCTTTTTTGCATTTGTTAGCAAAAAGCAAGGCAAGCTGCGTTTGTTTTTAGCAAAACCGGCAACAGCCGGCAAAAAGAGGAGAAGAAAAAATAATTGCTGTTTTTAGCTGTCCTCTTTTATATTGCTTCTACCAAATTGGGCAAACGGAACCTTTTTGCTGTTTGCGTAATTTTGCCCGTGCCAGCGGCTGAATGAACGTTCTTCGGCCAAGGGGCCGGCTGCTAGCTTCAGCCGACGTTTTGGCACGGCGCATTTTCAAATGCTTTCCTATATGTAATGCTGGGTTGCGCGGCCGCTTTTGGCAGTTGGCCTTTGGCGGGCTGCCCCTGTAACAGCTGCCCAAAGCCGGCAAGCTTTGGCGGAGCGCTTTTCAGCACATAAGGAACGTTAATTATAACCTCCTCCCAGGCCGTTTTTTGCGGCCCCAAACCCTGTGCCTCATCACCTGACACAACCAAATCAGTTTACACAGAGTTTATCTTAGCTGATTATACCACATCCTTTGCAATCCGTAAAGGGGTTTTGTGTTTAAAATACAGATTATTTTTAATTTTTTTTCACAAATTCTTCACCTGGTCTTCAAAATACTTGCCTAGTAAGCCTAGCTGTTTTGTATGAATTTGGCAAAAAACCAGTTGACAAATCAAATTTTTCTTGTTATACTATAAATACAAAGAGCGGATCCCTTAAACCGGGTCAGCCCTCGATTTTGCTTCTATAATAAAAATAGCCGCGACAATCGCGAAACTGGGCGGCTATTTTTGTTTGTTCAATTTTAAAATGGAGAAATCAAGCATTTTTGCACCTTCTTAATATCGTTTGCATCTCGACAACGATTTGGTTTAAGTGCTATAATAATATTGAACAAAATGTGTATTCATCTTAACACAAAATGCACAGCGAAAGCCCCCTGTTGCCGCGGGGGTTTTCGTTTTGCTTTTGGTTGTCAATATCTTAAAAATTTGCCAGAATTTGAGCTAATAGTTTGGCCGCAAAACCACATACTAAAAACGCAGTTATAAAAAATTAGTATGGAGGATAAAACAATGGCTAAACTTAAAATGAAAAGATTGGCTTGTCTTTTAGCGGCCTGCCTGCTGCTTTTGGCGGCATTGGCCGGTTGCAGCAACAGCAAAACCGGTAGCACCGGCATGGGCTCCGGTTCCGGGACAACGGGCACTCCCACCAGTTACAACGGTGGCAACGGCACCACTTACACCGGGGTGGGTTATGGCGTCGGCTATGGGTTGGATAACTTTGGCGGCACCGGTTACAACGGCGCCGGTTACAATGGAGCCACCAACAGCAGTTACCGCAGCAACGGCGGCACCAGAACCACGCCGAACACCGGTTATCTGAACGGCGCGGATATGGCCACCGGCGGCACCGGCGACGTCAGCGCGGATATGTAAGGAAATATTAAAACGGCGCTCCTGATTATCGGGAACGCCGTTTTGATATGTTTTATGGTAAAATCTCCTTTAATTTTAGCAGGCTTTTAGGTTACTGGTTCAGTTTCCGAAGCCAGAGCCTGCGCTATAAAAACCAGGCCGCCGGCCTCCTCGCTGGTGAGCATATCGCAATCCACCATGCGGCGCAGCACCTGCCGCTGCCGTTGCACGGCCAGCTCCGGGTTGGCTTTGGGGTTGTAGGCGCTGGGCGCGTTGGGCAGCCCGGCCAGCAGAGCGCTTTCCGCCGCGCTTAAATCCGCCGGCTGCTTGCCGAAGTAGCCCCAGGCGGCGTCGTGTATGTTGTAGTAGCCCGCGCCGAAGTAAATATCATTTACGTAAAGCTCCAAAATTTCGTCTTTATCGCACATTTTTTCAATATCCCAGGCCACAAAAACCTCGGCAATTTTGCGCTCAAATTTCTTTTCCTGCGTGAAGTAAAGATTTTTCGCCAGCTGTTGGGTGATGGTGCTGCCGCCCTCCACCAGTGCGCCGGCCTGCAAATCCACCGCCACCGCCCGCGCGATGGAAATGGGGTCTATGCCGCCGTGCTTGTAAAAACGCTGATCCTCCACGGCCACCACTGCGTCCAGATAAAACTGAGGCAGTTCCGCCAGCGGGGTGTAATTTTCCGCCGCGCGGGCCTCCGCCAGCACCTGCTCCAGCGGCCGGGCCTCCACAGCCTCCTTGTAAAGCTGCCAGCCTTGCCAGGTGAGGCCGCCGGCTACCAGCAGCCCCAGGCACAAAACCGTGCCCAACAAAATCCGTATCGCTCGCCAAATCTTTTTCATAAAAATTCACCTCCAAATTCACAACTATTTATATCACATTTTTATTTTAACATTATTATTTTAACATTAATTATAAGCTGAATTATTAAGTTTTTCTTAACGATTTATTTTAACTATCCATTTTGACGTGGTATTTAATTCTCTATCATAAATACCGTTTTTTACCACAAAAACTTGCAGCTTTTTCAAAAAAAATTTGCATTTTGTTCGCCCAATTAATTCGCCACAATTCGATAGTAAACGCGGGAGGTCACCAGATAAGCCGCGATGTAGAACAGGGCGAAAATCAGATAGCAAACGCCGCAGATCTGGGCCAGCATAACCGCGTTGGAGAGGCCAAAGGCCAGCAGCAGTTTCAGCAGCATATTAAAGGCAAAGGCCAGGTGCACGCCGGCAATGAGCAGCGGCAGGAAAAACAAGACCAGGGTTTGCCAGTTGACGCTGCTGCGGATTTCCCGGTCGGTCATGCCCACCTTGCGCAAAATGCCAAAGCCGGACTGATCCTCGTAGCCCTCCACCAGCTGCTTGTAATACATAATCAGCAGCGCGCCGGCCACGAAAACCAGGGCCAACACGATGGCCAGGAAGAAAAGCCCGCTGTTCATGCTGTAATACCAATCGCGTTCGTTGTTGACGTCGGCATAATGCAGGTAAGGCGGCTCAAACTCCCCGTTGGCCTTGGCTTGCTGGGCCAGCTGGTCATACTGATTCCAAACCGCCCGCACAAACTCGTCGCCCTCCGCGGGGTCGGCGTTTTCCGGCAGGTTAAAGCCAAAGTACCATTGCAAAACGGAGGCGTACTCGTAGGCCTGCTGCTGCACGGTGCAGATTTCCTGCAAGGTTGCCACGTCCGGCACCACCACCCACAAATCCGCCATAATTTCCGAGTTGGAAACGCCCACCTGTGGAAACTCCGGCAGCAGGCTTTTCACCTTAAACTCCGGCAGCCCGGCGGCCTGGGGCAGGCTCAAAGTGTTCCAGGTGTAGGGCACGGCCGGGTTCTCACAGATGAAAACCTCGTCCGCTTGCAGCTCCAGCGCGGCCCCCTGGCTGCGGTTGTAGTCCTCCAGCGGCAGGAAATGGGCGTAGTAGAAGCCTTTAAGCTGCATCACTCGCTCGGCCTGCTTCATTTTGGCCTCGTCAAAAAGCAGCTGGTTGCCCTCCACGCTGGCCACCGTGGAAAGATGCCGGAAATCCAGCCGCGGTTGATTTTCCCAGCCGCGCCGGGCCAGCTCCGCCTCAATTAGCTCCCGATAAGCCGGCACATAAAGCTGCCGCTGGGCCAAATCCGGGTGCTCCGCCGCGGCGGCCGCGTCCGGCGGATAATATAAATTGTCGATGTGAAAAGTAATGTCCTGCGGGTAACGCTGGCGCAGGGCGGCCTCCTTGCCCCAAAACAGGCAGCTGGTGGTGGAGAGCATTACCAGCACCATGGTGGAGAGGATACAAATGCTGGCCAGGCCGGCCCCGTTGCGGCGCATGCGGAAGAGCATGTTGCCGGTGGACACAAAATGCTTGGTTTGGTAATAGAAGCGTGGGTTTTTTTGCAGCAAGCGGCACAAAGCCACGGAGCCGGTGACGAACAGCAGATAAGTGGCAATGATAACCATAATCACCGCCACAAAGAACAGGCCCAGCGCGGCAACCGGGTCTTGAATAGTGACGGCCAGGAAGTAGGCCGCGACCAGCAAAATCAGGCCCAGCAGCGCCGGCAGCCAGTTGGCTTTGGGCGGGCGCTCGCCAAAATTGGGGGCCCGCAGCAGCTCCACCGGCCGGGCCATGTGCACCTGACGCAGGGCGTTGGCCAGCAGCAGCAGGAAAATCAGGCCAAAAAGCCTTAGGCTGGAGATGATGGCCGGCAGGGAGATTTCAAAAACCAGGCTGGGGCCGGCGGAAAGCAACCGGCTGAGGGAGAGCTCCGCCAGCTTGCTGAAAAGCAGCCCCAGGCCTAGCCCGCCGACTGCGGCTATCACCGCGGTGAGGATTGTTTCCAGCAGCAGCACGCGGGCTAGGTTCAGCTTGCTCATACCCAAAACGTTGTAGAGACCGAACTCTTTTTTGCGCCGCTTCAGCAGGAAAGAGTTGGTGTAAAGCAGAAACAGCAGGGAGAAAAAGCCGATAACGATTTGCCCCAGGGAGAGAATTTCCTGCACTGTGCTGCCGCCGCGCATAGTTTCCACGGCGGTGCTGAGTTGCAGCGCGCACACAATGTAATACATCATCACCATGCCGACGCAGGTTAAGATATAAGGAAGATAAACGCGGCCGTTTTTCAGCATGCCCTGCCAGGCTAGCCGGGTGTAAAAGCCAAAGCTGCGCATTAGTCCACACCTCCCGGCATTGCGGTTTGCATGGCCGCGCTCATTGATTGGGCCAGCGGCGCGCCGGCGGGCTGAGGCTGCGCCGGGGCCGAAGCCTCGCCGCCGGCAAGCAGGGTCAGGGCCTCGGCAATCCTTTGATAGAATTGCTGCTGGGGCTGTTCCGCCCGGTAAAGCTGGTGGAAAACCCGCCCGTCCTTAATGAACAGCACCCGCCCGGCGTAGCTGGCGGCCTTGACGGAATGCGTCACCAGCAGGATAGTTTGGCCGTTTTCGTTAATCTGGCGGAAAAGCTCCAAAAGCTCGTCGGAGGAGCGGGAATCCAGCGCGCCGGTGGGCTCGTCGGCCAGCACCAGCCGGGGGTTGGTTATCAGGGCGCGGGCCACGGCGGCCCGCTGCTTTTGCCCGCCGGAAACCTCGTAGGGGTATTTGGCCAGCAAGCTGCTGATGCCCAGTTGCTGGGCCAGCGGGTGCAGGCGGGCAGCCATTTCCTTGTAGGGGGTTGCGGCCAGCACCAGCGGCAGGTAGATGTTATCCGCCAGGGAAAAGGTGTCCAGCAGGTTGCAATCCTGAAAGACAAAGCCCAGGTTGTCCCGCCGGAAGGCGGCCAGGCGGCTTTCCTTGATTTGGGCCAGGTTTTGCCCCTCCAGCAGGATTTGGCCGCCGGTGGGCCGATCCAGCGCGGCTACCAGGTTCAGCAGGGTGGTTTTGCCGCTGCCGGATTCGCCCATAATCGCCACCCATTCGCCTTTTTCCACGCTGAAGCTGACGCTTTGCAGAGCCTGCACTTTTTGGCCGCCAAAGCGCGTGGTGTAAATTTTTTGTAAATCCTGTACTTCTAAAATTGCCATTTGTTTTTGCTCCTTTCTAAAACAACTATACGTGAACATTTAGTTCTGGTTATATTTTAGCACAGGCGGCGGCCCGCTGCCAGAGATTTTAGCTTGCATTTTGGCTTGCAATCTTACATTATTGTAAGATAAGCAAAACCCCCTGGAGTTTAACTTCTCCAAGGGGTTAAATGTTTAATCCAACAGCGCCGCGGCCTGGCCGGCGGGAAAAGCGCCAAAGCTGAAACGGCCGCCAAAATTGCCCGGAACCTGCACCATTGGCTCGGCAAAGCAGAAAACCGGCTTGCTGCTGAAAACCGCGCCGCATTGTTCCTGTTTGGGAGCCGCCTCCTCCGGCAGCAACAAAATAACGTCGCTGCTACGGATAGCCTTGCGCGCGCCAAAAACCGGGATGGCTATACCCAGGCGTTGATAGTAATATTCCGCCAGGCTAAGGGCGCGCGGGCCGTATAAAATCGGTTGGGCCTCCGCCTGCAAAAGCGCGCTGCAAATGTGGCGGTGCCAGGGCCGCCGCACGCCCAAAACGGCCACTTGCCGGCCGGCTAAACCGCCGGGCAGGCTGGCCGCCGTTTGGCGCACAAACTCCCGCGCCGCCAAAGGGCGGCAGTCAGGCAGCTGGGCAGCCGGCGGCCTTTCGGCTCGGTTTAGCAAAAGCTGCAAATGCAGGGGCAGGCCCAAACGCTGCATTTGCCGGGCCGGCTTTTGCAGCCAACGCAGGGCGCGCCGCAGCTCCTCCCTTTGGCGGTGCAATGGCAAAGCCTGAAAGGCCGCCCGGCTTAGCGGCAGTTGCAGCAGGCGCACCGGCCGGCCGTCGGGCAGCGTGCCGACGGGCAGGGTTTGGGGGCGGATTTTCTGCCAGATACGCTTCCACCAGGGGAGCGGTTTGCTTCCGGCGGGTTGCAGGCCTACTAGCCAGATCGTTGGCGGCATTTTTCTCCTCTTTTCTATTATATATAAAGCTGATTAATATAGTAGCAGCTATATATATGCCGCCGCCCTTGCTTTTATGCCCGCCGGCTCCAACGCCAAACGCCCAGGCAGATAATTAGCCAAACGCCCCAGGAGGCGGCGAAAATGCCGGGGCCGCCAAATTCGACAGCCCAAAAAGAGATGACGGGGGACAAAAGCGCGCCGTGGCTGGCCAGCCAACTGCAAGCTATGCCCAAGCCTATTTGGCAGATGGGCCAAATGCTCCAGCGCCAAAAGCGGCGCAGCAGGCCGGGCTGCTGTTCCGCCGGGCAGCCGGCCAGGCCCATTGCCAGCACGGCGACGCCTATCATCACAAAGCCCACGCCCAGCATGGCGCACCAGGAATAGTAATAGTAGCTCCAAAGGGCCCAGCTAATCAGCAGGCCCAGCCAGGCCCAAAGGCTGGCGTTTATCACATAGGCCAGGCGGTTAGTCTTGCTTGGCTGCGGCGGTGCGGCCGGCGGAGCCGGCGGTTGTAAAGGGAGGGGGGCCGCCTCTTCTCCTTTTAACAGATAATCGCAGCTGACGGCGAAAAAGTCGCTGAGGGCAAGCAGTTTTTCTAGCTCCGGCTGGGCCTGCGCGCTTTCCCATTTGGAAACGGCCTGCCGGGAAACGCCCAGCCGTCCGGCCAGCTCCTCCTGGGAAAGGCCCCGCTGTTTGCGTAGCTGTTGCAGGCGGCCGGCTAAATCTAACGGATTGTTTTGGTCGTTTATCATTGTTTGCATCACTCCTTTGCGTTTAATTTTAACAGAAAAGCCGGTTGCCAGGCAACCTGCCGGGGCTGGCAATCTGTCAACCAGTGGTTGCAGCGGGGCTGATTAACGATTGTTTGCCGCCGCAGCAGGATTTTGCCAAGCGGTTATAGAATAACCTTTTAACAGCCCTGATTGGGGATAGGGCTATGGTTTTAGTGGTATAGTTTTGGAGGTGACTTATGGAAACTAAGGCGGAGCTTAAAAAAACGGACGGTAAATTTGAGGCCAAAGGCGAGGGCGACCAACCCAAGCAGCCGGTTTGGCTGCGTCGTTTAACCCTTTTGTTTAATGCGGTGGTTTATCTTGCTGTTGGCTGCGCCGTTTTTTGGTTGGTTTACAAATTTTCCGACGGTATGGATTGGGGCGAGCGTTCCATTGCGATTTTTGCCACCACCTCCCTGGGGGTGATGATTGCCGCCTTGCTGCTGACCCCGCTGTTTAATATGATTTCCAGCCAGTTTAGGCGCTTTATTAATTACATTTTCAAAATGCCGGTGCTGGATATTAGCGCCATGGTGCTGGGGCTGATTATCGGCTTGATTATCGCCAGCCTGTTAAACACCGTGGTGGGCAAAATATCCGTTATCGGGCCTTATATCTCAATGGTTTCGCTGCTGTTTTTCGCCTATTTGGGCATGTTGGTGGCACACCGTAAGCGGGGCGAGCTGGCCAGCCTGCTGAACTGGCGGGGCGGCGGGGCGGGGCGGGCGGCGCACAGCCCCGGTCAGTTGGCGGAGATGAAAGTGGTGGACACCAGCGCCATCATCGACGGCCGCATGGCCGACGTTTGCCGGCTGGGCTTTTTGGAGGGGCAGCTGGTGGTGGCCAGCTTTGTGTTGGACGAACTGCGGCACTTGGCTGATTTGCCGGACGTGCTGAAGCGCAACCGGGGCCGCCGCGGGCTGGATATTTTAAACCGTCTGCAAAAGGAGCTGCCCGGCCGGGTGCTGATTATGGAAGTGGACTATCCGGACATTGCGGAGGTGGACAACAAGCTGCTGCGTTTGGCGCAGGATTTGAAAGGCGCCGTGCTCACCAACGATTTCAATTTGGCCAAGGTGGCCCAGGTGCAGGGCGTGCGCATTTTGAACGTCAACGAGCTGGCCAACGCCCTAAAAGCGGTTTGGCTGCCCGGCGAGATTATCAGC
This sequence comes from Bacillota bacterium, assembly GCA_021769035.1. Lineage (GTDB taxonomy): Bacteria > Bacillota > Dehalobacteriia > UBA4068 > UBA4997 > Avidehalobacter. The sequence continues at coordinate 36,820 of JAETTP010000001.1, read as the reverse complement.
ATTGAGGTTATCCACCAGGGCAAGGAGCCCAACCAGGGCTTGGCTTATCTGCCGGACGGCACGATGATTGTGGTGGAAAACGGCCGGCCGCATATTGGCCACAAAATTAAGGCGGAGGTCAGCAGCGTGTTGCAAACCGCCACCGGCCGCATGATATTTGTACGACCAGTAGCCCAGTAGGCCGGTAAATCGACTGTAGAAAATCAGGGTTGTTTGGTGTTACAGAAAAGTTAGGGGTTCTTATGCAGGTTTCGGTTATCTTACTGGCCGCCGGCCTTGGGCAGCGTATGGGGGCGGCGGTGAACAAAATTTGGCTGCCGCTGGCTGGCAAGCCGCTGCTGCAACATTCGTTGGAGTTTTTTGCGCGCGCCCCGCAGGTGAGCCAGATTATTGTGGTGGCCCACGCCGGGGAGCTGGCGCAGATTGAGCGGTTGATTGCAGACCTATCGGCTCCGCTTTGCGGGGCGGACATAAATTTGCAGGGCAAGGCCGGCCTGGTGGTGGAGGGCGGCAGCACCAGGCTGCGCTCCGTGGCGGCGGCCCTGCCATATATCAGCTGCACGGCGGACTTGGTGGCAGTGCACGACGCCGCCCGGCCCCTGCTTTCTCAGGCGGATTGGCAGGCGGTTTTGGCGGCGGCGGCCCAGCCGGAATATCTGGGGGCTATTTTGGCGGCCCCGGTGACGGACACCATCAAGCTGCTGCCCAAGGCGGCGGTTGCCTCCGCTCCCGGCCAGCTGGTGGGGCCGATTGAGGGCAGCCCCCCGCGGGAGCTGCTTTGGCGGGCCTTAACGCCGCAGGTTTTTGCCATTGAGCCTTTTATCGAGGCCTACTCCACCCTGGATAAGGATTTCACCGATGACGCCGCCCTGCTGGCGGCCAGTGTGCGCGGGCAGGTGGCTTTGGTTTCTGGCAGTGCGGATAATATTAAAATCACCACGCCGCGGGATTTGCAGCTGGCGGAGTTGATTTTGGCGGAGAAGACGGGAGGCGATTGCTAGTGCGCGTTGGTTTGGGATATGATGTTCACCGTTTGGTGGCCGGCCGGCCGCTGATTTTGGGCGGCGTGCAACTGGCGCACCCGCTGGGTTTGCTGGGCCATTCCGACGCGGACGTGCTTTGCCACGCCCTGATGGACGCGCTGCTGGGCGCGGCTGCCCTGCCGGATATTGGCCGGCTGTTTCCGGATACTGACCCGCAATATGCCGGAGCGGACAGCTTGCAGCTACTGGCCCGGGTGGCGGCAATGGTGCGCGGCGAGGGCTGGCAGATTGCCAATGTGGACGCGGTGATTATGGCGGAGCGGCCCAAAATGGCCCCGCATATTATGGCTATGCGGCAAAATTTGGCGGCGGCTCTGGGAATAGAAGCCGCCGCGGTGGGCTTGAAAGCAACCACTACTGAGAAACTGGGTTTTGTAGGGCGAGAAGAGGGGATTGCCGCCCAGGCTGTAGTCCTCCTTGAGGGCCAGGCTTAATAGCGGCTAAGCCCGTTGGTTTATTTGAGCAACTCTTCCGGGTTTAAGCAGTTTAATTCCGGGATAACGAAGCGGCCGTCCTTGCGCACCAGCTGGCCGTCGAACCAGATTTCGCCGCCGCCCAGCTCCGGCGTTTGGATATTCACCAAATCCCAGTGGATGCTGCTGCTGTTGCCGTTGGGCGCGTCGTCGTAACAATCGCCGGGGGTGAAGTGGAAGCTGCCGCTGATTTTTTCGTCAAACAGAATGTCGTAGATAGGCACCGTGACGTTGGGGTTCAATCCCAGAGCAAACTCGCCGATGTAGCGAGCGCCCTCGTCGGTGTCTAAAATTTTATTCAGCTTTTCGGTGTTGCGTCCGGCGTTGGCCTCCACAATTTTGCCTTGCTCAAAGCGGAAGTGAATTTGGTCAAAAATCGTTCCCTGATATAGCGAGGGCGCGTTGTAGGTGATTTCGCCGTTGATGGAATCGCGCACCGGCGCGGTGTAGACCTCGCCGTCCGGGATATTACAGTCGCCGGCGCATTTGATAGCGGGAATCCCCTTGATACTGAAGCTTAGGTTCAGCTGCGGGCCTTTCAGCTCCACCCGGTCGGTGCGGTTCATCAGCTCCACCAGCGGGTCCATGGCCCGGCTCAGCTTGCTGTAATCCAGATTGCAGACGCTGAAAAAGTAATCCTCAAATTGGTGGGTGGGCATTTGGGCCAGCTGGGCCATGCTGGCGTTGGGCCAGCGCAGAATAACCCACTTGGTGTGGGGCACCCGAATGTCCAGGTGCACGGGTTTTTGCCAATATTTGTTGTAAAGCTCCACCTTTTCCGCCGGCAGAGCGGCCATGGCAAAGCTGTTGGCGCCAGCCCGCACCCCAATGTAGGCCTGCATATCCTGCATGCGGGCGGCTTCATATTTGGCGGTTTGCTCCAGCAGGGATTGGTCGGCGTTTTGCAGCAGCGCCTCCTTGACGTCCTCCTGAAGCAGGTTGAAAAAGGGCCTGCCGCCGGCGCGATAAACTTCGTCTATCAGGGCGCAGGCCAGCTCGCTGGCTTCGCCGTTCACTTCAATCAGCACATTTTCGCCGGGCTGCACTCGGCAGGAGTAATTGACCAGATTGCGGGCCAGCTGTTTAATACGAGGGTCTTGCATTGTATCAAATCCTTTCCTGAAATGGTTTACAATTATATTTTTTAGAGCTAAATATATTTTACCCAATTTGGCAGGAAAAAACAAGCTGAAAAAAATGCATGAATACATTATAAATATAAAAAAGTGGCTTGCATTTTAAGGGGAATAGTGCTAAACTATTGCTAAACTTAATTGGCTTTGGCGCAAAAGGAGGTTGATTTTATGCGCAGGGATGGTTATATCGACAACCGCGGCAATTATGTGCGCCCAGGGCCGGATTTTCAGCGGCTGCTGATGGTGGCGCTGATGAACGCCCTGGCAATGTTGCTGGCGGAGAGAATGGTGAGCGGCCTGCAATTTGGCAATTTGCTTTCATTGTTGCTGGCGGCGCTGCTTTTCACAGTGCTGAATTTAAGCGTGAAGCCGGTTTTGCAGCTGGCGGCCCTGCCGCTGACAATTTTGACGTTTGGGGTTTTTGCCCTGGTGTTGAACGGTTTTATGCTGTGGGTGGTGGTTTGGCTGATCCCCGGTTGCTCGGTGGCCGGTTTTGGCTCGGCAATTTTGGCTAGTATTGTCATATCCCTGGCTAATATCCTGATAAACTGGATTATTGGTCAGTTATGATTAAAAATACAATAAATAATTTTGAGGAGGCATCTTTTTACTATGGGAAAGATTTTTTATCAGGAAGACTGTGATTTGGCGTTGCTGAAAGGCAAAACGATTGCGATTATTGGCTACGGCTCCCAAGGCCATGCGCACGCTAAAAACCTGAAGGATTCCGGCTGCGAGGTTATCATTGGCCTTTACAAGGGCAGCAAATCCTGGGCCAAAGCTGAGGCCGAGGGGTTTGCGGTTTACGAGTCCGCCGAGGCGGCCAAAAAGGCTGATATTATCATGATTTTGATTAATGACGAAAAGCAGGCCAAGATGTACAAGGAAAATATTGCGCCCAACCTGGAGGCCGGCAATATGCTGATGTTTGCGCACGGCTTCAACATCAACTTCGGCTTGATTAAGCCGCCGGCTGATGTGGACGTGACCATGATTGCGCCAAAGGGCCCCGGCCACACTGTGCGCAGCGAGTATCTGGCGGGCAAGGGCGTGCCCTGCCTGATTGCGGTGGAGCAGGACGCTACCGGCCAAGCGCAGCAGCTGGCCCTGGCTTACGCGCTGGGCATTGGCGGCGCGCGCGCCGGCGTTTTGGAAACCACCTTTAAGACGGAAACTGAAACCGACTTGTTCGGCGAGCAGGCTGTGCTGTGCGGCGGCGTTTGCGCCTTGATGCAGGCTGGCTTTGAAACCCTGGTGGAAGCCGGCTACGACCCGAAAAACGCTTATTTTGAGTGTATCCACGAGATGAAGCTGATTGTGGACCTGATTTATCAGAGCGGCTTTGCCGGCATGCGCTATTCCGTTTCCAACACGGCGGAATATGGCGATTACGTAACCGGCCCCAAGATTATCACCGAGGACACCAAAAAGGCTATGAAGCAGATTTTGGCCGATATTCAGGACGGCACCTTTGCCAAGGACTTTTTGGCAGATATGTCGGAGGCCGGCGGCCAGGTGCATTTCAATGCTATGCGGCGTAAAGCGGCGGCCCATCCAGCTGAGGTTATCGGCGAGGAAATCCGTCAGCTTTACAGCTGGAACGGCGACGATAAACTGATTAACAACTAATATTAATTAAATATTATTTAAGCCCCTCAGTTTTCAAGCTGAGGGGCTTCTGCTTTTGAATAGATTTGCATTTTGATTTGTTTCCTTTCATTTATAAATAGGATATTTCCAGCGATATTGGATTGATGATGATAATTGTCCGCCCCAGCTTTTGCGCGTGCCGCACGGCTGCGCCGGCGCCGCTGTGGGCCTGCCCGTTATAAACGGCCAAAAGCAGGCTGGCATTTTTCACCATAAAGCGGTTGCGCTCCAGCATACAGTTTGGGTGATAGGCGCGGCTGGTGAAAAAGATTGAATCCGCCTGGGCCAAAATTTTTTGATAGCGTTCCTGCGCTGAAACAGGCCATTTTTCTGCTTGCGTTTTGCAAGGTAGTATGCAATGGAGTTTTAGGGCAGGAATTTTTGTGCGCAAATGCAAAACTGCTTCCGCCGTCCAGGTGTCTGTGCCCTGGGCCATTCCTGAGAGAAAATCAGTGAAGCCGTTGGCGGCGAGTTGGTTTATCTGCTGGTTTAAGATTTGTTTCACTTTTAGGCAAGCTGTGGCATTTTCATTGAATTGCCAGGGCAGGTTTTGTGGGCGGTGGCCAGTGAAAGCACAACACATATTTGATAATCTGTTGTTTGTAATCAATTTATTTATTACCTCCGTTTTTTTTGCATATATGTAATAAGAATTTATTATAATATTATAAATCTTTTCGCGTTATTACGCAAATGCGTATACGCAAATGCAAATAAGTATTTACAATTTTTCTTGAGGTGTTTATTTATATGGGCGTCAAAGATGCAGTTGCAATTCACTTTCAAGAATTATGTAGTGAACGTGATATTAAGATAAATAAATTGGCTAACTTATCTGGTGTTACACCGTCTACCATTTATAGTATGATGGATGAAAAACGCAGGGAAGTATCTATTGTAACGATTAAAAAGTTATGTGATGGTTTAGATATATCGTTAAAAGAATTCTTTTCAGCCTCAATATTTGAAAGCTTGGAACAGGAAATTAAATAAAAAATCCCCAGAAGTTAATCTGAGGATTTTTTGTGTTTGAATTTCTTGACAAAACTGCTTAAATAGGCTAAAATAATAATAATAAGGCACTACAGATAAGCGGTTAGCCTAAGTGAATAGTTTTTTACGCTAAAAAACCGTCACTATTGGGACTAGTGGCGGTTTTTTTATGTGTACGTTTAAGTTCGATTGTGAATGTAAATGTTCCAATACAAAGCGTTATTCGCAGTGACGTGGCCTCACCTCCTTTCGGAGGATACTGGCTAACCGCCTACCGTTTTAAGTGAACACTTAGCGATTTGCAAGTCTGAGCATAGCGAAAGGCGAAGCAAGAGCTTAGTGTGAACTTATACCGCAGGTGCAATTTAAAACGAGCGAAAATAAAAAAAGCACCCTGCGGTAAAGTGGTGCTTTTTTTAATACATTTGGTATATTTTGTCAAGCATTTCTCTGTTGTTTCAATATTAGTTTATCAATTCATTACTTCCGGGCAATAGCCGCCTTAGCCTTAGCGATAATATTTTCCACGGTTAGGCCGTAATCCGCCAGCAGCTCGTCCGGTTTGCCGGACTGGCCAAATTTATCCTCCACGCCAACACGCTGCAAAGGAATGGGGCAATTCTCCGCCAACGTTTCCGCCACCGCGCTGCCCAGGCCGCCAATAATGCTGTGCTCTTCCACGGTAACAGCCGCGCCGCAACGTTTAGCCATCTGGCAGACCAATTCTGCGTCCAGCGGCTTAATGGTGGGCATATTGACAACCGCGGCTTTAATGCCCTCCGCCGCCAAGGCGCGGGCTGCCTCCAAAGCCTTGCCCAACATCAGGCCGCAGGCAAAAATAGCCACCTCTTCTGACTCGCCGTCGCCGCCGTAAAGCACGGTGCCCTTGCCGATTTGGAAATGATAATCCGCCGGCAAAATCTGCTCCACGGCCAGGCGGCCCAAGCGCAGATAAGCCGGGCCGGGGTGCTCAGCCAGCAGGCGCACCGCCTGCCGCGTTTCCTCAGCGTCGGCCGGCACAATCACCGTCATATTAGGCACTGCCCGCATAATCGCCATGTCTTCAATGGCCTGGTGGGTGGCGCCGTCCTCGCCAACGGTCAGGCCGGCGTGCGTGGCGGCAATCGTCACCGGCAGCTGCGGATAGGCGATAGAGTTGCGGATTTGCTCAAAGGCACGGCCTACGGCAAAAATGGCAAAGGAGCTGCAAAAAACATGCTTGCCCAGGGTTGCCAGGCCCGCGGAAATAGCCACCATATTCTGCTCGGCAATGCCCACGTCAATAAAACGCTCCGGGCTGACCTTAGCGAAATCGCAGGTTTTGGTGGATTTGGAAAGGTCGGCGTCCAGCACGACCAAATTTTTATCGGTTGCTGCCAATTCGGCCAGGGTTTGGCCGTAGGCTTCACGAGTTGCAATTTTTTCAGACATTTTGCTTATCCTCCCTTATCTGCGTTTGCTCAGGACAATTCCTGTAAAGCTTGTTCGGCTTCGGCGGCCTTGGGCGCGGTGCCGTGCCAGCCGGCCTGGTTCTCCATAAAGGAAACGCCCTTGCCCTTAACGGTGTTAGCGATGATAGCGGTGGGCCGGCCCTTGCAGGCAGCGGCGCTGTCCAAAGCCCTGCCAATGGCTTCCATATCGTGGCCGTTTATCAGCAGCACATTAAAACCGAAAGCGTCCAGCTTTTTATCCAGCGGTTCCACATTCATCACGTCTGCAACCTGGCCGTCGATTTGCAGACGGTTGTGGTCGATGATAACGCACAGGTTATCCAACTGATAGTGGGCGGCAAACATCAGGGCCTCCCAAACCTGGCCCTCCTGGCATTCGCCGTCGCCCAAAACGGTGTAGACCCGATTGGGGAGCTTGTCGATTTTCAAGCCCTTGGCCAGGCCGCATGCCACGCTGACCCCTTGCCCCAGGGAGCCGGTGCTTACGTCCACGCCCGGCACCTTGGTGCTCACGGGGTGACCCTGCAAGCGCGTATGCAGCTTGCGTAGGCCGGCCAGCTCCTCAACCGGGAAGTAGCCGCGCAAGGCCAGCGTGCCATACAAAGCCGGGGCGGCGTGCCCTTTGGAAAGCACAAAGTAATCCCGGCCGGGCCAATCCGGCTGTTCCGGTTTAATGTTCATTTTGTCGAAGTATAAAACGGTGAGAATATCAGCGGCCGAAAGGGAGCCGCCGGGGTGGCCGCTGCCGGCCGCCGTAATCATTTTGATGATTTCCCGCCGCAGCTGTTTGGCTGTGGCTTGCAATTTGGCTGTATCCACTTTAATCTTCCTCCATCTCACTTTATTAATTTGGCGCAGGTCAACACTTTCCCCGCGGAAAAGGTTAGCCCTTGAATTGCTTCAGATAAGCGCTAATGAAAGGCAGCAAGTCGCCGTCCATCACTGCGTCCACATTGCCGGATTCCACGTTGGTGCGGTGGTCCTTAACCAGACGGTACGGCTGGAAAACATAGGAGCGGATTTGGCTGCCCCAGCCAATTTCCGCATGCTCACCCCGCAGCTCGGCCAGCTCGCGCTCGCGCTCTTTCACCTTTACCTCCAGCAATTTAGCTTTTAGCAGCTTCATAGCGCGGTCCTTGTTATTGTACTGCGAGCGTTCATCCTGGCACTGCACCACAATGCCGGTGGGCAGGTGCGTGATCCGCACGGCGGAATCTGTTTTGTTGACGTGCTGGCCGCCGGCGCCGCCGCTGCGATAGGTATCAATTTTCAAGTCGTCCGGGTTGATTTCCACCTCATTATCCTCCTGCACCTGCGGCATAACGTCAGCCGAGGCAAAGGAGGTGTGCCGGCGGGCCGAAGCGTCAAAGGGGGAAATACGCACCAGCCGGTGCACGCCGCGCTCCGCCCGGAAATGGCCGTAGGCGTGGGGGCCCTCAATCGCCAGGGTAATGCTTTTCAGGCCGGCCTCCTCGCCGTCCAGAAAATCCAGCACCTCGCATTTAAAACCGTTCTTCTCGCAAAAGCGGCTATACATTCGATAAAGCATATCCGTCCAATCTTGGGCCTCCGTGCCGCCGGCGCCGGCGTGCAGGGTCAAAATGCAGTCGTGGTCGTCGTAGGGGCCGCTGAACAACACCTGAATTTCCAGCTTTTCCAGCTCCTTTTGCAGGGCGTGGCAGGCCTGCTCAATTTCCGGCTCCAAGTCCTCGTCCTGCTCCTCGTTAGCCAGCTCCCAAAGGGTTTGCAAATCATCCTGCTGGCTTGCCAGGTTTTGGTAGGCGCTAATGCTGGCTTTAAGGTTAGTAAGCTTTTGCAGTAAGGCCTGCGCGGCCTCCTGATTTTCCCAAAATCCGGGCTGGGCCGATTCCTCCTCCAGGCGGGCGGCCTCCTCTTCCTTTCACGTCATATCCAGAGCCTTTTGCAGCTCCGCCAGCTTGCTTTGGCTTTTTTCAATCGGGCTTTTCCAATCGCTAAGCATAATATCACCTCTCGCTTTCCTAAATAATTTTATTTATAGTATATTTTGACGCTATTCCGCACTTTCCGCTTCCGCGTTGCCCTGGCCAGGGCGGCCGCAGCAGTTTTTATATTTCTTGCCGCTGCCACAGGGGCAAAGATCGTTGCGGCCAATTTTCTCGCCCACGTGCACAGGCTGCTTTTTTGGCGGGGCCGCCTTGCCGCCGGCTTTGCCCGGCCGCCCAGCCGGCGCGCCCTCGCTCTCGCCGCCATGGCTGGCGACCAAATTCTGCCGCTCCTTGGGTGCTTCCACCTTTTCCACCCGCTGAATTAAGCGGGAAACATTCAGCTGAATATCGGCCACCATATCCTCAAACATAATATAAGCTTCATTTTTATAAACGGTGACGGGATTTTGCTGGCCGAGCGCCTGGAAACCAATGCCCTGGCGCAGCTGGTCCATCGCGTCGATATGGTCCATCCAATGCTCGTCAACCACTTTCAAAATGATGACGCGCTCTAAAGCTTGCAGCATAGCCGGCCCCATAGCCTCGGCGCGGCCCTCCAAATGCGCCTCCGCCTTTTGGCAAAGCATGGGGATAATCTCGTCCTTGCCCAGCTTGGCCAAATCCTCCGGCGTCAGGCCGTGCTCCGGCAGCGGCGCTTCCAAATCGCGCAGCATAGCCGGCAAATCCCACTCCTCCACGTACTCGCTGACGTTGTTGTAATGCTCCACAATATTTTTAATGGTAGATTGCAGCATAAAGATGATTTGCTCGTGCAGGTTTTCCCCCCGCAGCACGTCCTGCCGCTGCTTGTAAATCAGGGTGCGCTGCTGATTCATCACGTTGTCATATTCCAGCACGTTTTTACGAATATCGAAGTTGCGGGCCTCCACCTTTTTCTGGGAGTTTTCAATGGACTTGCTAATCATCTTCAGCTCAATCGGCATGCTGTCGTCCATACCAATCTTATCCATCATATTTTGCAGGGCGTCGCCGCCGAAACGCCGCATTAAATCGTCCTCAATGGAGATATAAAACTGGCTTTGGCCAATATCGCCCTGACGGCCGGAACGGCCGCGCAGCTGGTTGTCTATGCGCCGGCTCTCGTGCCGCTCCGTGCCGATAATCGCCAGGCCGCCGGCCTCCAAAACCTTTTGGCGGTCGGTCTTAACCTCGTCCTCATAGCGGGCCAGATATTGCTGCTCCTCCAGCAGCGTCCATTCCCGCTCCGGGTCGCGCATTTGCTCCTGGCGCAGCATAAACTCCGGGTTGCCGCCCAGCATAATATCCGTGCCGCGGCCGGCCATATTGGTAGCAATGGTGACCGCGCCGAAGCGGCCGGCCTGGGCGATGATTTCCGCCTCTTTTTCGTGATATTTGGCGTTCAGCACATTATGCGGAATTTGCCGCTTGTGCAGCAGGGCGGAAAGCTGCTCCGATTTTTCGATAGAAACCGTGCCCACCAAAACCGGCTGGCCCTTAGCGTGCCGCTCCACAATATCCTCCACCACGGCGTTAAACTTGCCGGCCTCGGTGCGGTAGATAATATCCGGCTTATCCAAACGCTGAATAGGCTTGTTGGTGGGGATTTCCACCACGTCCAGCCCGTAAATGGCCTTAAATTCGTCCTCTTCGGTCATCGCCGTGCCGGTCATGCCGGCAATCTTCTGATACATACGGAAGTAATTTTGCAGGGTAATGCTGGCCAGTGTTTGGCTCTCGTTTTTAACAATCACATTTTCCTTAGCTTCAATCGCCTGGTGCAAGCCGTCGCTGTAACGGCGGCCGTCCATCAAGCGGCCGGTGAACTCGTCAACGATAACCACCTGGCCGTCCTTCACCACGTAATCCCGGTCTCGCTTGAACAGGAACTCCGCTTTTAAGGCCTGCTGCACATAATGGTTAATCTCCGTGTTGACGTTGTCGTAAAGGTTGGTGACGCCCAGCAAATGCTCCACCTTAGCCACACCCTCTGGGGTCAGCATAATAGCGCGGGCCTTTTCGTCAATGGTAAAGTCCTGGTCGCGCCGCATGCGGGCGGCGATTTTGGCCATCTGGTAGTAACGCTCCGTGGGCTTTTCGGCCTGGCCGCTGATAATCAGCGGGGTGCGGGCCTCGTCAATTAAAATGCTGTCCACCTCGTCGATAATCGCAAAATGCAGGGGCCGCTGAACCTGATTTTCCGGCCGCACGGCCATATTATCGCGCAGATAATCAAAACCAAACTCGTTATTGGTGCCAAAGGTGATGTCGCAGTTGTATTGCTGGATTTTGGCCGGCGGCGGCACGGAATAGCCAATCAGGCCCACGGAGAGGCCCAGGAATTTGTAAAGCTTGCCCATCCACTGGCTGTCGCGGGAGGCCAAATACTCGTTGACCGTCACCATGTGCACGCCCTTGCCGGTGAGCGCGTTGAGATAAACCGGGCAAGTTGCCACCAGAGTTTTGCCCTCGCCGGTTTTCATCTCGGCAATGCGGCCGTCGTGCAGGGTCATGCCGCCAATCAGCTGCACGTCAAAGTGGCGCAGGCCCAGCACCCGGCGGCTGGCCTCGCGCACCAGGGCAAAGGCCTCCAACATCAGGTCGTTAATACTGGCGCCGTTAGCCAGGCGGTTTTTAAACTCCGGCGTTTTGGCCTGCAATTCAGCGTCGCTGAGGGCCTGCATTTGCGGCTCCAGCGCGTTGATTTGCCCCACCAGCTGGCTATATTTTTTTATTTCCTTGGCATTGCTATCAAACAGATTTTTAAAAAAGCCTGCCATATTGTTCCTCCTCTTGCTAATTAATAGGGTAATTCAATGTATTCCGGCATTGCTTCCGGGGCCACGTCGAGCATACGCCAGTTCATATCGGAAATTGGCGTTTCGCTCTCCACAATTTTGTCCACGGGCAGCTTCATATAACGGCCCTCGGCGCTGGCTAACAGAGTGCCGTCTGGCAGATATATTTCGCCTGCGCCCTCAAACATACGGCTACGGTTGCGGGTTATGCGGCCCACGGCCACCAGCTGCTGCTCCAGCGGTACCGGTTTTTTATACTTAATATTGAGGTCCACCGTCACGCCCCAGCTGAGCGGCTCCTGAATACACACGGCGCGGCCAATCAGCTCGTCCAGCAGGGCGGAGATAATGCCGCCGTGCGCCCGGCCGGGATAGCTCTGGTGGTTTTGCTTCAGGTTGGCCAGGGTGGCCAGCTCGCCATTTTCCAGCTCCCAAAACTCCAAATCCAGACCCAGCGGGTTGTCCCAGCCGCAAACCAGGCATTGGTCGTTGCGATACTGGTGGCCGATGACTTTATATTTCATAAAATGCTTCCTCCATTTTAGTTTTGTCCTGTTCATAATATGGGTAATGCTTGTGAGATTTATCAATTTTAACCTATTTAATTATTATATATCATTTTGGTAAAAAATACAATCACCAAATGCAATCTTAAACAAACTTATCCAGCAACCCCTGGCAGCCGGCCAGCACGTCCTGCCAGGTGGCCTCAAAATCGCCGGTATACCAAGGGTCGGCCACCTCCTGCCCCGGACGGCCGGCATAATCCAGCAAAAGGTGGATTTTACGCTCCGGGTCGCCGCCGCAAATCCGCTGCATATTAACAATATTGGCAATGTCCATACCCAGCAGCAAATCAAAGGCCGCATAATCCTGCGCTTGCAGCTGGCGGGCCCGCTTGCCGGCGCAACCAATGCCGTGCTCCGCCAATTTGGCCCGCGCCGGCGGATAAACCGGATTGCCCAACTCCTCCCGGCTGGTGGCGGCCGATTCAATCTGAAAGCACTCCGCCGCCAGCCTGGCCTGCCGCACTAAATCTTTCATCACAAATTCCGCCATCGGGCTGCGGCAGATATTGCCGTGGCAGACAAAAAGTAAACGCAACGGTTTTCCCTCCCAGCTTATCATTGCTTATTCAATAAAAATCTCTCTCAACACTTAGCCATTGCTTATTCACCAAAAAACTCCCTCAACGCCTGCTCTACCGCCGCCGCGTCGTTCAGGCCATTCAAACGGCCGCGCATAGCCGCCGCGCCGGGCAGGCCTTTCAGATAAAAAGGCAGGTGGCTGCGCATAACCCGCACCGCCATATATTCCCCCAGCAGCTCCATCTGCCGCCGCAAATGCCGGCAAGCCAACCGGCAGATTTCCGCCCGGCTGGGCGCAGGCAGAGGCGGCAGGCCGGCAAAATGCCGGGCCATATCCCGCGCCAGCCAGGGGTTGCCCAAAAGGCCGCGCCCCACCATCAGGCCGGCGCAGCCGGTTTCCGCCATTCTGTCGGCCGCCTGCTGCACGGAAGCAATATCGCCGTTGCCAATCACCGGCGCCGGCAAACGCGCCGCGGCCTCGGCAATCAACTGCCAGTCCGCCTGCCCGGCGTAAAACTGTTCGCGGGTACGGCCGTGGATAGCAACAGCGGAAGCTCCGGCCTGCACCAAGCGCTCGGCCAGCGGCAACACGTTGCGGTTTTCCGCGTCCCAGCCCAGGCGCAACTTCACGCTCACCGGCAGGCGCACCGCCCCAACCACGGCGGCCACCAAACGCTCGGCCAGTTCCGGCTGCTGCATCAGGCGGCAGCCCTCGCCATTTTTGACAATCTTGGGGGCCGGGCAGCCCATATTAATATCCAACATCACCACATTGCCGGCCCCGGCCGGCCCCAAAAGCTGCTCTACTATTTGGGCCGCTTGGGCCATCGTTTCCGGCGCGGAGCCGCAAAGCTGCACCACCAGCGGCCCCTGCTCGGCAGCCGCCGGCAGCATTTCCAGCGTTTTGTGGTTGTTATAACACAGGGCCATATCGCTCACCATTTCGGTATAAATCAGGCCCGCGCCCATTTCCCGCAGAATTTCCCGAAAGGCCCGGTCGGTTAGCCCGGCCATCGGCGCGGTAACCACCGGATTTTTCGCCAACAGCTCGGTAATCGTAAGCTGCTCAGCCATTGGTCGCCTCATTCAAATCATACAAAATTTTCAGGCCGTCCAAGGTCAGCATATTATCCACATAATCAACGCAATCAGTCACCTTGGCAATGGTGCTGGCCAGCCCGCCGGTGACAATCACTTTCACATTGCCGCCCATTTCCGCTTTCAGGCGGCGCACCAGGCCGTCAACCAAGCCGGCGTAGCCGTAAACCAGGCCGGACTGCAAAGCCTGCACGGTGTTAGTAGCCAGGGCCCGGCTGGGCACGTCGAATTCCACCCGCGGCAGGCGGGCGGTGGAGTTGCAGAGAGCGTCTGCCGAAACCGCCAGCCCCGGCGCAATCACACCGCCCAAAAACTCGCCGGCCGCCGAAACACAATCAAAGGTGGTGGCCGTGCCTAAATCAATGATAATCAAGGAATTGCCGTATTTAGCCCGGCCAGCCACGCTGTTGACAATCCGATCCGGCCCAATCTCCCGCGGGTTATCCAATAAAATCGGCAAATTGGTGTGCGTATCTACGGAAATCACCAGCGGCGTCACCTGCAAATATTTGCGGCAGAGCTTTTGCCAAACGTCCACCAGTGGCGGCACTGTGCTGGAAATAGCCGCCGCCTGCAACTGGCTCAGCTGCAAGCCCTCTGCCTGAAGCATTGCCAGCAGCAGCACGGCATATTCATCCTCCGTTTTTTTGCGGTCGCTCGCCAAGCGCCAATGGTGCAGACATTCCGAATTGCGGTCTGCGTAAATGCCCAAAACTGTGTGCGTATTGCCAATATCAACAACCAGCAGCATAAAAACACCCCTAACCCAAATTTAGATAAAGCTTAAAATCGATCCAAGCCGCGGCTTTGCAGCATTTTAGCCGCCACAACAGCCACGGCAATTTTAATCGGCTCAAAAAAGATATACGGAATCCCGCCCAGGGCAAAAGCTGCGCCGTAGCTGTCCAAATCCAGCAGCAGTTTCAGCTGCACTGCGCCAAACAGATAGACAAACAGCAGGCCCACCACACAGCCGGCAATGCTGCGCAGCCAGGAAAACTGCCGCCCGGCAATGAGGGAAATCAAAGCCGCCGCGGCCACAAAACCGTAGAGATAACCGCCGGTGGGCCCCAGCAGCACGCCAAAGCCGCCCTTAAAATTGGCGAAAAAGGGCAGGCCAATACCGCCGGCCAAAATGAAAATCAAAACCGTCAGGGCGGCGTAGCCGGGCGAGAGCAGCAGGGCAATCAGCATAACCGCCGCGGTTTGGGCGGTGATAGGCACGTTGCCCACCGGCACTGCCAACTGAGAGCAAACCACCAACAAAGCAACAAGCATAGCCATTGTGGCCATTTTCTTAATCTTAGACTGCATTTTTACTTACTTCCTTAACGTATTACAAAAAAATTTATGAAGAAAAATCTGAGAGATTTTTTTGCCATTTTCTTAATCTTAGACTGCATTTTCTATTTACTTCCTTATATAAATAGAGTAACAAAATATAAGTCGAACAACAAAGGCTTAATAGTGCCTCAGATGCGCGAAATCAGATTGTGAGGCGTAGCAGGCGTACTGATGTACGCTGATAAGCCGAGCAAGCTGATGACAAAGCAGATGAAGTGCTAATGAGCCTTTGGCTCAGGCGAAGAAAACGTCGCCCGTAACTAACGAAAACTCATCGCCGCCCTCTTTCTTAACTAAAAGCGAGCCGTCCTCCTGCATATCCAAAGCCTGTCCGTAAAATGTTTCGTTCAAAGTGCTGATACGCACCCTTTTGCCCAGGGTGATATTGTTAGCCAGCCATTGCCGCCGAATTTCCGCAAAGCCCTGCTCGTAAAGCATATTGTAATATTTTTCCAGATGCTGGAAAATCACCGCCGCCACCTGGGCCCGCACCACCGGCAGCTCCGGCCGGGCAATGGCCAACGAGATCGCCACGTCCTTAACCTCCTCCGGCAGTTCGCGGTTCAGGCAGTTCACGCCAATGCCAACCACCACCCATTCCACGCTTTCCATAGAACCGTGCATTTCCGTCAGCATACCGCAAACCTTGCGGCCGTCGATATAAATATCGTTGGGCCATTTTATGCCGGCGGCGTAGCCCAGCTGTTGCAGGCCGGCACACACGCCCACCGCCGTAGCCAGGGAAATCTGCGGGGCCAGGGAGGGCTCCAGCCGCGGGCGCAGCACCAGGCTGAACCAAATGCCTGTGCCGCTGGGGCTGCTCCAGGCCCGGCCCAGTCTGCCGCGGCCCTGGTTTTGCAAATCCGCCATCACCACTGCGCCGTTGGGCGCGCCGTCCTCCGCCCAATTTTTGGCCTCAATGTTGGTGGAGCCCACCTCCGGCAGATAGCGATAAGCCCGGCCCAGCCATTCCGTTTGCAGATAAGCCTCCACCTCCTGCTGGCGCACGCCGTTGGGCAGCAGGCGATAGCCCCGGTTGCGCACCGCCTCAATAGTGTAGCCCTCCGCCTGCAAAGCCTTGATATGCTTCCACACGCCGGCGCGGGAAATGCCCACGCGCGCGCTCAGCTCCTGGCCGGAAAAAAAGCCGTCCGCCTGCAACAACAAAGCAAATATATCATCTCTTTTAGACATAAAGACACCCCGCTTTTCATTTTATCAGGTTTATTATACTAGCTTAGGGGGCAAATGTCAACCGCCTAAACCAAGAGGTGGAGCCAGCCCTAAAGCCAGCTCCACCTGATTATATTATTTAATTTACCTGCATAAAATGATGTGATTAGCGGGAACCCCAGCAGCGGCCCTGCACAGCCGAGCAGTTGCACTTTTTGCAGCCGCAGTTGCAGTCGTCGGTGTCGCCGGCCACGCCGTTGTTCTTGCATTTGTTGACGCGGGCCGGATTGCCTTTGCAGCTGCGCTGTTTGTCAACCTTGCGGCCGCAGCTGCACGGGCAGGTGTCGTCGTCCATGCAGCAGTAGGTGATGCAATCCTCATCTTCCTCGTCCTCGGCGCTTTCAACGTCGGAGCAGTTGCAGCAACAACCGGGCATGCAGAAAGGAATAAACCCGCAGCCGCAGCAACCGCAGCAGCCATTTTTATCTTTCTTTTTGCCGTCACACTTGCCATTGCAGCAGCCGCAGCCACAGCAACAAGGCATGCAGCAGCAGCAACATTCGTCGGTGGTTTCGTCGGCAACGTCGCGGCAGGCGCAGTCCTGCGCAAACTTGTAAAGCTCTGCCAAGCGCTCGGCGTGCTGGCGGGAATCCCGAATCATGCTGAGCAAAATCTCTCTTTGCTGCATATCTGTCAGATAGTAAGCCAGATTTTCATAGTCGTTGCTTAGCTGCATTTCATTGTAGATGGCAAGCTTAACCCCTTTGCAAAAGCCCGTGGGCTCCTCGATGCAAACCTCGCCGATACAGTAGCATTGGCAGGTCAGCTCCCGCAGGATTTGCTGCAACAGGGCGTAGTGGCGGCGCTGGTCCAGGCTGAATTGGCGGAACATCTCCTTATCCACCTCGCACTGGGCGTGCTCCACCATGCAGCAGTAAAACAGCTCAGCCTCGCGGGCGCGCAGCATAACCTCCTCAAAAATATCCTCCACGCCCAAAGTGCCGTTGGAGCACTCGCAATCGTGGTAAAACGGAACATCACTACAGGTACAAAGTCTATTGGCCATAATATGGACCTCCTTTTTCTCTCTATGGAGTATTCATATTATAGCCTATGCTTTTGGCTTAAAGTGGTGCTTGTACCGGTTTAACCGGCAATTTAGACAACAGCTTCAGCAAAAGCGGCCGCATATCGTTCGTCACCCAGCAGACCAGCAAGCCCTGCGCCGCGTCCACCGTGCTTACCAGGGCCAGGTTGTCATAGGCCTCCACAATTTTATTAAACCAGTCGATTTTAGCCGGCTCCACCTGCACCCAAACTAGCTCCGCCGCGTGGCGCGCCAAAAGCTCCGGGCTCAGCTGCCGCTCATTAGCCAACTGACGCTCATCATTCTTTGGTTGTTCACTATTCATCAGCTGCCTCCTGCTTAACCGGCCTCTGTCTGCGCCGTAGAATACTGCCCGCCGGCAAAGCAAACGGACAAGCCAGCCAGGCATGCTCCCGCGCGTGGGGCAAGGTTTGCCGCGGTTGGTCCTGCTCGTCCCAGATCGCTTCAATTTGCAGGCGGCGCAATTTGCCCTGCGGCTGAATCAGCTCCAGCTCGTCGCCTAGCTGCAAGTGGTTGCGCTGCTCAATATGCAAACGCTGCCGCTCCGCGTCCCAGTCCAAAACCACGCCGGCAAAGTCCCAGCTGCGCTGGCTGTAGCTGTTGTCGTAGTCGTAGGCTTCCGGGCCGGGCGCATTTTGTGCGCTTTGCGCAGGCAGGCTTAAATCCGCCGCGTCGGCCAGGGCAAAGCCGGTGAAGTACTGCCTTTGGCTGAGCTTTTCCAGCTCCGCCGCCCATTCGTCGTCCCACTGCCAGCAGGCCCGGATTTGCTCCGCTGTCGGCTCCTCGCCCGCCAGCTGCGCCGGCAGCTCCCGTCGGGCTGCCTCGTAGGCCTGCCAGCAAGTGTCCAAGGCCTGCCGGTAAACCCGCGTAATATTGGCTACATAGTAGGCGCTTTTCATACGGCCCTCAATTTTCAGGCTGGCCGGGCCGGCGGCCAGCACCTCCGGCAGCAGCTCCAGCAGGCGCAAATCCTTGCTGTTGAAGATATAAGAGCCCCAACGGTCTTCCTCAATCGGCATATACTGGCCGGGGCGTTTGGCTTCCTCCAGCCGATACTGCCAACGGCAGGGCTGGGCGCAATCGCCCAGGTTGCCGCTGCGGCCGGTTAAAAAGCTGGAAAGCAGGCAGCGGCCGGAATAGGCCATGCAGACTGCGCCGTGGATAAATATTTCCAGCTCAATTGGCACGGCGCGGGCAATTTGGCCGCAATCTCGCAGGTTGACCTCCCTGGCCAGCACCACCCGGCTGGCCCCTTGCTCCAGCCAAAAGCGGGCCGCCTCGCTGTTGCTGCTGGCCGCCTGGGTGCTGATGTGCCGGGGAACTTGAGGGGCCAGCTGGGCCGCCAGCCGGAAAATGCCGGGGTCGGCAATGATGAAAGCGTCTACGCCCAGCTCCGCCGCCTGGGGCAGCAGCCGGCGCAGGGCCGGCAGGTGCGGCTCCTGCGCGTAAACGTTCACCGTCAGGTAAACCTTAACCCCGCGGGAGTGGGCAAAGGCCACCGCCTCGGCCAGCTCCGCCGGGTCAAAATTGTGGGCCTGGGCCCGCAGGCTGAAATCGCTGGCCCCCAGATAAACCGCGTCCGCGCCGTAAAGCACGGCCATTTGCAGCTTTTCCAGATCGCCGGCCGGGGCCAGCAGTTCGGGTTTATTTGTTAGCATTATTCAGGTGCTCCTCATAGGTATGGGCAAAATTATGCTCGCCGCTGCCGTCATTTTTGGTGCGATAGTAGAAGTAATCTGTTTCCGCCGGATTTAGGGCCGCGTCGATACAGGACAAGCCCGGCGAGCAGATTGCACCCGGCGGCAGGCCGGCGTTTAGATAGGTGTTGTAGGGGCTTTCAATCTCCAAATCCTTGTAGAGCACCCGCTCCACCTGCTCGCCCAGGATATACTGAATGGTAGCGTCAATTTGCAGCTTTTGGCCGATAGCCAGGCGGTTGTAAATCACGCTGGCAATCAAGGGCCGCTCGTCGGCCACGCGGGCCTCCCGCTCAATCAGCGAGGCCACGGTCACAATCTCCTTGACCGTCAGGCCCTGCTTATCCGCCAGTTTTTGCCGCTCCGTCGTCCAATTCTTATCAAACTGGGCCAGCTGCATACGCACCAAATCCTCCGCACTCCAGGTTATCAGCACGTTGTAGGTTTCCGGGAATAAAAAGCCCTCCAGCTGGTTAAAATCCTCGCCGGCCGGAATGTAATCGTAGGGAATTTCCAGCTCCGCACAGCAGCGCAAAAATTCGTCCGCGGTGCACAGGCCGGCGTCCTCCCAAATATCCGCAATCTGAGGCACGGTTTTGCCCTCCGGAATGGTTACGTTCACGGTGTTCGCGTCGCCGCGGCCGCGCTTCAGCTCCGCCAGCACCTGGGCATAGCTTACCTCGCCGCTGAAAATATATGTGCCGGGCCGCAAATCGGCTTCCGCTTTTTCGCCACGCACGTAAAGCACAAAGGACGGCACATTTTTAATCACACCGTTTTCAGCCAGCCGGCGGGCCATCGCCGTGCCGCCCATGCCCTCGTCGATAACCACCGTCACCGGCTGGGCCAAATGGGCTGTGCCAGGCAGTAGATAGGCCGCCGCACCGCCTGCCACCGCCAGCAGCAGCACCAGCAAAAGCAGCAGGGCCGGGGCTTTTTTTAACTTTCGTTTTGCCAAAATTGTCACTCTCCTCTCAATTATAGCGGCTCCGCCAAGCAGAGCCTGGTCAAAGGTGCAGCACTATACCAACCGCACCCTTATATTCTAGCATTTTTCGGCAAATTTTACAAGCAAAATCTGCCCCGGCGGCAGGATAAATTTGTCAAACGCCGAATATTTTTAATAACTATTTAAAGGAGGGGTTACAAATGGCTTTAGTTAATACAACGGAAATGTTTAAGAAGGCTTATGCCGGCGGCTACGCGGTGGGCGCTTTCAACGTCAACAATATGGAGATTATTCAGGGGATTACCGAGGCGGCGGCGGAAACCAAATCGCCCCTGATTTTGCAGGTTAGCGCCGGGGCCCGCAAATATGCCAAGCATATTTATCTGGTGAAGCTGGTGGAGGCCGCAATCGAGGACACCGGGCTGGATATTGCCCTGCATTTGGACCACGGCGAGGATTTTGCGATCTGCAAAGCCTGCATTGACGGCGGCTTCACCTCGGTGATGATTGACGGCTCCAAGCACAGCTTTGAGGACAACATCGCCCTGACCAAGCAGGTGGTGGATTACGCCCACCAGTTCGGCGTGACCGTGGAGGGCGAGTTGGGCCGCCTGGCCGGCGTGGAAGACGACGTGAACGTCAGTGCGGAGGATAGCTCCTACACCGACCCGGCCCAGGTGGAGGAATTTGTGGGCCGCACCGGCGTGGATTCGTTGGCCATTGCTATCGGCACCAGCCATGGGGCCTACAAATTCAAGCCCGGCACCAAACCCCAGCTGCGCTTTGACATTCTGGCCGAGGTGGAACGCCGTCTGCCCGGCTTCCCCATTGTGCTGCACGGCGCGTCCTCGGTTATGCAGGAATACGTGGCCAAGGTGAACCAGTTTGGCGGCGCTATGCCGGACGCTATCGGCGTGCCGGAGGATATGCTGCGCCAGGCCGCTGGCATGGCCGTCTGCAAAATCAACATTGATTCCGACCTGCGCCTGGCCCTCACCGCCGCCGTGCGCGAGCACATGGCACTGCACCCGGACCACTTTGACCCCCGACAGTATCTCACCCCGGCCCGTGCTGCTATCAAGGAGGTTGTGGCCCACAAGATGACCGCCGTTTTGGGCTGCGCAGGACAAGCATAATGCGTATTGCCCTTTTTGCCGAAACCTATCTGCCCAACGTCAGCGGCGTGGTGACGCACGTCCACGCCCTGCGCGTGGGCCTGGAAAATCTGGGCCACCAGGTGCTGGTGATTTGCGGCGATAACAGCTACGGCCGCCACCTGCTGAAAGACAATGTGCTTTACTGCCCCGGCTACGTTTCCCAAAAGTTTTATGATTACACCCTGTCTAGGCCCTGGAGCTTGGAGCGCGTTAAATATCTGAACGATTTCAACCCGGATATTGTGCATCTCCACACGGAATTTGGCATAGGCATGTTTGGTATGTACTGGGCCCAAAGCCACGACGTACCCCTGGTTTACACCCTGCATACGATGTACGACGATTATATTTACTATATTGCCCCGCGGCCTTTCATTCCGGCGGCGCGCAGTCTCTCCCACAAGTTTTTCGCCCGCTACATCAAAGCGGCCGACGCAATCACCGGCCCCTCGCAGAAGTGCCAGGATTATGTGGACGCCCTGAATTTGCAGCGCAGCGTACATATCATTCCCAACCCGGTGGAGCTGGACAAGTTTGACCCCGCCCAGATTGACCCGTCCGCGGTGGAGGCCGTGCGCCAACGCTTGGGCTTGACGGCGGACTGCGATTACGTGCTGTTTGTGGGCCGTCTGGGCAAGGAAAAAAGCGCCGACGATTTAATCCGCTGCTGGGCGGCGGCCGTGCAGCCGGAGGATAAGCTGAAGCTGCTGATTGTCGGAGAGGGCCCCGTACGGGTGGAGCTGCAACAGCTAACCACCAGCCTGGGCGCAGACGACCGGATTTTGCTGCCCGGCAAGGTAGAGCACGCGGACATTCCGCCCTATCTGGCCCTGGGCAGCTTATACGCCACGGCCTCCCTTTCCGACACCAACTCCATCTCTATGCTGGAGGGTATGGCCTGCGGCCTGCCGGTGCTGCAAAAATACGACCCTATCAATGCCGACCAAATCATCGAGGGGGTAAACGGCTTCGTTTTCCGCGACGCAGCGGAACTGCGGCAAAAGTTGAAAGCCTGGCAGGCTCTGACCCCGGAGCTAAAGGCTGCGTTCAGCCGATCCACTCGCCAATCCGTGGCTAACCACAGCTACGAGGCGTTAGCCAGCCGCCTGCTGGAGGTTTACGCGGAGGCGGCCGCGGTTCACAAGCTGACCCCGCACCGCAGCCTGCCCCTGAAGCTGACCCGCCAGCTGAAAAGCGCCGCTGCCCGCATTTACAAGCGGCCGCGCATTTTCGACAAGCGCAAAGATTGAGCAAACCGTTTCTATCTGTACGAATTAGGAAAGGAGAATATTATATGCCAACTGAAAACGAGAGAAAAGATGTGCAAAAGGCTATGGCTTATGATTTAATCCGTATATTTGAAAGAGAGCCTGATAAAACCTATACGATAGCAGAGCTTAAAGATTTAATAGACGCTTATATTACCGGCGTTCAGCAATAAGCTTAAAGCGGCGTTTCCCCAAAAGGAACGCCGCCTTATTTTTTTCAGCTATCTTTCCGCCGTCAGCTGCCCTGCGGTTCTTTCCGGCCCATATTTTGCCGCCAGCTCCGTGTGCAAATCAAGCAGCCGATAGTAAAGCTGCTCCTCCGGCATACTGTAAGCGCGGCAATCCCGCACCAGGCGCGCGGGCCTGGCGTCAATGTAAATCTCGCCGCCCTCCTGCAGCTGAACCAAAAAGCGCACGGCCTCCGCCCGCGTCTGGCTCAAATAATCCGAGCTTATCAAATCCTCATACGGATTGCAATACACAACCTGCTGAACCAACTCCACAACCCGCTGCGCGTCAGCCTCGGAAAGCACGCTGTATTCATCAATGGGCCGTTCGTCATAATACAATTTAACGCTTTCCACCTGCGACGGCTGCAAATCCGCGTAAGCCTCCACCATGCCGCCCTGCACAAACTGCCAGCTGCAAACCACCAGCCCTAAGGACAGGCCAAACAAGGCCAGGCCTGAGCAGCAAATTACCTCGTGCGCTCGCGGCCGGCGCAGCCAGTAGCCCACCAACATCCAAACAAAAGCCACAGGCGGCAGCCAAAAAAGCCATTCCGCCAAAATAGGGTGCGGGGTGAAGTCAGCGGAAATAACTGCGCCCCATCCCAATATCACCAAAACCACGTCAAAAAACAAAGCCCAAAAAACCAGCTTTTGCCACCCGGTCATCACAACCACACCCCTTTTCGCCTATTCCGCCGCCAGCTGCGTGCCTTCGTCTGCCGGCAGATATTTCGGCAGCAGCTCGTCGTAAAGAGTCTTTAAATCCTTGCAAACCTGCTCGTCTGCTGCCACATAAGCCGTATCGTCGCTGAAAATATAGTATGGCGGGCACATACCTACGCCGCTTTTTCTCCAGCCCTTTTCTGTGTGCACGCTGAACTGAACATAAGGCTCGCCGGCTGCTGTCAACTCGTCCCGGACTTGCCGAAAGTTGAACTTTGGCCTATTCATCTGAACCTGCTGCAAAAGCTCCGTCACCTGCTCCGCGTCCGCGGCGGCAAGCTGAGCGTGTTCAAGGCTTGGTTCCGGCTGGTCGTTGTAATAATATATGTAGACTTTCAAATCGTCAACTTCCTGCACACCCAAATAAGGCTGCCAATCCCTGGCGTGCACGGGGCCCCAGCTGCTAATCAGGGCAGCCAGCGCCAAGGCAAAAA
Organism: Bacillota bacterium; assembly: GCA_021769035.1. GTDB lineage: Bacteria > Bacillota > Dehalobacteriia > UBA4068 > UBA4997 > Avidehalobacter. The sequence goes on along the minus strand of JAETTP010000001.1, from coordinate 13,061 downwards.
CGAACAGGCCGGAACAGCAAACGCCTCTTTGTAAGCGTGGCTCCCTAATCATACAGCCAATAAACAGCAGCGCGGCCGCCAGCAGCGGGCACCAAAACAGCACCTCCAAAAGCAGCCGGCTCATCTCCATATATTCAGCAATAACCCAATTACCCACACAAAAAATAAAAAGAAACGGTGTAAAGATAAGTGCAAAAACGGCGAATCTTTTCGCAACAGTCATCACAACCACACCCCTTTTCGCCTATTCCGCCGCCAGCTGCGTGCCGTCGTCTGCCGGGCCATATTTTTCCGCCAGCTCAGCGTAAAGGCTTTGCAGGGCCGCGCCCACCTCCGGGTTGGCAGCTTCATAACAATAACTGCCGCGGAAATAGTAATTATCTATCATACCTAAGGAATAAGCCTTGTCATCAACCAAACGCACTAAAAATCTGCCGCGCTCGCCCTTTGCCTCCTCTGGGTAGGGCGTCCAATCCCCATCCATCACCGGATTGCGCAACTTCACCTGCTGCATAAGCTCCAACACCTGCTCCGCGTCCTCAGCCGCCAAAGTCTGCCCCTCGTAATTATCCAGCTGCACGGTCAGCACCTGGGCCGTCCGCAAACCGGCATAGGGCTGCCAAACCCCATTCATCTTATAATTAAATCCCCAGGCCGTGCTGGCCATCGCCATAACAAACAGCAGCACACCGGCCACGCAAACATTTTGGCTGCGCTTCTCATCTTTCAAATTGTAACCAACCAACATCACCACAAATGAGCTGATAATCAACGCCTGAATCAGCAAAAAGGCTGCAAACAAATTATCCAAAGCGCAGCCAAAGCCAATCCCAATAAACGTCCAAAAACCAACAATCGGCGTCAAAATCAACCCTAACACACAAAACCGCTTCGCAATAGTCATCACTATCACACTCCTTTATAATATATTTACCGAGATTATAGCACATCCCAGTGCTTTTATCAACATTTTATCAACAAAAAGTGCGTCAGGCCCTCGCCCAACGCACTTTTCTATCAGCACTTCTTTATCAGCATTGTAAAATATTACTTGCCAGGGCCGGCCGCCAAAATATCCGCGTCCACGCCGTGGTATGTCTTAAAGTTCTCCACAAACAGAGCCGCCAACTTTTTAGCGGATTCGTCGTAAGCGTCCTTGTCCGCCCAGGTGCTACGAGGATTCAAAACTTCAGCCGGCACATTGGGGCAGGTTTTCGGCACAGCCAGACCAAAAATCGGGTCTTTCTCGTATTCCACATTAGCCAGCTCGCCATTTAAGGCCGCCGTCACCATCGCGCGGGTGTAAGCCAGCTTCATACGGCTGCCCACTCCGTAGGGGCCGCCCGTCCAGCCGGTGTTCAGCATATAAACCTCAGTGCCGTATTTGGCAATGTTGGCGCGCAGCAGCTTGGCATACTCACCAACCGCACGGGGCAGGAAAGGTGCGCCAAAGCCGGCGGAGAAAGTGGCCTGCGGCTCGGTAATACCGCGCTCCGTGCCGGCCAACTTGCTGGTGTAGCCGGACAGGTAGTAGTAACTAGCCTGGTTTTGGTCCAGCTTAGCCACCGGCGGCAGCACGCCAAAAGCGTCGGCCGTCAGGAAGATAATCGCCTTGGGTTGGCCGCCTTTGCCGGAAAGCACTGCGTCCGGAATATAATCCACCGGGTAGCCGGTGCGGATATTCTCGGTCAGGGTGTCGTCGTCGTAGTCGGCCAGGCGAGTAGTCGGGTCCATAACCACGTTTTCAATCACTGCACCGAACTTAATAGCGTTCCAAATCTGCGGCTCGCCCTCGCGGGAAAGCTTGATAGCCTTGGCATAGCAGCCGCCCTCGAAGTTGAAAACGCCTTTTTCCGACCAGCCATGCTCGTCGTCGCCAATCAGCTGCCGCTGCGGGTCGGCGGAAAGGGTGGTCTTGCCGGTGCCGGAAAGGCCAAAGAACAAAGCGGTGGTGCCGTCTGCGCCAATGTTGGCGGAGCAGTGCATCGGGCAAACGCCGTGCTCCGGCATCATATAGTTCATGTAGCTGAAGCAGGATTTTTTCATCTCGCCGGCATAGGAAGCGCCGCCAATCAAAATCTCCTTGCTGGTGAAGTTCAGGATAATAAAGGCCTCCGAGTTTGTTTTGTCCAGCTCCGGGATAGCCTTAAAACCAGGCGTGCAAACCAGTGTAACCTCCGGCTTAAAGTTAGCCAGCTCCTCCTCAGTGGGGCGGCGCAACAGCTGGTGAATAAACAGGTTCTGCCAGGCGTACTCGTTAATCACCCGCACCGGAATGCGATAATCCTCGTCCGCGCCGATGTAGCCGTCAAAAACAAAAACGTCGCGGCCCTCCAGATAAGCCTTTTGGCGGCTGCGCAGGGCAGCAAAGGCTTCCGGGTCAAAGGGCTTGTTGATTTTGCCCCAATCCACAGTGTCCTTGGTGGTGGCGTCCTCCACCACAAAACGGTCCTCCGGCGAGCGGCCGGTATACTTGCCGGTTTCCACCGCCAAAGCTCCCGTGCTGGCCATGCGGCCCTCGCCACGGCTCAGCGCCTGTTCCACCAACAGGGCCGGGGGCAGGTTTTCAAAAATTGCACCCAGATTAATGTAACCGGCAGCTGCCAGTTGTTCTCTCATACTCATAAGCCATTCCTCCTTTTTTAAGACTGCCTAAAAGCCGTCTTAATTTTTTATTTTGTATCCTGCTTGCCTTGCGGCAATGTTTTAATCCTGTTTCTTCCTTATTATATATACTGGAACAACGGCTTAGCCGAAAAAGCGTTTAATTTCAATCTCGGCGTTTTCCACGCTGTCGGAGCCGTGAATCAGATTTTCGGTGGTGCAGAAAGCATAATCGCCGCGGATAGTGCCAGGGGCGGCCTCCTCAAATTTGGTTGCGCCCATCAAAATACGCATGCCCAGTACCACGTCGGGGCCCTCCACAATCATTGCCAGCACCGGGCCGCTGGTCATATATTCCACCAGCTCCGGGAAAAACGGCTTGTCTGCAATATGAGCATAATGCTCTTTCAGCACAGCTTCGCCCAGCTGCATAGTTTTGGCCTCCACAATTTTATAGCCTTTGTGTTCAATCCGAGAGATAATCTCCCCAGCCACGCCGCGCTTTAAGGCGTCCGGCTTCAGCATAATGTAAGTTCTTTCCATTTGATTACTCCTTTTTAATAAGTGTATTTTAACCTTGAAAGTTCAAAAGTGGTTCAGATGCGCGGAATCAGTTTATGAGCCGTTGACAAGGCGAATAAGCTGATGACAAAGCGGATGAGCTGCTCTTGAGCTTTCAGTTACCAACCTAAATCGGCGAATATCCCATACCAATAGACCTGATTGCGGCAACGCTCCGTTGCCTCCCGGAAAATATTTTCCCCATCCTGCCGGCGTTGATAGAACAGCCACATATCCTCCAGCTCGCTGGGGCGCAGAAAACGCCGTTGCGATATTTTGCAGCTGTCCTCCGGCGGCACGTTGGGGCTTTTATCCACATAGAGGCTGTTTTTTTCCACGTAGACGTAAAACCATTTGCTGGCCCGCCGGTTGGTGGGCATTGTTTTCACGTCGTGTGGATTGGCGGAAAATTCCTCCACAATTTTCTGCCAGCGTTCCAGGCCAACCTGATGTTTAAAACCATTGAAATTATGTTTGGAGGGCCACACGGCGGCAAAAACGCCAAACCAATACACCAGCATTTTGGTTTGGGCTTCATCCTCGGCCTTGTTGGCCAGGTTGCGCCCCCAAATTTTTTCGCCCTTGCTCCAGCGCTGATACAAATTAAATACGCGCTCAAATTCGCTACGCAACAGGTGGCGTTGTCGTTTCAGCTTGCAGGCACGCTCCTGATGCTCCGGCTCCATGGCGTGGCGCACATATAAATTGCCATTTAAGGCCACCACGTAAAACCAACGCCCCGGTCGATTTATCTTTGGTATGGTCTGCACATCCCGCGGATTTTTACCGAATTCTTTTAAAATCTTTTGCCATTTGGACTCCAGCTTTTGCGCAGGGTCCCTTGTAGTTTCTTTCGTCATAAGCAACCCCTTCTTTAATATTTAATTTTATTAGCAAACTGCTATCCTTGTGGTGGGCCAAAAACCTGGTTAAAATAAGTCATGCCGCACAATAATCTGTTCCCGATCCGGCCCCACGGCCACCAGGGAAACCGGCAGGCCGCAAAGCTCCTCCAGGCGCAGCACATATTTCTGCGCATTTTCCGGCAAATCGGCAAAGCAGCGGCAGGCGGTGGTGTCAGTCAGCCAGCCGGGCAGTGTTTCGTAAATCGGCTTGCATTTGGCCAATTCCTCCAGCGTGCTGGGCATTTTGGTTACAATATGGCCGGTTAGGCTGTAGCCGGTGCAAACCTTAATTTCCGGCAGCTTATCCAAAATGTCCAATTTGGTAAGGCACAAATCTGTCATACCATTCACCAAAGCGCTGTAGCGCACCACCACGCTATCGAACCAGCCCACCCGGCGCGTGCGCCCGGTGGTCACACCAAATTCATTGCCCCAGTTGCGCAGATTGTCGCCAATTTCGTCTTTCAATTCGGTGGGGAAGGGGCCCTCGCCCACCCGGGTGCAGTAGGCCTTGGCAATGCCCAGCACCTTGTCGATACGCGTCGGCCCAATGCCCACGCCGGTGCAGCTGCCGGCCGCCACCGTGTTGCTGGAGGTCACAAAGGGGTAGGTTCCGTGGTCTAAATCCAGCATAGAACCCTGCGCTCCCTCAAAAAGCAGCTTCTGGCCGGCTGCCAACGCTTCGTTCACCAGGTATATTGTTTCACCCACATAGGGCGCAATCTGCTCACGATAAACCGCAAAATCAGCAATCAGGCGTTCCTTAATTTCGCCCTCAATCAGGGGCAGGCCAGCCCGACGAAAGATTTCATTCTTTTCTCGCAGGTTGTAATCCAATTTTTCCAAAAAAGGCTGCCAAGCCATTAAATCCATTAAGCGAATTCCCTGCCGGGCAACCTTATCCATATAAGCAGGGCCGATACCGCGTCTGGTGGTACCAATTTTTTTATCACCCTTCAGGCTTTCCTGATAATCGTCCATTGTAAAATGATAGGGCATAATAATGTGAGCTTTCTCTGAAATCACCAAATTTTTGGTGGAAATGCCCTCGTCTTGCAATCTTTTAATTTCCAGCAGCACAATGCCCAAATCCAGCACCACGCCGTTGCCAATCACGCAAATAGTATCCGGGTTTAAAATGCCGGAAGGCACTAAATGCAGCGCGTGGCGCACTCCGTCCACCCAGATGGTGTGCCCAGCGTTGGAGCCGCCCTGGCAACGCAAAACCATATCCGCCTGGCTGGCCAGATAATCCGTAATTTTCCCCTTGCCTTCGTCGCCCCACTGCGAGCCGACGACAATTAAAGAAGCCATAACAATTCCTCTTTTCTGCTGACAAATTTATTGGGGCCAGGAGCTTCTTGCCCTCTATTACCTAAAATTATACTATTTTCCACCCGAACTGTCAACAAATTTTTGCTCATGTTATCGCTTTTCTGCCGTTATTTATTCCGTTTTATCAGCGTCTACTCCAAAATAAAGAGTGTGGGCAACTCCGCAGGTGTTTCTCCCTGCCAAATTTCGATCCGCAAGCGGCCGCCGCCAATCCGACACAGCAAATAAACGGGCTCCGTCAGATTATTTTGCCAGCGTAAATCCTTTGAACCCCAGGCCACTGTGGCGTCGCCGCCAGCCGGGGCATAATCAACTGCCAGAGAGTGGGGATGCCGCTCCAAAACCGCCAAATTCGTTTGGCGCAAGGCCAGATATAAGGTGCTGCTGACCTGGCAAATGCCGCCGCCCAACCCCTGCACCGGCCGCCTCTCCACAAAAATGATGGCCGGCAGAAAACCGCGCTCCGCTGTGCGCGGCCCAACCGCTGCATTAAAAGAAAACTCCTCGCCAGGGGCCAGCTGCAAACCATGCAGCGCCTCTGCCGCCAGATAAATATTCTGGCTGCGGTTTTGCTGCTCCGGATTAAAAGCTGTTTCCGCCGCTGCCAGCAGTTGGGCCTCTGCTTCCACTGCCCAAATTTCTGCCAGTTTGGGCTCTGCCAACTGCCAGGCCGCCGCCAAATCTATTTCTTCCATATTAATAGATAGCTCGTTTGAGCAATCTGGCAGCCAAACCTCCACCAGCCGCTGCTCGCTTTGCAGCTGCCAGCTCAGGCCCAGCGGTTCCAGCAAAGCCAGCGGCAGACAAAGGGTGTTCTCCAGCAGCAGAGGCGCGGCATATTCCTGCTGAATGGTTGCTTGGCCGTCGGCTGCCACTCTTATTAGCTGCTGACGGCCGGGCAGCAGAAATACGAAGCCCTGATGCCCGGCCCAAACGGCCGTCCCACTGTGCACGCGGCCCACCTGATATTCCTGCCAGCCCAAAGGAATTTCACCAACCTCTGCCAATAGGCGTAGCGGTAGATAAGGCTGCCCTAAATTCCACTCGTAGCCTGTGGAATCTGCAAACACCTCCGCCAACCAATATTCCTGCTGGCCGCCGTCCGGCGTGTGCAGTAGCAACCGCCACCCAACCGGCTCAGCCTCGGCCTGGCTTGGCTCCAACCCCTCCGGCTCCGGAATGGCCCAAGCCCGCGCGGCTGAAAGCCCCAGAAACAATGCAATCATAAAACCCAAAAGCAGCACGTAGCCCCGCAGCCCAGAGCGCTTTTGCATAAGCATCCCTCCTTTAATCAGTTTAATTATATCACAGTGCCCGGTGGCCCATGCGCTGCAATTTGCGTAAATTTAAGCGTTTATCTGCTTTTTTTGCTTTATTCCGGCCAAAATATGCTGCTACCACCTATTAAAAACGCTGGGTTGGCAAAATTCGCTGGAAAATAACAGGTTTTTTTTGTAAAAGGGCTTGACAACTCCGTTTGTCTAGTCTATAATATTAAAGCGCGTTGATTTAGATAAAACGCTTTGGACCATTAACTCAGTTGGTAGAGTAGCTGACTCTTAATCAGAATGTCCACGGTTCGAGTCCGTGATGGTCCACCATCTGATCCATTAGCTCAGCTGGCAGAGCACCTGACTTTTAATCAGGGTGTCCCGCGTTCGAATCGCGGATGGATCACCATTTGGCACGTTGGAGAAGCGGTTTAACTCACCAGCCTTTCACGCTGGCATTCACGGGTTCGAATCCCGTACGTGTCACCAAACAAAAACCCCTTTCAGTTTTAACACTGAAAGGGGTTTTTTTGTTTTCTAGCAAACCTTAAGGCGGCGGATTTGTTGTTTGGGAGGGCATTTAGTGTTGTAATATGTTGTTTGGTGTGGTAAAATATTTTTAGTTATCGCCTCAGGCAGATTGGAGGTGATGTAAATGTTCTTACTTTTCTCAATAGCCACTGCAGTTGTGGGTAATGTAGCTTCCTACTACATTATCAAATGGCTAAACAGCAGAGGGCGATAATTTAGCCTGGGCTTCAGGTTGTGCCTACATATAAACAACATAGAAAAACCCCCGCTCCACCGGGGGTTTTTCGCTTTGCTTTTTTTGTGATATAAATGCTCTTACTATTTTTCTCTAGCGTTATTATAGCACTGGCGGACGGTTTTGTCAAGGTAATTTGATGATTGTTTTGGCGAAAAATTAAGGTTGTGCCTACATATAAACAACATAGCCCCATTCGCTTCGCTCAGGGGTAAGTTCAACTACAGCTCTGCCATCACCCTTTGGGTTTGGCAATCGCTGAGTTTCACATAAAAAAAACCCCGCTGGCACGGGGGTTTCTCGTTTTGCTTTTTTTGTGATAAAATGAACCCGTTATTTTCATTCTGATGATATTATAGCACTGGCGGTCGGTTTTGTCAATAAGTTTGTTGAGTAAGTTAGTGTTGTAATTTGTTGTTTGGTGTGATAAAATATTTTTAGTTATCGCCTCAGGCAGATTGGAGGTGATAAAGATGTATTTACTGTTTTCCATAATCTCTACTGTTATAAGTAATGTAATTTCCAACTACATTATCTGCCATAGGAGCGTACAAATCTATTTCTTATTTTAGTTGGTTGCACTATGGCATTAGTTCAACTACAGTTCAATCTGCGCCTGCGGCTTGATTTCACTGAGTTTCACTTTAGAATGGCTGAATGGTAGAGGGCGGTAACCCAGCCTAGGCTTAAGGTTGTGCCTACATATAAACAACATAGAAGAACCCCGGGACGCTAATCAGCCGGGGTTCTTCGTTTTGCATCTTTGTGATAAAAATGCATTTACTGTTTGTTTTCCAGATATTATTATAGCACTGGCGGTCGTTTTTGTCAAGGTTAATTGATGATTGTTTTGGCGAAAAATTAAGGCTGTGCTTACATATAAACAGCATAGCCCCATTCGCTTCGCTCAGGGGTAAGTTCAACTACAGCTCTGTCATCACCCTTTGAGTTTGGCACTCGCTGAGTTTCACATAAGTTTGTGGTGGAAAATTTGTGGAATCGCCGGTGTGATAATATTTTGTTTGCGTCGGTTTGGCTTTTTAGAAAATTAAAACTTGCAGGTATATTGTAAATTGCTTGGAGCGAACCTAATTTTTTTGTGGAAAAAGGGTTGTTTTTTTGTTTGATGTATGATAGTATATATATGATATTGGTGGAGGTTTGACCGTTTTCTTCACTACATAAGGACAGGCTTTGCTTGCTGCGCAGATTTTGCAAAACCGCCAAGTTGACTGGGGGTTGGTTGCGCGGGGTTCGTTATTCGGCAAAACGAAGCTGGCGCGGCAGCCTGGAGGTTGCTAGGCGGCCTCGGGGGAATTGCGGGAGGCAAAGTTGGAGTTTTGGTTTTGTGACTTGTGGACAAACTGTTCAAAAAGTTTTTAATTTTTTGAAAAAAGTTTTTAAAAAGCTGCAAGTTTTTTGAACCGAGCGATGTAATTATGGTGAAAAGCGAATTCGCCGGGAGCTGAAATGCTCCAAATTGGGGCCGAAAGGTTTCGATTGAGGGGTCAGGAGGTTCGACGGGCTGGCGGGAGCGCTTGAAGAAATCGGCTTGCTTGAAGCCGATGTCGATGTTACACCAACTTTATAAGGAGGAAACAGGAAAATGAAAAAGAAACTCGTAGTTCTTTTGGCAGTTGTAATGATGTTTGCATTCTCTGCCAGTGCCTACGCAGCTACTTTCAGCGACATCTCCGAGCGCCCGGTTGTGGAGCAGGATGCTATCAAGAAAGCTGTTGCGTTGGGCATCATTGAAGGTTACGAAGATGGCACATTTGGTCCGGATAAGACGATTACCCGTGCTGAGTTTGCTAAAATTGCCGTAACCGCTGCTGGCGCTAAGGACACAGCTACTATGCTGGAAGCTAATGCTAGCAGCTTCAAAGACGTTAAAGCTAACAGCTGGTACACTGGCTGGATTAATGCAGGTGAGAGCCTGGGCATCTTCAAGGGCGACGCTAACGGCAACTTCCGCCCCAACGATACCATCTCCAACCAGGAAGCAATCACTGTTATGTTGCGTCTGCTGGGCTACAACGACAACCTGACTGGCAGCTGGCCGGTAAACTATGTTACCAAAGCTAACCAGATCAATATTCTGGACGATGTAAACATCGTAGCTTCTGCTGCTGCTAAGCGTGGCGACATCGTTGTTATGCTGAGCGAAACTTTGGACTCTGACTTGGTTACTTATGATAAGGATACCAACGAGTTCGTAAAGAAACAGATTGGCATTGACTCTTCTGATTCCGTAACATTGCTGGCTGACAGCTTTGAAGGCCGCTACATTGATGTAGATAGCTTCTTCCAGATTGACCAGCTGCGTGATGTTTCGGCTCAGACACTGAACTGGAACGTAGGTAAAGTTTTGAAGGCAGAACAGGTTCCTACTAATGGTATTACTTCTACCTACAATAGACCTGTTAATTTCAATGGCACTCTGATTGTTGATAAAGATACCGCTGTATCCAACAATGCTACAGATTTGTTCAATTTGGAAAATCATCAGGGCAAAGTTTATTATGTAAAAGGCGCTGACGGCAAACTTTATGCTCGCTTCATTGATGTTGAGTCTTATGTTCAGACTGTTACCGATACTCCTAAAGCTGTTGACAATGGTGCGAGGGTACAGGTGAACAAGACCAACTACAATGCTGCTAATAGTGTTGATTGGGGTACTAATGCTCCTGCTACTGGTAATACTGATAAAGACAATGGTCCTGTATCTAGCAAGAACACTAACTACAGCTTGTACTTCAACGATGATGACCAGGTTTATATGGTTAGATCTGATAAAGATTTTACAGAAACGACTTATTATATTAAATCTGTGAGCACTTCTTCTGCAAGATTGGTTGGTACTCAGAACAAAACCGTAAATATGAGCGATGAAGACACTCTGATTTACGATGGTGACAAATTTATTTCTCCTTCTGATTTGAAGGTTGGCGATGCTGTTCGTGAAATTGCTGAAGGCGACTTGTATGTTAAGGTTGCTGATGTAACTGGTGCCTTGACTCGTTGGACTTCTTCTAACGAAAAAATTACTGTTGGCGGCAAATCTTATGTTGTTCCGAAGAGCGCTGTAAAAGATGACGATGGTAATGTTACTGGTATCAATATCAGTTTCTATGAAGAAGATTTGAATGATTCTGATGTAAGTATTGATGACGTTTACAACAACAATGTTCGTTACATTCTGAACAAGAATAACACTGTGGCTGCTATCATCGTTGATGAAACATCTACTGGCACCACTCTGTATGGTATTTTGGTAGATGGCGGTGGCAACAGCGGCAGCTGGGCTAAGCGTATTGATACCATTACCATGTTCACTCAGGAAGGCAACACTGTAACTTATGATTTTGAGAAAAATTATAGTGGTACAGAAGCCGTTGCTGCTCATATGGGTCAGTTGATTAAATACAAACTGAATGCTAATGGCGAAATTAAGACTTATGAACCTATTATAGCAGCTGATAATTCTTTGATGCCGACTGCGGCTGGTGATGAGATTGAGGTTAAGAATAATGCTTACTTGGTATCTACCACTGCAAAAGGTGAGAAGAACTTGGCTTTGGCTTCTAACGTGGTTATCTTCGAGATCGATAAAGATGGTACAGATTTGGATCCGGCATTGATTACTCGTTCTGCTTTGCTGAGCGGTGGCGACTTTACACCTTCTAAGGTTGAAGGCGTTAGATTGAATGGCGGAACTCCTACAGATTTGCCTGCTTATGCTTCTTTTGATACCAACACCAATGGTGCTATTAAAGCTCTTGCTTACACCACTGGCAACAATACCAAGTATCATTATGGTGTTGTTAAGGCTTGGAACTTCCGCGACTATGACAATGACCACGCTGTTACTTTGGTAGGCGATGATACTGTTTACGAATTGCAGTGGACTGGCGAGAATAAGACCAAGAATTCTAAAGCAGACGCTTTCATTGTTTACAAGATGGTAGGCAGCAAGATTAGTGTTGTTTATAGCTTTGGCAATGATACTGCTCTGAAGGGTGAAACTGCTGACGTTATCGGTTACAATAGTGGTTTAATCTCCTTGAGAGGCAAGGGTGTTCGGCCTCGCGACATTAAGCCCGATTATATTGGCAACAATAACGTCTACAAAAATAACATTATGACTGATACCAACACTTTGGTATACGTTATTGACGCTAAGAGCGGCGACTATGTTGAAGGTTCCTTGAGCGACATCTCTCGCAACTCTTATGTATACGTTCCGGTTATCAACAAAGACGGTTACGCTGAAGTAGTTCTGGTTGATGATTATACTGGCTACGGAAATAACGCTGGTGATGATAATACTCCCACAACTCCTAGCAACTATAGTGTTACTAATTTGAACGTGATCGTTGTTAATGCTGATGGTGATCCGGTAAACGGTACAACCGTAAGAATTAATAGAGGTACACAGACCGGTAATACATTTACCTTTAATTTCACTGGTGTACCTGAGGGTAAACGTGTTAGTCCTATTAATGCTGATGCCGATGGTACAAGTCTTGGCTTGATCGGCAGCAGAAACAATCGTGCTGTTACTTTGACCAAGAATGTTACTACTTTGACTATTACTGTTGAATTGGTCAATGAATAAGCACTAAAATTTACCGCAAGGTAGAAAATCCCTCTCCGTTGCTATCATTCAACAATGATATATAAGCCAGCTTCCTACAATCCCAGCCAGGAACACTGGGAGTTGGCTTGACGGGGAACGGAATTAAGGCACGACCCCAGCCTTTCCCCTACTGTTTTTTCTGAATTGCAATTTACCTCTCTAAAACAAATTACAATTCCTTAGTTTACTGGCAGCTCAGCCAGTGATCGCAAGACAGGAAAAGAAAAGGTTGGATAAAATTGAATTACAACCCGGCCCGGGTTTAAAATCAGGGGCAGCTCCCCTTGAGCCTGTCGGGGGCCAAAATAGGCAGGCTCCGCCGCAAGGCGTAAAAATTGAAAACGACGATCAAAAGCTTGCCCGTACCCACGGGGCTAACAGTGGGTGAAACGAAGATTAATCTTGTGCTAGCGCAAAGCACAAAGATAAAACCAGCCTCCCAGAAATGGGAGGCTGGTTTTTGTATTGACAAAGGCGGGGTTTAGTGGTATAATAGTAATGAACAAAAGAGTTAGAAAAAAGTTAGGCATGTACGGAAACGAAAACCCCCGCGGCAACGGGGGTTTTTTTCTACTGAAAAAGGAGTTGACAGCGGCGGGGGTTAGTGGTATAATATGAATGTGGAAATTAAAAAATAGACTCATTGAATCACAAAATGCACAGCGAAAGACCCCGGAATTAGGCCTCCGGGGTTTTTCTATTCAGTTTATAGGCACTGCTTAGGCCCAGGCTGCTATCGCCATTTTCTGTCCTCCAGCCATTTGCAAATGTAATAGGAAATTACGTTTGCCACTACGGCAGCGGATATGGAAAAAAATAGACTCATTATTCTCACCTCCTTTTGCCTGAGGCGATAGAATTAATTATATTATAGCATAGCTTGGGCGAAAATGGAAGATTTTGGGTGAAAAATAAATATGGGAGTATGCCGCTTGACAACGGTGGGGGTTAGTGGTATAATAATAGTGGAATGAATTAAG
>JAETTP010000026.1 GCA_021769035.1 Bacillota bacterium | reverse complement strand
GACAATTCATCTTAACAAACGAATGGTTGTATCAAGGGATAAATTTTACGAGTGGCTCAATAAAGATGAGCGGAAAATCAAAAGGAGGTCAATTTATGTATCTGAGTAGAAAAGAGAATTGGTTGGGTGAAAAAAGAACAGAATATTTTAAGGCAGATGTTGCTATTAAAAGAATCCATCTGGAGGTGGATAGAGCACATCAATTTTTGTATATCATCAATGATACACTGCAAAAATGCGAGGGAGTCGGGAGTTGTTTTGAAGAGGGTGAGCAACATGATGTGACGCTCGTCTTTCAAGCTTATGATGATGTGCAATTTCCTATAGGCTATGCAGATATAGAACATGCAGATAAACATGCAGGTAAAAGACATGTAGATAAATGGTGCTATCTTTTGGACAGTAAGTTTATTTATAAACGATATTTGCATTTTAAAGACAATATCTACAAAGATGAAATCTTTGATTCACGTTGTGGAAAGGCTGAATATTATTCTTCGTTGTTTCGATTGGGCTTACTGAAGCCATATGGTGAATCAAATGAGCCTTTATGCAAAGTTTGCTTTGATTATTATTCTAAGCCAGACTATAAAAAATGTTTTTGTATTTCCAGTGACCTTATAGATTTCGATATGCAGAAAATGAGAATATATTGATTTTGTAACAAAGCTATAGCCCCAGAGACTGCTATGATACGGTCTTTGGGGCTGTTTTCTTCCATATAATCAATGTTATCCTTTCTCCAAAATTCCATTGGTAATCAATTTTGACACTCTCAAACATTCCTCCTGTGGGTCATAGACATAATGACCGAATGGGGAATCTGGCTTTATATCTTTCCACATACACTCAACACCTTGCCCTTGCAGAGAGCCAAATAAATAAGGGCATTTGTCGCAATCCTTATATTCTGGGGCTATTTTCTGTACCCTGTTTTGACGTTTACAGAAAACTTTTCCGTCTTTTGTCATATAGTTAAAATGATTCACATTTTCCAAATCAGCGGACATTTTTATTCCCCCTCTCCGTCAGTACCTATATCGGGCAGTTGTATATATGTCCCGTCATATCTCCAAGGCTCTGTAGATGATATAGTCATTTCGTTATCTTGAATAATGGCAGATGTATATACTCTGTCCTCAAATTCCCAGTTGATAAACTCCCAACCTGTATCTGCTCCGTTCCTGTCAAAAACAAAAGTCTCTGCTTCTGGCTCAAAATACAGTACCAGTGAGCCGTTCTGCGTTTCCACGCTTACAAAAGTGTCTGTTTCAAAGCATTGGTATCTCCCATAGGTAGTATAATCGCCATCCGTATAGAAATTATCAGGCTGTTGTTCTATGGGGGATTTATCAGGCAATTCTGGCTCTTGTGTAGGTAGGGGCTGTTCTTCCTGTGTAACCTCTGGTTGTTCTGTGTTCTGTTCTGCTTCATACTGTAAAACTTGGTCATACACTCCCGAAACGATAGGAGAACCACCGTATTTAGAATCAGTGTAAATAACACACTGGTCAACATCTGGGTTATATAATAGTATTGTGTTCGTATCTGATTCTACTTGAAACTGAACGTGGTTATCATCATAGGCGGTGTAATTATCAATCGTATTTGGTATTATTCCAATACATAACTCCATAGACAAATCACCGTTGGGTATGCCGCTTACCACCATAAAAAGACGGTTTTCTATTTCCTCTAGCCAAAAGTACATTCCTGTTCCCGCTGTTTGCTCTCTATACAGCTTATTTTTCCACCAGTTATCAGGTATGGTTATCTCTTTGTTTTCTGGTATAGGTGTTTCTGTTACTTGCACTTCCTCAGTTGATATTACATCAGTTGCCTGAGTATTCCCACAACCTGAAAGAAGTGTTATTACCAATAAGGCTACAACAATAAATCTATGTTTCATTCTCTTATCTCCTGTGTTCTCTTACAATTTCCCTGTTATGCTGAATGGTTTTGATAGCTTCTTTGATGAACTGCTCCGTTCGCTGTTTCCCATAATACTGGTAAGGGTCTACAGCTTTTTCTGTTTTTTCGTCCATCCACGGATTGACGACACAATAACCTTTATATGTAAACTTCACCATATTAACCGTAGCCGTTCCAGAATTATCATGCCACATAGCGTCCAACTGCTGCCACGCAAATTCTTTGACTTGCTCAATCGTTATTTCCATAGCTGCTCCCCCGATTTAATCATCTTCTTCATAATACTCCAAATCATCAAAATATCCGCCCTCGGCATCATCTTCAATCAATTCTTCCTCTGTCACTTCCGATATATTTTCCAGAGCCTTATTCATTTCAAGGGCTAATTCCTCAACCGATTTCTGGGTGAGGGGAAAATTCTCTTTTTGTTCAATGAATCTCTCCATGTTGTTATCCCTCATTTCTTTGTCAATAAATGCCGCTTAGGATAAATCAGAATATAGCGTCCATGCTTACCGATTTTGTATCAATCTGTCCACCCAGTCACATAAATTTTGTTCCTGTTTCGGAGTAGAAGCGGTTACAATAAATTCCTGCCCTCTGCAAGCGGAATTTAATTCTGCGTATCTGTCCTTTAGCATAGGGCGGTTATCGCCTTGCCATGAAATGGAAATACCGTCCTCACCAAAGAACGCAGGCAAAGCCCATAGCCGCCGATTGTCCTGTCCCTTTTTTGTAAGCACCAGAGAATCATCGTACTGGAATGTGCCGTATGTATCGGGCAAATATAGGCGGTTGTTCGGGCGGTCAGAGTTTTCACCGTGTGGGTGCCATGAATAACGCTCAATTTCCTGTTTCTCCCTCAATACTTCCCCAACTTTCATATATCCGTATATGATGTGGACAATAGGAGCGTTACGGACAAAACACAGCGTTTTATCGGGCTGATACATTGTCTTTTGAAACATTCCGTAAAATAAAAATATATCGCCCACTCCTACGCCCCATTTATCCAGATGTACGGCAGATACGCCATGTTGCCCAAATGCGGGTTTCCATTCGGCGTTTGCCGTTCTGTCTTCTATATCCTCGTATATATCGGGGTCAAGGTGACAGGTCGGGTTTTTGTCAAAATCAAATTTGGGGCATAGTTGATTGATGACTTCCTCAAAACTCTGTCCTCTGTAATACAAATCCTTATATGCTGTTCCTACCGTTTTATCTGGAATAGGGAGTGATAACAGTGTACCGTCTGGTAAAATGGGGCTTGCCATACCTCCCGATTTACTGTCCATGCCTTTTCTGCTCAAAATTACTTTCATAGCGCCATACCTCCAATCGTATAGCACCATTTTAGCATGGAGCATAGCAAAAAGCAACTGACAGCATAGATAAATAACGCAACGTGCGGATTACCTGCGGAATATGCAGTTAGTATCATTTACATATACTATTTGCATTGGAGGAAAACCGCATGGAGCAACAGGCATTAGGCAAGCGTATTCGTGAGGAACGGCTAAAGCTGAATCTGACACAGGAAAAACTGGCAGAAGATGTAAACCTTTCAACCGCCTATATCGGGCAGATTGAGCGTGGGGAACGCAGTTTAACATTAGAAAATTTGGCAGCAGTTGCCAACCGTTTAGGCGTCACGATAGATTATCTGCTGTCTGATTCAATCGTTTCAGACAGTGACGGTCAGTATCGGCTATGGTGTCAACTGATGGACGGCAGAACAGAGGAACAAAAAGCCCTGGCAATCAATATGGTAAAACTTATGTTTGGTTATCTGGACGAAAATTCTTAAATGATACAGTGATGGGGAAGATACCTCTTGACGAGATTCTTCCCCATTTTAAATGACCAGAAATCACCGCTAACGCATTTTAACCGCTTGACTGAGAATAACTCCATTTGCCGCTGAATGAGCCTTAGAACGCAATTTTAGGGCTTTCCTATCCATAAGAAGCAACTTTAGCCGCTTACAAGCCCTGTAAAAATCTTATTTCCGTCCTGCAAAGGCTGATAGAGAATCCATACGGCAAAAATGTCACTCCCTAATCGCTTACAAGGAAGATTCCTTACAGCGGTTCATATGTTGTTTTATTCCGCATTCCGCTTACAAACCGCCTAAAATCCTTAACCCTGTGACTGGCATAGTCATAAGCATTTCAACATAAACCGTATTCCCTCGCTGAATCCCTTACAAAACCCCTCTCTTTCTAGCTCATTATAGAAACGGTTCAATTCTTCTTCAATTTGTAGGTATTCCTCGCCAGAGATAAGAGCAGAGAGCCTTGTATAAATCTGTTTTTCCCTCAACTCGATTTCTGCCGCCTTTTCCGTAACCGTATGAGTGTAAATCATATCTGTGATATATCGTTCCATTACACAGCCCCCTTGTCTGTAAAATTATTTTAAACTCAATCGCTATCTATCTGTTTGAACGAAAACAGTGTTTCCAGTCTACTTTAAAATAAGTTTAAAACTATTTTCGCCCATAAACTTCATTTAAAATAAAACCTCAAGTTTAAAATAAATTTTATTTTCGGTGCTTTGTTTTCAGCACGATATACTTTTCATCGCCAGTTAGGCGGCTTAACGGCTCATAGGAGCAGACGGGCTTTTCTTTACAGACAAGGTAGCTTTCCAATGTCTGGTACTCCTGTTCGGTATAGGCTTCTGTATTCAGTTCCTTTACATTATAGAATACGCCATAGCCCTGTATCTGACGGATGTGGGAGAGGGCATAATACAGAGTTTTAAAGTTGTCATACCTCATAAGGCTGTTATCCTCGGAGTACATTTTTGTCATATATCCGAATAGCTTCTGATAGTCCTCTGGCTGAAACTTATCCACGATACAGCTATATCGCCCAGAAGAATTGTTCTCCACTAAGATATTATCAGAGGTAAGCCGCTTTCCGTTGACTAAGAGCCACCATATTCGCTGGATAATGGATTCAAAGTCAGAAAAAAGGCGGTTTCCAGTACCCGAAAACTGGTTGACAATATATTTTTCTTCAATGCCGCCGTTCCCCAAAACAGCGGCTACATGAAAGTGAGGGTGGTAGACATCTTCTCTGTATGTGATTTCCAAGGAACGGATACAACCTTGAAAGCCATACTGTATAAGGTCTATCCCCTTCACTTTTTTGTTGCCGTTTAGATACGTTACCAGAGTTTTGAAGCAGTAAGCCATGTGCTGTATGGTTTCCCTCAATTCCTCACTGCTACAGTCTGGAACGGTCAGCACCATATGATACAGAGAATCCTTATATTGTTCCATATAGGGCAGAAAACGGTTTTTCAGTAACATTTTCTTAACCTGATTACAATTACTGCAAAATTTGTCCTTACATAAAAAGGTTCTCAATAATACTCTTACATGACTGGCTTCATAGGTCTCCATAGACCAGAATCGGTTACAATTTTCCAGACGGTTCTTTCGTTCCCTTATTATATGGGCTTCATAAGGCGACAGGCGTTTCTTTACAATGCCGTTTGCAAGCAGTTTCAGATAGTTCATAACCATTTCGTCATTCCGTTTTACGTTTCCATGTACTTTTCCTATATGACGCTGTGTTACTTCCTTTACAACAGGCGTATGTTCCATGTTTTCCATGTTTACAATCCCTCCGTTCCCTTTTTCCTATATCCTTTTTGTTTTAGTACGCTTAACTCTAATAGAGAATAGATAATTATTATAGGGGTTCGCCGCCTGTAATTAACAAGGTTTCCCAAACAGGCTTTGAACCCCTACCATCACCCCTAACCCCTTGACGCAATCTGGATTTTATGGTATATATTGAACTGGTAAAGTAGAAGAAATTCAACTTAATGTGAAAGGACGGAACTGTATAGACATGATGAAAGTTCGGTTTATAGTGTTTAGGTTTAATGTTTGATATAATACGCATTTAATGGTTGGATAAGGCGGTTGACAATTACCGCGCCGGCTTATAAATGAAAAGGAGGCCTTGGCTATGCAGCATAAGGTTAAGGTGACTGTTATCGACAAAAAGCTTTATCCGGATTTGCAGGCGCAATATTGTGCGGACCCGGAAGCGGGAATGTGCCCGTGCTATAACGTTGGTGATGAGTTCATTTTTGAGCGTTACGGCACGGCGGACGATTTTTGGCATATAGGGCTGAACAGTTTGCGTCAAACGTTAAAAACTGCGGCGGCTGTGGCGGGCGGCCCGGTTTTTCCGCATTGTTCCGAGGCTTGGGACGCGATTGCTCGCTATATTTACACCGGTCTGCAAGGCGGCTCTATTATGCGCGGCTGGATGAATGACGAGCGGGTGATGATTGCCTGTTGCTCCGATGGCACCCGTCCGGTGATTTTCAAAATTGAACGGCTGGATTACAAAGCCCTTTACCTTGAGGGGCCGGCGGACAAGGCCGGCCGCGGGGCGCTGGAGGCGGCCTTGCTGCGCCTGCCAGAGGTGCAGGCGGTGGAGTTTAAAGAGCCTTTTGCCGAGGTGTTTTTGGCGGCTCCCTTGGCGGACGGGACTTTAACGGCCGCGGTGGAAAGCTGCGGCTACATAGTGAGCAAAATTGAGTAAAGCGGTGTGAAACTGCCTAATATAAAACAAACCAAACCCGATTTTTGTCAGGTTTGGTTTGTTTGTTTTATAAGGAAACTAATTTATACCGGCCGCTTTTTTCAGCCGGTTCATAATCGCTATGCCCACGCCTTGCTCCGGGAAAGCCTCGGCCAGCACCAAATCAGCCTGAATTTCGTCCGTCCAGCGTAGGGCTGCAAACAGATTTTGGGCCACTTGCAGCAAATTTTCACCCAGCAGAAAGCATTGCTCGGCTTGGGCCAGTCCGGTCAATCCCTGCATAGTAGCCAGCACCGCAATACGCGGCTGCTCGTTGCCGGCCTCCACCATTTGCTGGTAATGTTGGCAGTAGGTTTGGTAAAGCTGCTGCGGTGGGCAGAGTAGCACCTTGGCCTGCGGTGCGTAATGGCGATATTTCATGCCAGGCGCGCGGGCAATGCCGCCGTCCGGCAGTCTGGTTTGCTCGCTTAGGCCGGGCAGAAATTCGGTCAGGTCGGCGGCGGTCAGCACGCCGGGGCGCAAAATGGCCGGCACCGGCGAGGCTAAATCCAAAACGGTGGATTCCAGTCCGGCCAAGCACTCTCCGCCGTTGATGATTAGCGGGATTTTGCCTTGCATATCCGTTAACACATGCTCGGCCTCGGTGGGGCTGGGCCGGCCGGAGAGGTTGGCGCTGGGCGCGGCCACTGGCAGGGCGGCCTCTCGCAGCAGTTGCAAGGCCGCCGGGTGGGCAGGCATGCGCAGGCCCACGGTGTTAAGGCCGCCGGTGGTGACAGCAGGCAGTGAGCCGGGGCGCAGCGGCAGCACCAGGGTGAGCGGGCCCGGCCAAAAGGCGGCCATCAGATGGCGGGCCAATGGCGAAACCTCAGCCAGTTCCTCGGCCTGCCGTTCCTCGGCGATGTGCACAATCAGCGGGTTATCGGAGGGGCGGCCTTTCACCTGATAAATTTGGGCCACGGCGGCGGCGTTGCGGGCGTCCGCCCCCAGGCCGTAGACCGTTTCCGTTGGGAAAGCCACCAGCCGGCCGGCTTGCAGCAGGGCCGCGCCGTTGCCCACGGTGCGCTCTGGAAAGTAATCTAACAATGTGGTTTGCATTTGCTCGGCCCTCCTTTCGGTTAAATGGCCGCCGGCGGCTTAAATTTTAGTGTGAATGATCTGCTGATAGTGAAAATCGTTTTCCGCAAACTGACGGCATAAATCAGCGTAAAAAGCAACCGCACCGTTGATTTCCTCCTGATTGGGGTGGCCCTGCCGGCGGCCGCCAAGCAGGGAAACGGGGAAAAAGTTGTAATATCCCCGGCAGCCGTAAACGCCAAGGATAGGGGCGTTTTTCATGTCGGCGATTTCCTGTAGTTTTTTAAAGCGGGCCGCGCCGGGCGCGCCGGAGGTGAAAAGGATAAAAATGCGCTGCCCGTTGGGCATAAAGCGCCGGGCATATTTAAGTATGGGTTTGTAAAATTTTTCCATAAAAACGCCGGAAGCAATACCGACAACGTCATAGGCGGCCCAGTCGATACTGTCTTTTAGCTCAAGAACGTTGAAAAGCTCTACGGGATACTGACTGGCAATAGCGTCCAGCAGTTTTTTAGTGTTACCTTGATGGCGGGAACAATAGATGATTGCGGTTTTAATAAAGTCGTCCTCCCTGTTGGTTATTTGATGGGGCGGCGGCCCTGCACCCAGCGGTCTAGGCCGGCCAAATCCTGCCCGGTTTGAATATCCACAAAGCCGGCTTGCTGCAAAAGCGCGCTTACCGGCGCGGCCTGCTGGCAGCCGATTTCCAGCAGCAACCAGCCGCCGGGCTTGAGATAAGCCTGCACGCCCTCGCGGACTAGGCGGCGGTAAAAATCCAGGCCGTCCGGGCCGCCGAAAAGGGCCAGGGGCGGTTCCTGCTGCACGTCTGGCGGCAGACTGGCGTTGTCTTCCACGTAGGGTGGGTTGCTGACGATTAAGTCGTATTGCCGCAGCTCCGGCGCGGGCAGGGCAGAGAGTAAATCTCCCTGGCGGAAATCAATCTCTAGGGCATATTTGGCGGCGTTTTGCCGGGCTACCGCCAAGGCTGCCGGGCTAATATCGCAGGCGGTGACGGTGGCTTGGGGTCGCTCCTTTTTAATGGTCAGAGCATAAGCGCCGCTGCCGGTGCAAATATCTGCCGCTTGCAGCGGTGTGTTTGGGGGCAGCAGCTTCAGGGCCTGTTCCAGCACGGCCTCGCTGTCCCAGCGGGGAATCAGCACCTCCGGCGTGACAATTAGCTCAAAATCCCAAAAGGGCTGCAAGCCGGTGATGTATTGTAGCGGCTCCCCGGCGGCCCGGCGGCGGCAGGCGGTCAAAATTTGTTCCGCCTGCTCCGGCGGCAGCTCCTGCCGGCTGTGGGCAATTTCCCTTTTGGGCAGGCCGCTGAAATGGCTGCACAGCCAGAGAACCTCGTGCTCGGCGGCCGGCAAAAGGCGCAGGCATTGTTGGTATATTTCGTTTAGGGTTGGCATAGTGTCAAAGCCTTACTCCACCGCTTTCAGCTTTTCTGCCTGGTCGGTGGTTATCAGGGCTTCGATGATTTCGTCCAGGAAGCCCTGCAAAATAGCGTCCAGCTTGTGCAGGGTCAGGCCGATACGGTGGTCGGTAACGCGGCCCTGGGGGAAGTTGTAGGTGCGGATACGCTCGGAGCGGTCGCCGCTGCCCACCATGCTTTTACGCAAATCAGCCTCGGAGCCATGTGCTTCCTGCTGCATTTTTTCCAGCACGCGGGCCCGCAGCACCTTTTCCGCTTTTTCGCGGTTTTTGTGCTGATTTTTTTCATCCTGGCAGCTGACGACAATGCCGGTGGGAATATGGGTGAGGCGTACCGCGCTTTGGGTGGTGTTGACGCATTGGCCGCCGGGGCCGCTGGCGCAGAACAAATCCACCCGGACGTCGCCGGGGGCAAACTCCAGCTCCACCTCCTCGGCTTCCGGCAGCACGGCCACCGTGGCAGCGGAGGTGTGGATACGGCCGCCGGATTCGGTTTCCGGCACGCGCTGCACCCGGTGCACGCCGCTTTCAAACTTCAGCTTGCTGTATGCGCCGCGGCCCTCCAGCAGAATCACCATTTCCTTGATACCGCCCAAATCGGTGTAGCTGGAGGAAAGGATTTCCTGCCGCCAACCCATGCGGTCGGCGTAGCGGCTGTACATCTTTTGCAAATCGCCGGCAAAAAGCCCGGCTTCCTCGCCGCCGGTGCCGGCTCGGATTTCCAAAATTACGTTTTTGTCGTCGTTGGGATCCTTGGGCAGCAGCAAAATCTTCAGTTGTTGCTCCAGCTGAGCGGCCTCCTCGCGCTGTTCGTCCATCTGCATTTGGGCCAGCTCCCGCAGCTCTGCGTCTTTTTCTTCCTCCAAAATTCCCTTGGCTTCGTCCACCGCCTCCAGCGCCGCCTTGTAGGCGCGATAGGCTTCCACTACGGGCTCCAAATCGGCGTGGGCTTTCATCAGCTTTTGCCAGGTGGTTTGGTCGGCGATAACCTCCGGCTTGGCAATTTCCTCGGTCAGCTCGTTGTAGCGAGCCTCCAGCGATGCAAGTTTTTCTAACATTAATATATTACCTCAATAACTTATTTCTACCTATTTATATATAACGACTATATCAGGCCGTCTGGGTTTGCCTGGGAGCGTTTTGCAGCTTCTGCAACTCGGCTTCATTGATAACCCCGGCGGGCAGTTTGTTTTCAGCCAGCTTGGCGCCCGGAAATTCCGGCACCTGCAACAGGGCGGCGATGGCCACCTCAATTTGAGCGGCGTTCGGCTCCTGGGTGGTAATCCGCTGCAACCAGAGGCCCGGCGCAGTCAGTATGCGCACCAGCGGATTGTTGGGATAACGCAGGGGCAGGCGGAAAACCTCGTAGGATATGCCCATAACCAGGGGCATTACTACAATTTTGGTTAAAATGCGCCGCACCGGGTTGTAGTTGCCGATAAAGGTGAAAACTACAACCATCATCAACAGGCTCATAAAAATGAAGCTGGTGCCGCAACGGCAATTCAGGCGGGACTGGCGCTTGATGTTGGGCACGGTCAGCGGCAGGCCGGCTTCCCAGGCGTTGATGGTTTTATGCTCCGCCCCGTGATATTGAAAGACGCGGGCGATGTCCGGGATACGGCTGATTGCCAGAACGTAGGCCAGAAAGAGGGCAATGCGGATCAGGCCCTCCAGCAGGCTGCGGCCAAATGGGCCCACATATTGCAGGGAAAAGGAGGCGGCGAACACCGGCAAAATCACGAAAAAGAGAATAGTGAGCAGCAAGGCGCTGACGATGGCCACGGCCATTTCCTTCCAGCTGAGCTGCTCTTCCTCCTCCTCGCCGGCCTGAAAGGCCGACCAGGTGAGGGTGCCGAAGCCGACGTACATAGATTCGCAAAAAGCCACCACGCCGCGCAGCAGGGGCAGGCCCAACAGAGGGACGCGGTCTTTCAGGCGTTGGCGGCGTTCCTGCTTGCAAACGATACGCCCCTGCGGGGTGCGGGCCGCTACGGAGTAACCCGCATTGCCCTGCATCATCACGCCTTCAATCAAGGCCTGGCCGCCGAAATATTCCGGGGCGGCTGCCTGTTTCTTCATAATATAAATACACCTCACTTTTTAATTGCAGCAATAAATCGCAACTTCACTGTAAATTCTTTCCAAAAAGGGCGGCGAGAAAAATCTCACCGCCCGTAAAATCTTGCTCTTGAAACTATTGCATGCCGTATTTTTTCTTGAATTTATCAACCCGGCCGCCGGCTTCAACCATTAAACGTTTGCTGCCGGTGTAGAAGGGATGGCATTTGGAGCAAACTTCCACCTTAATCGCCTTGGAGGTGGAGCCGGACATAAACTTGTTGCCGCAGGCGCAGGTCACCTCAACCTCCTGATATTTGGGATGGATACCTTCTTTCATATTGTTCACCTCTTTCCGCTGCTTGGCAGGCGATATTAGCTCGCCCAAACGAACAGGGCGTAATCTACATTAATGTAATTTACATTAATATTTATAAGCCTATAGATTATAGCACAAAAAGCGGCCGATGTAAAGAGGCTTAAAGCAAAAAAATGCGCTCTGCGGCAATTTTTTTGCTTTAAGCCGGAAGTGGATTTTTTGCCTTGACAAAGGCCGCTTTGCCTGAGGGATAAATTGCCAGAAAGACAAAATTTTTTTTGTAAAAAGCCAATTTTTTTTGCAAAAACACTGGAATTTTTTTGAACATAGTGCTATACTTTATATAAATAAAAACATGGAGATGTGGCCCCGGTAGGTACTCTGCATGAGTTTTTTTTCTCAGGACTTTTTGGCAACAACGGAGGTGCTGTAGATGCTTTTGGGCTTGGTTTTACTCCCCATTGCGGCGGCTTTTTTGATGCCGTTGCTCTATAAAATCTTGCGCACAAAATTGGGTTGGGCGGCAACACTGGTGCCGCTTGGTCTGTTTGTGTCATTTTTGTCATTACTGCCGCGGGTGAACGCCGGCGAGCAGATTGCCACTTCAGTGGCCTGGATACCCTGGCTTGGCGTGGATTTGGCCGTGCGCTTGGATGGGCTTTCCCTGCTGTTTGTGCTGCTTATCAGCGGCATTGGTACGGCAGTGATGATTTATTCCATCTTTTATCTGCACCATAATGAACGCCTGGGTAATTTTTACACCTTTATCATGCTGTTTATGGGCGCGATGTTGGGCGTGTGCACCTCAACCAACCTGGTGTGCATGTATCTCTTCTGGGAGCTGACTTCGGTTTCCTCATTCCTGTTGATTGGCTTTTGGTATGAAAAGGACAACCCGCGCTTGGGCGCGCAGAAAGCCCTGTTGCTTACGATGGGCGGCGGCTTCTGCATTTTGGCGGCTATCCTGCTGATGCAGAATGTGGCCGGCAGCCTGAACATAGACGATTTGTTGGCTGCCTCCGACGTGCTGCATGCCAGCCCGCTTTACCCGGTTATTGTTATTTTGCTGCTGATTGGCGCTTTTGTGAAGAGCGCTCAGGTGCCGCTACATATTTGGCTGCCCACCGCTATGGAAGCGCCCACGCCGATTAGCTGCTATTTACATTCGGCCACTATGGTTAAGGCCGGCATCTACCTGATTGCTCGGATGACCCCGATTTTGGGCGGTACAGCTCTTTGGGGCGGTATTATCACCGTGGTGGGCCTGGCCAGCTTGACATTCGGTTCCTTGATGGCGATTCGTCAGTTTGATATGAAAGGCATTTTGGCCTATTCCACCATTAGCCAGCTGGGTTTGATTATTTCATTGTTTGGCTTTGGCACCAAGGCCGCCATTGCAGCGGGTCTTTTCCACCTGCTCAACCATTCGGCCTTTAAGGGCAGCCTGTTCCTGATGACGGGTATTGTTGACCACCAAGCCGGCACCCGCGACGTGCGCTTGCTAAAAGGCCTGGCTAAGGTTATGCCGATTACGGCTTTGGTGGCTTGCATTGGTTCGTTTTCCATGGCCGGCCTGCCGCCGTTTTCCGGCTTCCTCAGCAAGGAGCTGTTCCTGGAGGCTGCGGCGGAGGCGCATGCTTCCAACTTGGCCTTTATGGGCGATTTGGCCTATCTTATTCCGTTTTTTGCTGTGTTTGCCAGCATCTTCACTTTTGTTTATTCGATTGCTTTCTTCTTCAAGATTTTCATTGGCAAGCAGGTGACGACGACTTCTCCCAAATATCCCAAGGAAACCGGCTGGGGCATGTTGTTGCCGGCGCTGTGCCTGGTCAGCTTGAATATCATCGTGGCGCTTGCGCCGCAGGTGTTTGTGGATAATTTAATCAGCGGGGCGATTTTCTCCGTGACCCGCGCAGAATATCATTTGCATATTGCTTTCTGGCACGGCGTAACCCCGGCCTTTATGATGACCTGTATCGTGATTTTGTTGGGCCTGGGCGTGTACTTTAACTATGACTGGGTGAAGAACCTGTTTTTGTCCTACAAAAGCCGGATTGGCGCCGAAAGCGCTTATCAGACTTTCCTGCATGGTTTGCCGGATGTGGCGGCTAAGTTCACCAACTGGCATATTAATGGTAAGCTTTCCGATTATATGGCCCTGACGGTGAGCGGCGCGTTGCTGTTCATTTTGGGCACAATGATTCATTACAACGCTTGGAGCCACATTGATATATCCGATTTGGCTCCGGTGGATTTGCTGGAGATTTCTCTGGCGGTGGTTGCCTCCCTGGCCGCCTTGGGCGTGTGCGTGTTCAAGCGGCGTATCTGGGCAATATTGGCCCTCAGCGTGGTGGGCTTCTGCGTTTCTTTCTATTTTGTAATTATGCGCGCCCCGGATTTGGCGCTGACCCAGTTGATGGTGGAAACCATCAGCACGGTGCTGTATCTGCTGGTGCTTTACAAGCTGCCTTACGGTATGATTGCGGATAATCCGCCGATGCCGAATGGCCGGCGCACGATCAATGCGATTTTGGGCGTGCTGGTGGGCTTTATGGCTTTCACCGTGACGATGCTGGGCCAGGGCTGTAAGTTCTTTGAGAGCATTGCCTGGTACTACAACGACAACGCCCTGCCTTTGGCCGGCGGCAACAACATCGTCAATGTGACGCTGGTTGACTTCCGTGGCTTTGATACCATGGGCGAGATAACCGTGCTCAGCTTGGCGGCTATCGGCGTGTTTGTGATGATTAAGCTGGGGCGCGAGCACCTTTACGATCGCCACGGCATGCAGCACGACCACGAGGGGGCCACTGCCTTTAACGATAGCGGCAACGACACGGTGGTTATTCAGACGGACACCTATTTTCAGGATGACGATTTCCCGATTAGTCCGCTTTAAGCGATTGCAAGGAGGGAGATAATGATGAGTGAGCAAAATTCCAATTTAACCAACCTGGGCGAGGTGCAATCGGTTGCGGAAAGCCGCAAGGAGCGTATTGAAACCAGTAAGATGCTGGAGGCTGTGGAAAAAAACTATCAGCCGAAGCGGGGCGGTATTAACAACATTTTGCTGAAAACTGCTTCCCTAATCTTGATTTGGTTCATTATGCTCACCAGCTTGTATATTCTGGTAGCCGGGCACAATGCCCCCGGCGGCGGTTTTATCGCCGGGTTGATGGTTTCCGGTGGCATGGTGCTGATGTATCTTTGCTTTGGCCGGCCCTTTGTGGCTAACACCAAGGTGAACTACCGCATGTTTCTGCCGGTTGGTTTAAGCTGTGCGTTGGGCACCGGCCTGGCCGGCGCGTTTTTGGGCAAACCCTTTTTAACGCACGCTTTTGGTCACGTGCCCCTGCCTTTTTTCGGCGATTGGGAACTGACCTCGGCTTCGGTTTTTGACTTCGGGGTGTTTTTGGTTGTTATTGGCACCTGCCTAACAATTATTATGAACATTGGTGAAAACAAATAAAATTTGTTGAGGTCTTGGCTTATGGAACTGTTAATTTCAATCTTAATCGGCATCCTGTTTGCAATCGGTACATATATGATGCTGAGCCGCAAGCTGTTGCGTATTATTATCGGTTCGGCCTTTATGTCGCATGGCACACTGTTGATGCTGATGACTGTAGGTAAGCTGAAGCGGGGCGCCCCGCCGATTGTGGTGGAGGGCGTGGAAAATCCGGTTTATGTTGACCCGATTCCGCAGGCGCTGATTCTGACGGCTATTGTAATTGGCTTTGCCACCACAGCTTTTGCCCTGGTGTTGGCGTATCGCTGCTATCAGGAGCTGGGTGTGGACGATACTGAGCAAATGAGGGGTAATTTGGATGAGCACTAATTTGATTACTTTGCCTATCGTTATCCCGATGCTGACCGCCATCATTTGTATGTTTCTGCATGGGCGCGATATTAGATTGCAGAGAGTGGTGGCTGCGGCCTCGGCCCTGGCTTCATTTGGGGTTGCGGTGTGCATTTTCAGCCGGGTTATTGATGGCGAAACAGTCCTGGTGTTTACGGCCTCCGGTTGGGCCGCGCCGTTTGGCATTGTCCTGGCGGCAGATATGCTTTCGGCGATTATGGTGACGGCTGTTTCCTTGGTTTCGGCCGCTTGCCTGTACTTCAGTTTTGTTTCTCTGGACAGCGCCCGCGAGGAGAACTACTTTTATCCGGTTTGGTTCTGTATTATGATGGGTGTGAACGGCTCGTTCGTCACCGGCGATATTTTCAACCTTTATGTAATGTTTGAAATTATGCTGATGGCCAGCTACGTGCTCTGCGTTTTGGGCTGCTCCCACGGGCAGCTTAGGGAGTCGTTCAAATATCTGATTGTGAATATGCTTTCCTCCACCGTGTTTGTAATCGCCCTGGCGCTGCTTTATGGTATGATGGGCACCCTGAACATGGCAGATTTGGCGGCCAAAATTGCCACCCTGGAGGACCAAAGCCTGATAACCGTTTGCGCGATGATTTTCTTCGTGGTGTTTGGCTTGAAGGGCGCGGTTTTCCCGCTGTACTTCTGGCTGCCGCGCACCTATGTGGAGCCGCCGGCGCCGATTGCGGCTATGTTTGGCGGCGTGCTGACCAAGGTTGGCGTTTACTCTATGCTGCGCGTTTTCACCTTGATTTTTGTGGGCAATGTGAGCTATACCCACAATATCATTTTGATTGTGGCTGCTCTTACGATGATGTTGGGCGTTTTTGGTGCGGTATCACAGTTTAACTTTAAGCGCATTTTGTCCATTCATATCATCAGCCAGGTGGGCTATATGATTATGGGTCTGGGCCTTTACACCGTTTGGGGTTTGGCCGGCTCCATACTGCACATTGTACATAATATGGTGGTAAAAACCGGCCTGTTCCTGTTTGAGGGCGCTACCGAAGAGATTACCGGCACCGGCGAGCTGAAAAAGATGGGTGGTTTGCTGAGTAAATATCCTTGGCTGGGTTGGGGCTTTTTTGCCGCTTCAATGTCATTGGCTGGCGTGCCGCCGCTTTCCGGCTTCTTTAGCAAATTTGTGCTGTTGAAGGCCTCCGTGGAGGTGGGCAATTACTGGATTATGGCCGCGGCCTTGATAACCGGCTTTTTCACCCTGTTCTCAATGGTTAAGATTTTCTTCTATACTTTCTGGGGCGAGCCGAAGCCTTTGCCAGAAAAAGCGGCCAGCATTAACTATCTCAAGCTGTTGCCCAGCTGTTTTGTGCTGGTGCTGGTTTCGGTTGGTTTGGGCGTGGCCTCGCAGCCGGTGCTGGACGTGGTGCTGCGGGCGGCCAATCAGCTGATGAACCCGGAAATTTATATCAACGCCGTTATGGCAGTGCCCGGCATTCGGGGCTGACGGCCAGTGAGGAGGCAGTGTTATGCTGGTTAAAGTGTTATTATACCTGGTGCTGGCGCTGGTTTGGGTGGGCCTGACCGGCGAGGTGACTTTGCCTGCTTTTGTGACGGGCATAATCATAGGCGTAATTATTATGAAGCTTTACGGTGAGCGCTCTTTGCGCAACCTGCACATCAATATCCGCCATTTTTGGCCCTTGATTCAGCTGTTCTTTATCTTTTGCTGGGAGCTGCTGATTGCCAACCTGACGGTTTTGGCAAAGGTTTTTTCACCCAAGCTTAACATCAAGCCTGGCATTATCAAAGTGCCGATTGATATTGAGGGGCCGTTTTGGATTACCACCTTGGCAAATATGGTGACCTTAACGCCTGGCACTTTGACTGTGGAGGTTTCCACTGACAATAAGTTTTTGTATGTGCATTGTCTGAACATTGATAATGAAGCAAATGTGATTGCCAGCATTAAGGATACCTTTGAAAAGAAAATTTTGGAGGTGTATGAACCGTGAGCATCCTGAGAACTTTGGCTGGTGAAGCTACTGACAACGCTTTTTTAGCAAACCTGGATATGCTTTCGGTTTGCCTCGATATTGCTATGGTGATTTGCGCCTTTAACTTTTTGGCGTTTTTGTATCGGGTGCTGCGCGGGCCGGCAATGGCCGACCGGGCGGTGGCTATGGACTCCTGCGGCATAACGGTTATGGCGCTTATCGTGATTTACTCCATGCGCCAAGGCACAGATTTATATATGTCCTGCGTATTGGTGATTGCCATTTTGGGCTTTATTGGTATGGTGGCCTTGAGCAAATATATCCAAAGCGGTAATATTGTGAATAACACCAATATTATTTTGAACGTGGAAGAGGCCGAGGATTTGAAAAAAGAGGCCGACGCTGCCGAGGTTATTCAGCAAAAGGCGGAAGCTGCTATTCAAAAAACTGCGGAGAAGAATGTGCGCAATGTGCGCAAGCAGCTGAACCGCAGCAAGCGGAACAAATAAGGGGGCGTTGAAATGACCTTGTTGTTGGAGATTTTGGTGTCGCTTTTGGTTTTGGCCGGCGCAATGTTTTTGCTGGGCGCAGCAGTTGGTATTTTGCGTTTCCCTGATACCTACTGCCGCATGCACGCTTTGGGCAAAGGCAGTACTATGGGTATTATCTGTTTTATGTTGGCGGCCTTTATCTATTTTTCCTGGTCCGGCGTGGGCATTTGCGTGCAAAGCCTGCTGGCTCTGCTGTTTATTGCTATCTCTTCGCCGGTGGGCGGTCATATGATTTCTAAGGCGGCTTATCACTACGGCATTCCGTTGTGGAAAGGCTCTGTGCGCGATGATTTGCAGCCTGACTGCGAGTTTATCCGTGAGGAAAAGGCGGATTACTAATAGATGATTTCGTTTGTTTTCACTTTTCTGCCAACGGCGGCGGTGCTGGCATTTGTGGTCTATATGTTAATCAGCAGAAGAAAATATCCGGACAGAAAGGGCGGCGGGCCGTTCTTCTTTGACGGGGATAATTTGGTTCTGAACACAGGCCTGCCCTATCCGGTGCCGCTTGCAGAAATTGACCGTGTGGAATTGAAATATAGCTCCTGGGAGCTGGAGCATAGAATGTCTTACGGCTTGACGGTGAAGGTTTTTCGGCAAAGCGGCAAAACCAAAACTGTGCTTTATAAGGGCTATGGCACAGCCAAGCTGCCTTATCCGGCGGATATGGCGGCTGCCCTGCAAGCTAGAGGCGTGCGCTGTGATTTGCTTGATGGCTGTGCTAATAAGAAAAGATAATAAAAATGGCCTCTCATTGTTGAGAGGTCATTTTTGTGTGGATCCTTAGTGATTGACGAAGCCGATTTAGACCAGCAGGCCCAGGCCGCACAGGGCCAGCACCGCGCCCATTGCCAAATTGAATGGGCGGAAATGGCGGTTGATAAAGCTGGAGAAGAGGCCGCCCGCCCAGCCCCAGGTGAGGAAGCCGGCCGCGCCGATTAGGGTGAGGGCCAGACAATTCGCCAACACAAAAACGGTGGCGTTGCTGCTGGGCAGCACATAAGCGGTGAAAATGGTGATACCGTACATAATGATTTTTACGTTGAGGAATTGCAAACCAAAGGCTTGCCAAAAACCGGTTTGCTGGCCGGAGGCCTCTGCCTCAGCGGTTGGTTTGCTGCTGGCAATATGCCAGGCCAGCCAGAATATATAGGCGGCGCCGAGATATTTTAGCCAGCTGGTGAGGGTTGGCAGTTGCTGCGCCAAGCCCCAACAGCTGCCGGCGCAAACCAGCATAACACAGAAGAAGCCGGCCAGAATACCGAAGATTACGCCTAGGCCGCGTCGCCAGCCCTGTTGGCTGATGGAGTGCAGGGCCAGAATATTGTTGGGGCCGGGTGTGAACGCCGTGACGGCGGCATAAGGGAAATAAGAGGCTATAACAGAAAATAAAATTGACACTTGAAATCACGCTCCTTTTGTTATATAATACTACAAAAGAAATGTTTAGTCAAATTGAAACTTTTGATGTTTTGCTTCAAAATTATTGAAGTAAAATGGGGACAGGAGGGGCAAATGGATTTAAAATATTTGCGCACCTTTCAGACTGTGGTGCAGGAGGGCGGCTTCACCAAAGCGGCGGAGCGGCTGAATTACACGCAATCGACCATCACATTCCAGATGAGCCAGCTGGAGCAGGAGCTGGGAGCGGCTTTGTTTGAAAAAATTGGCCGGCGCATGGTTTTAAGCCAAGCCGGCCGGCAGTTGGTGCCTTATGCCGCCGAGGTTTTGGCGGCGGTGGATAAAATGCAAAATTTTCAGGCCGACGTGGCGGAGTGTCAGGGGGATTTGCATATCGGGTTGGGGGAAACGCTGCTTTGCTACAAAATGCCGCCGGTTTTGCAGGAATTTCACCAGCGAGCGCCGCGGGCCAGGCTGTTTCTGCGCTCCATAACTTGCTGTGAAATCCGGGACGAGCTTTTGCGGGGCAGTTTGGATTTGGGTTTGTTCTACGAGGATATTGGCGGCTTTGGCAGCAGCCTGCAAACGATTCCTTTGGGGGTTTATCCGCTGGCGTTGGTGGCCGCGCCGACGGTGAAAGAGCAATTTGCCGATTTTAGCACCTCTGACCAAACCCTGCCGCTGCCTTTCATCATTGACGAGCCAGATTGCGTCTTCCGGCAGATTTTTGAGGAGTATTTGCAGCGGAAGCAAATTCGGCTTGATCACACCATTGAGCTGTGGAGCATACCGACTATTAAAAATCTGGTGGCGGGTGGCCTGGGCTTCAGCTTTTTGCCGCGCTTCACCGTGGAGGAGGATTTGGCGTCCGTCCGGCTGGCTGAAATTGCGCTGGATTGGTCCGTGCTACCAGCGGCCGAGCTGCGGGCCGTTTGCGGCCTGCATAAAAACAAGTGGGTAAGCCCGCTTATGCAGCTGTTTATTGATTTGTGTCGGAAGCATTTGCTGCCCCTGGCTTAAAATCAGTAGATGGTGAAGCCGCCGTTGGGGCTTAAAACTTGGCCGGTGATAAAGCGCGCTTCTTCCGAGGCCAGCCAGGCCACGGCCTCCGCCACATCTTGCGGCTGGCCGATACAGCCCAGCGGGGTTTCTTCGCGCAGGGCGGCGATTTCCGCGGGGTTCAGGCGGCCATTCATGGCGGTTTCGATAACCCCAGGGGCCACGCAGTTGACGCGAATGCCGGAGGGGCCGAGTTCCTTGGCCAGGGCCTTGCTTAGGGCAATTAGCGCGCCCTTACTGGCGGAATAGGCGGCCTCGCAACTGCCGCCGACCAGGCCCCAGATGGAGGCAATGTTAATGATGCAGCCCTGCTTGTTGTGCACCATATTGGGCAGGGCGGCTTGGATACAGTGGAAAGCGCCGTCTACGTTGACGGCGAAAAGTTGCCGCCATTCCGCCGGGCTAATATCCGTAATTAGGCCGAAGTGGGAAAGGCCGGCATTGTTGACTAATATTTCGACGGGGCCAAAGGCGGCCTCGGCGGCGGCAAACATGGCGGCGACCTGTTCCGGCTGGCTGACGTCGGCCTGGAGGAGGAGCGCCTGACCGCCGCCGGCCTGGATTTGCGCGCAGACATTGGCGGCGGCTTTTTTATTTTGGCAATAATGGACAATTACTCGGCAGCCAGCCTGGCTGAGGCGCAAAGCGATGGCTTGGCCTATGCCGCCGCTGCCGCCGGTGACTAAGGCAACGGGCTGAGAGTTACTCATCTTTTACCCCTCCTTGGTTGCGATTTGCCGGCAGCGGGCGTCTGGTTTTGGCGACTGTAGTATAGCAGCAGTCCGCCCAGCAGCATACCGATAATACTGATAAGCTGGGCTGCCCGCAAGGGGCCGAACATTAGGCTGTCGGTGCGAAAATGCTCGATAAAAAAGCGGCCCAGCGAATAATAGATAAGATAGCAGGCGGCGATGCTGCCCGTGGGCCGGAGCGCGGGCGGGCGGCGCAGCGAGAGGGTCAGCAGCAGGCCGAAGCCAAGCGCATCCCAAATGCTTTCATATAAAAAGGTGGGGTGGCGATAGGCGCCGTCGATGAACATAGCCCAGGGGAGGTCGGTTTCATAGCCGTAGGCCTCTTGGTTGAAAAAGTTGCCCCAGCGGCCGATGGCCTGGGCCAGAATGAGGCCGGGCACAATGAGATCGGCCCAAAGCAAAAATGGAATTTTTTGCCGGTGCGCAACCAGCCACACGCCCAGCGCGCCGCCCAAAATGGCCCCGTGAATGGCCAGGCCGCCCCGCCAGATCGCTAAAATATGCTCCGGGTGGGCGCTATAATAGGGCCAGTTGAAAACGACGTAATAAAGCCGGGCGCAGAGCAGGCCCAGCGGTACGCAGACCAGCGCCAAATCCAGCAGCGAATCAAAGGGAATGTTGCAGCGGGCAGCCAAACGGCTGCTGATGAAAACGGCCAGGATTATGCCGCCGACAATCAGCACGCCGTACCAGCGCACCGTGAACGGCCCTAGGGTGAAAGCAATCGCAGACATAAGAAGCCTCCTTTTTGCTATTTATTTTAGACTATTGCGAGCCGCTTGTCTAGTGGGCTGACTAAAAAAATGGCCGGCAAAGCTTAAAAAGTGTATATTTTGGCTGTAATTGGGGATATATATAGATGTGAAAGGAGATGGGCGGGTGAACAAGTTTTTTAAGGCGGCGGCCCTGGCTTTGGGGCTGCTTTTTTGGACAAACGCCGGGGTTTCCGAGGCGGCGCAAGCCGATTTGGCGCGGGCCAGCGGCTTGCGGGTTTACGCCGCCCAGCCGGGCGACAATTTTGTGCTGCTGAGCGCGCGTTTGGGCTACGACGCGGACTTTTTGGCGGCTTTGAACAACCTTTCTGCGGGCTACTGTTGCCGGGGCGGTGAGCTGCTGCGTTTGCCGGCGGAGGCCTGGGTGGATTTGGAGGCCGGGCCGGGCAGTCGGGCGGAGGGCGGCCCGCTTTTGGCGGCCAGAAGCAGCCCAAGGCAAGCCAGAGGCACGGCCGGCAGCCGGATTTGGCAACGGCCCCTTTTGGAGGCGGGTGTGGTGACCAGCGCCTTTGGGGCCAGCCGTAGCGGCGGGCCGGGCCACCACGGAATTGACATTGCCGTGCCGGCGGACAGCCCGATTTTGGCGGTGCACGGCGGCACGGTTTTGGAAGCCGGCTGGAAAAACGAGGTTTATGGCAATGCGGTGCTGCTGGACCATGGCAACGGTTGGCAAACGCTTTACGCCCATTGCAACAGCGTTTTGGTGCAGGCAGGCCAGCGGGTGGAGCAAGGGCAGCGGATTGCCCTGGTGGGCAGCACCGGCAACAGCACCGGCCCCCACCTGCACCTGGAGCTGCACAAAGACGGAGTTTGCCTGAACCCGGCCCGTTATATCCGGGAGCTGGCGGTATAAATTAAAAAAGCTGTATATAACACGTTTGGTGTTATATACAGCTTTTGGTTTTTAGCGGCCGAAATAAGCGCGGAAGCGTTGGGCGGCTTCCTCGGTGGCTTGGCGGCTGGCAAAGGCGGTGAGGCGGAAATAGCCCTCGCCTTGCTCGCCGAAGCCGCTGCCGGGCGTGCCGACGATGTTCAGCTCGTTCAGCAGCAGGTCGAAGAACTGCCAGGAGGTTTGGCCGGAGGGTGTTTTCAGCCAGATGTAGGGTGAGTTCTCGCCGCCGGTACATTCAAAGCCCAGGGAAAGCAGGGCTTCCCGAATGATTTTGGCGTTTTGCAGGTAATAGGCAATGGTTTCCTGCACCTGCTTTTGCCCCTCCGGCGTGTAGATGGCGACCGCGCCGCGCTGCACGATGTAGGGCGCGCCGTTGAATTTGGTGCTTTGGCGGCGATACCAGAGTTCGTTCAGGCTGACGGAGGCGCCGTCGGCTTGCTGGGCCTGCAATGCCTTGGGAACCACGGCCCAGGCGCAGCGGGTGCCGGTGAAGCCGGCCGTTTTGGAGAAGCTGCAAAACTCAATGGCGCAGGTTTCCGCACCGGGAATTTCGTAGATGGATTGCGGCAGGGCCGGGTTGGTGATGAATGCTTTGTAGGCTGCGTCGTATAGAATGACGGCCTTTTCCTGCTGGGCGTAGGCCACCCAGGCGGCCAGTTGTTGCTTACTGAAAACCGCCCCGGTGGGGTTGTTTGGCGAGCATAGACAGATGATGTCTGCGTGCCAGTGGGGCGGGGCCGGGCAGAAGCCGTCGGCCTCGCTGCAGGGCAGGCGGCGCACTGTGCGGCCGGCCAGCAGGTTGGCGTCGATATAGACGGGATAGACAGGGTCCGACACCGCAACGACGGCGGTTGGGCTGAAGAGGTCGCCAATGTTGCCGGAATCGCTTTTGCTGCCGTCGCTGACAAAGATTTCGTCCTTGCCCAGCTGAACGCCGCGCGGAGCGTAATCGTTGGCTAAAATGGCCTCAATCAGGAAATCATAGCCCTGATAGGGGCCGTAGCCCTGGAAGGTTTCCGGCTGGCCCATTTCCTGCACGGCCTTCTGCATGGCCTGAATGACTGCTGGGCAGAGGGGCTGGGTGACGTCGCCAATGCCCAGGCTGATGACCTTGGCCTGCGGATTGGCGGCCTCATAGGCGGCCCGCTTTTCTGCTACTGTGGCGAAAAGATAGCTGGGGGTTAGCTTGTTAAAGTTCTCGTTGATATAAACCATAGATTTAAGCTTTCCTTTCCGTGTTTGATAAATTGCACTGTTCACTCATTATACCTAATTGGCGGCGTTTATGCAAGATTTATGGCTTGTGTATTCAGAAAACATTTTGGGTTGGAAAAAAAATGACAAAGCTGCCGGCGGCGGCTTGCATTGGTCGGGATTATGTAATAAAATTAGGCTTGGAGGCAATTGTCAAACAGATTTGACAGCGGAAACAGGCGTTTGTCAAAGGGTTTTGCTGGAATTGCCGCCGGTCGTGTGTTAAAATCGGCTTGGTTCAGGAAGCTAAACAGCTGGCGGCAGTGGCAAAATAAATGAAGCGAAAAAGGAGGCGATGCTTTGGAGGTTGGCACGCAAATTAAAAAATATCGCAGTGAAATGGGCATTTCCCAGGAAAAGCTGGCGGAAATGGTTTATGTGAGCCGGCAGACGGTTTCTAACTGGGAAACCGGCAAAAATTATCCGGATATTCATAGTCTGTTGCTGCTGAGCTCGTTGTTTAAGGTATCTCTGGACCAATTAATTAAAGGAGATGTGGCAATTATGCAGCAAGAAATTACGGAAATGGAAATTAAAAAACTGAACCGATACGGCTGGATTTACGCCGGGCTGTTGCTATTGGTGGTGGTTTCACTGCCGCCGCTGTTGATGTGGCTGGATTGGTGGGCCTTGGCGCCGTGGGGCGTTCTGCTGGCTTTTACGATTTGGTTTGCTTTTCAGGTGGAAAAACTGAAGCGGGACAATGCGATTTTTACCTATAAGGAAATTGTGGCTTTTATGAACGGTAAACGCCTGGATGAGATGCAGCGGCAGCAGGAGCTGGGCAAGCGGCCGTATCAAAGGCTGCTGTTTTTGCTGGGCAGCACGGCGGCCGGCTTTTTGGTTGGACTGCTGCTTTGGCGGGTGTTTCCGTTTTGATTTTTTAGGGTTGACAAACCCTACCCGGCAGGTTAGAATTAGGGAAGAATAAGGAAAAGCAAATTCAAGGAGGAGGTTTTTTTGATGATGTTGCGCAGAAAGAGTTGGCTTTACCTGCCAGCCTTAATCTTGATTGCTTGGTGCTTGCTGCCGGGCCTGGCCTGGGCAGCCCCGCCGGCCTTTGACCTGGAGGATAATGTGGACTGGAATCTTCCCCGTTTGGACGGCGGCCGGGTGAGTAATACGGATTTTGGTGATAAGGTTAAACTGCTGGTTTTTTACGGAACCACTTGCAGTAATTCTCAGGGAACAATCCGCGGGCTGGCGCAAAGCGCCTGGGCCAATGACGAACGAGTGCAGATTGTTGCTATAAATACTGACCCGGGTGATAGCGACGAGGTGATCCAGCGTTTTAAGGATACCTATGCGCCGAACAGCGGCAGGATCATTTTTGTTGGCCAGGCGTATTCTGCGAATAGTGCCTGGACGGAATATGGCGAGGCTTGCAAGCTGAACAGCTCCTTGGCCCATAATTTTGTGATTGCCGGTGGCAAAATCCGTTATGCCTGGAATGGCAGTTATTCGGAAAGATATTATAATGAAGCTTTTAACGCGCTGCTGAGCGGCGAGCAGCCGCCGGTGGACCCAAAGCCGGAAGAACCGGGCGAAGATGATAAGCCGGCGCCGGTGGAGGGAACCTACCAATTTGCGGTTGGCGGTCGGGAAAACTACACCGAGGCTTACGAGGTTTTGCGCCTGCTGAACGAGCACCGGGCGGCCAACGGTTTGCCGGCCTTGCAGATGGACGAACGTTTGCTGGATTTGGCTATGCAGCGGGCGGCTGAGGGGGCCGTCTACTACAACCACAACCGGCCGGACGGCACGGAATGGAAAACGGTGCTGGACTCGGTTTGGCCGCAACTGCCCGGCGGCAGCATTTGGGCCGAGAACATTGCGATGGGATACCCCTCGGCGGCTAGTGTGATGTATCAATGGCAACATTCCGACGGGCATAATAAGAATATGCTGCTGCCGGAGGCTAAAGCGGTGGGTATTGGCTGCTTTGAAAATAATGGTGTGAAATATTGGGAGCAGCTGTTCTCCTCCGTTGACCCGCAGGCTGCTACACCCCAGATCGGCAGCCGGGCGGCGACGCGGGAGATTGTGGCCATCGGGCAGCTTTTGAATTTGCAGGCCCGGCCAACCAGCCTGACGCTGACTCTGGACGGCCAGGCGGAAGTGACGCTTTACAATGTGCACGCCGAGGACGGGCGCGTGGCGGGGGTTATCCGCCCTAGCTTTGGCGCGCTGACCCCGGAGGGCGTGGCCCGGCTGGATTTGACCGGCGGCAATGCCAAAGTGCAGGCGATGACGGCGGGCACGGCCAGCTTGCAGTTGGGAGTGACGGCGAGCAAGGCGGGCGTGGCTCCTTTGACGGTGAGCTTGCCGGTGACGGTGAACAATGCTTACGCAGTTGGCCCGGACACCAAGCCCAGCGGCGGCGGTGGCGGCAGTCGGCCAAGCAATACTAAGCCGGCGGAGACAACTAAACCGACTGAGGCAGGCAAACCGGCAGAGCCGGGACAAAGCGGCCCGGAGGTAGCGCAGACCCCTGATTTTAAGGACGTGCGGCCGGGGCAGTGGTATAGCCAGGCGATTGATTATGTTTGTCGACGCGGTTTGATGAATGGCATGGCGGACGGCAATTTTGCGCCGGGGGCCGGCACCACCCGCGGCATGCTGGTGACTATGCTGTTCCGCTTGGAGGGCGCAGAGGCTGTGGGGAACAGCCCCGCTGTGTTTAGTGATGTGCCGACTGGGCAATGGTTCAGCGAGGCGGTGGCCTGGGCCAGCAGCAACGCGGTGGTGAGCGGCTTTGCCGACGGCAGGTTTGGCCCGAACCAGAATATTACCCGCGAGCAGCTGGCGGCGGTGCTTTATCGTTATGCCAAATTGAAAGGCGTTGATGTGAGCGCCAAAGGCGATTTGGGAGCGTTTGCTGACCGGAACGAGATTGCGGACTGGGCGCAGGAGCCTTTGCAGTGGGCGGTTGGCTGCGGTCTGCTGAACGGCAACGCGGACGGCAGCCTGGACCCGGCTGGCAACGCCACGCGGGCCCAGGTGGCGGCGATTTTGATGCGCTTCTGTGAGCAGCTTTGAGGAAAGCTTTGGCACGTATTGAAAGCAGGCTGGAAGATAATGTTGTAGGGCTTGGGAAAAGCCTTTAAGATCGGAGCGGGATTTTGTTTGGTTCTTGACAAAGTTTTGGCTGGGTGATATAATATAAATGAACAAAAGGATGTACAATTTATATCACAAATTGTAAAACGAAAAACCCCCGTTGCAGCGGGGGTTTTTCTATTCTGTTTGCAGGCACAGCTTAGGCCCAGGTTGCTATCGTCTTTTTCTACTATCCAACCATTTGATAATATAATTGGAGATTATGTTACCCACGATAGTAGCGGCAATAGAACTAAGGATGTACAATTTTATCACCTCCTTTTGCCTGAGGCGATAGATTTAATATATTATAGCATTGTTTGTAAAAAAAAGGAAGATATTGAGAGAAATCAAATTTAATGAGAGGATAAAAGAAAGCGCCCCTTGCTTGGACAGAGGGGCGCTTTGGTTGGGTGAGTAAATTTTTAGCAAAAATTGAAAATAATCTGAAAAAGTACTTGACTAATGGCGGTGTTTGGAGTTACAATAAAGGGGCAAGATAACAATTAAAGTAGCGGCAGGGTCTGAAGTACCGCAAATACCGCAGAACCCCTATGCAGGATGAATAGGCATCCATACACAACTGCTTTTTTTGTGACGCAGCACCGCTTTAATTAGTATAATACAAAATGCCTCTTTCTGCAAGAGGGTTAGCCCGTTTTTATTATACATTTTTTAATTATCGTTTGTTTTTGGTTGTGCTGCTGCACTTTAAGAGAACAATCCCTCCTGATCAAGGGGATTTAATGCGTGTGTGGGCGACTGTATCCGCACGCGCACTTTTGTTATCTTGGCAGCCGGATAACAGTTTGTAAAAGGCGGCTTAGGCGCTCATACTCAATCCTTTCAAAACAAAAATCCGAACCGTGTTTTGAGCAAGCTGCCTTTTAGGCTGTTGGCTGTTAAGATTAATTTCAGGAGGGTTGTTAATAAAAATCTTTTTAGCCAGGAATGTGCTTTCCTAATTGAGAGCCCTCCCCCTACAGGGGCTAAAAAGAAGACGTTTTTGTGGTTTAGTAGGTGGAAAAGAAGCAGATGGTTCCGGCTGTTTTGAGCATTAAGCCGGGGCCATTTCTCTTTTATTATGTAGAGAAAAGGAAAGCCGGCTTTAATAACAAAGAGGAAACCGAATTGCGGTGAGGAGATGAGGGACAAAAGCCCAGCTAGGCGAGTTGCAAATGAGAAATTTAAAAAAAGTTGGAAAAAATTAAAAAAAATTGAAAAAAGGTGTTGACAAACAGATAAGAAAGTGTTATTATATATAAGCACTCGCTGAGCGGCACACTTCAAAAGGGCGCTGAGCAGGGCGAGAGTAAGAAAGAACGGATCTTTGAGAACTAAATAGTGAGCAGCCAAGTTCAAGCATAAGAGATGAGTAAGGAAATGAAAATTTCCCTGCAAATCCTTTGAAAAGAAATGATTGAGGAATCAATCGAA
>JAETTP010000025.1 GCA_021769035.1 Bacillota bacterium | reverse complement strand
AACGAACTGAACGTTTCAATAAATTGGCCATAAAAACCTGGGTTTGCACTTCTGTCACCTGCAAATCCGGCTTATTAAGCAATATTTGCAACACCAGTTCCACACACTCAATTTCATTTTCAAAACATTTCGTCATAAAATCATCATCAAGCAAACGAAAATTCCGCAAACGCTCCAAATTTTCCAAATGCCGTTGCTTAGCCCGTTCGTCTTTAGACAAACTAATCACCTGCTTTCATAACAAATATTATCACAAAATGCTAACCATTTCAACACTTTTATTTCGCTTTCCTTTCACATTCCCGGCAGTGGCGCGGCATAATAGCCCAGCTTGTGGAAGTTAAACCACTCGGCAATCTTCTCCTCC
Source organism: Bacillota bacterium (assembly GCA_021769035.1). GTDB lineage: Bacteria > Bacillota > Dehalobacteriia > UBA4068 > UBA4997 > Avidehalobacter. The sequence goes on along the minus strand of JAETTP010000025.1, from coordinate 28,790 downwards.
GAGGCCGCCTGTAAGGCCAGCAACACCTCCTGGGCAAATTCCAGGGCTGCCGTGCCGTTCGCCGTGATAATATTATTATCCCGCACCGCCTGCTGCCAAAGGTAATTTGCCTCATTGGTGTAGGCAGGGCCAGCCCACTGTTTCATATCTTCCAAACTGTTGCTAGTATGCTTAACCTTATTCAAAACGCCCAAGGTCCCCAAAAAGGCCGAGGCTGCGCAAATCGCCCCCAAAACCTTGCCGTTATTGCAGCAGTGGTCAACCAAAAAGCGCAACTGCTGCGTGCTGTCCTTATGCCAGGTCATACCGCCAATCAAAATCAGGCCGGCATAATCCAACGGAGCCGTCAGCACGTCAAAATCCGGCGTCACTCGCAGGCCGCCAATCGATTGCACCGGCTCCCGGCTGAGCGATACCGTTTTCACCTCAAAATTTCCCTCGCCCAACATTGCCAGGGCGGAACTTAAATAAGCCGTCTCCCAATCCGCATATTGCTCCAACAGCACAAACAAAACTGTTTTTTTCATTATAATAAACACCTCCGGCTTTTATTATAATTCATCTGTGTCCAAAACACAATGGCAAATTTGGCAAAGGATTTCAGCTTTTTCTGCCGAATTAAAAATAAATTACCAGCAAAGGAGCAAACACAATGAAGCTATCTGCCTTTTGCCAGCTGGCCGCTTACGGGCTCAAAACTATTTTAGGCGGCAAATGCGGCCCGATTTTAGGCACCGTAATCCTTACCGACAAGTGCAACCTGCACTGCAAGCATTGCTCCGTCAACAACCTGACCGCCGTTATCCACCCATATCCGCAAATTTTGGTGGAAATGCAGCAGCTTTATGCAATGGGCGTGCGCATTTTGTTCTTCTGCGGCGGCGAAACATTCTTATGGCAATCGCAAGGCAAAACGTTGCGGGATTTAGTTGTCAAGGCCAAGCAAATGGGGTTTTTAATTGTCAACGTTGTCACCAACGGCACCTTTCCCCTGCAACTGCCGGAGGCCGACTTGATATTGCTGAGCCTGGACGGCGACCGCCAGCATCACAATGCTATCCGCGGCGACACTTACGACCTAATAATGCACAATATCCAAAATTCAGTTAGTGATAACATCTGCCTTTATATGGCAATTAACCAGATAAACAAGGATGCAATAAAGCCGGTTTGCCAAACCGCTAAAGATACGCCCAATATCCGGGCCGTTTCCTTTAATTTCCACACCCCCTATCCCGACACCAAGCAACTGGCTTTGTCCACGGCCGAAAAAGCCAAGTGTTGCGCGGATATTGCGGAAATGATGGCCGCCGGCGCGCCGGTGTTCAACCTGAAAAGCGCCTTTCCCTACCTGATTAACAACACATTTCCCACCCCTTGCCGGCAATGCGTGGTTATGAAAAACGGCAGGCTCAGTACCTGCGGCCGCTGTATAGACGTACCCGGCCTCTGCAAGCAATGCGGTTACTTCTTCGTGGCGGAATATACTCTGCTGTTTCAGGGCAACCTCCGCCTGATTTGGGAAATGCTCCATACATATTTAAAATATATTTAGGTGAAATATGAGTATCATTACAACCTTAACCAGAATGTGGCTGACGCGCTCCTGCCAGCCGTTTCGCTTCACCAACCAGCCCGCGGCCCGGCTGGATTACGCCGGCTGCCGTAACCTGGGCCTTTACGTGCATATTCCCTTTTGCCGCAGCCTATGCAACTTTTGCCCATATTGCAAAACGCTTTACAATGAAACTTTGTGCAATGATTATATGGAAGCGTTGCTAGAGGAAATTCGGCTAGTAAGCCAACAAAGCGACGGCCCCAAACAGGTCAGCAGCCTTTATTTCGGCGGCGGCACTCCCGCGCTGGCCCTGCCCCACCTACCCCGGATAATCGAAGCCCTGCGGGAGCATTTCCAAATCACGGAGGGCATTGGGCTGGAGCTGCACCCAGCCGACGTCACCGTACCAGTTTTGCAAGCCCTGCGCCAAGCCGGGGTTGACAAAATCAGCATTGGCGTGCAATCCTTTCAGCCCAAGTTTCAGCAGCTTTTAGGCCGCCAGCCCGTAAAGGCGGCCTCTATAGCCCAAACCCTGGCGGCAGTTCCCTTTGCCACCGTTTCAATGGACTTCATCTTTGCCCTGCCAGGCCAAACTCTGGCCGATTTACAGGCCGACGTGGAAACCGCCTTTCAGTGCGGCGCTAATCATATTGCCATTTATCCTTTTATTGATTTCACTTTCACCAAAAGCAAGCTTTCGGCTATGCCCAAAAAGCAAAAGCACCGACTGCTGGACGACATAACCAATTATCTGCTGGCCCGTGGCTGCACCCGTAACTCTATCTGGACATTTGCCAGCCAACCCAACGCGGCTTATTCCTCAATGACGCGGGACAATTTCCTGGGCTTTGGCTGCTCCGCCACCACCTTGCTGCCGGAGCAATTCAAAATCAACACCTTCTCCGTGCCGGAATATATCCGCACCATCAAGGAGGGCCGGCTGCCCACCAGCTTGACCCTGCGCTTTACTGAGCGCCAGCGCATGATTTATTATCTATTTTGGACGGCTTACAGCACCAAGGTGCCGGCCGCCGATTTTGAGACCTTTTTCGGCGTGCCGCTGCGCAAAATGTACGGCGCGGAATTGCAGCTGGCCAAATGGCTGGGCTTCGCAACGGAGCAAAACGGCGTTTACAGCCTAACCTTGAAAGGAGCCTTTTACTATCATTATTATGAGAATTTTTACACCCTGGCTTATATTGACAAAATGTGGGGCTTAATGCGCGAGCAAGCCTGGCCGGAAAAGCTGGAGCTGTAACAAATTTACTCCTCACCATCTTCAAGCAAGGGATTGACCTTCTCTCCATTAACGCTTACCGCAAACAATAAGTTAGGGCCGGTCGCCATTCCGCTCTGCCCAAGCGTTGCTATAAGTTCTCCCTGTTCAACTTCATCTCCCACAGCCACGCTTATCTCAGCCAAATGACCATACTCAACAGCAACGCCATTTTCCAACTCCAACAGAATATAATTACCGCAAATGCTTTCAAAACCGGTTTTCGTTATCGTGCCGTTTGCAACGGCATACACATCATCACCAGAGGCTCCGGCAATATTAATATGGTCAGAAAAACTGCCATTCGGCTGCTCGCCATACCAGCCGGATACCGTTTGGTTCACGGTAGGCCAATCCCAACTGCCATAAATCAAACTGCTATTAGCAGCTTGCGGTTCCGGTTTGTTGGATTGCTCAGAATTTTGCTCCCTCACCCAAGCCAGTCTATTGGCCGCCGCGTTAGTGTCTTCGACTTCAAAGTCAAAGGAGCACTGCCAATCCTGCCCAAAGACAAAATTATTGTTAGTCAAAACAAAATAGTACCAATCATCATCAGATAGATTTTTCTGCATTGCAGGAATATCATAGCCCTCAGATATATCAATCGAAACAACACCTTGCGAATGTGGTGCAACGTCCAAGTTGCTCATTATTATTTTGTCGTTATCCCCCGTCACCTCTCGGCCTGTTGACCACTGCATAACCTTTACATTATCTTGCAGGTTTAATTCAACGTCAGAATAATTCTCAACTACAATTTCAAACTTGCCATCTCCCAGATAGGCCGCCGCAAAACCAGCGGTGTCCCCATTCAAACCGGAAAACTTTACATAGGCAAAGGCCGACAAACTAACAAAACACATAAAGCAGCAAGTCAATATTGCAACTTGTCTGATTTTGTAAACAGCTGTTCTTCTCTTGGCGGAAAAGTCAACCCCTGTTTTTTCCTGAACAATATTCTGGATTCTAGCAAGATTTTTTCTGCTGTATTTTTCCATATCATTATCCTCCTAATTTATTTGCCCAGCACTTTTTCAGCTTCTGTTTGACATAGTATAGCCTGTTTTCAATTTGCTTTTTTGACATATCAAGAGCAATAGCAATTTCGGCTGGCTTTTGTTCGTAATAATAACGCCTTACAATCAATTCCTTTTCTTTTTCATCAAGCTCGGCTATGTAAAACAGCAATTCCTCTTTATCCTCATCTGATGTTTTCACTTCGGCATACCCTAAACTTTCAATAATGGTTTCCTCCAGCGATATTTCCTTGCGTTTAATAAGGCTTCGGTATCTATCCACAGCTTTTGACCTTGCAATCATTGAAAGCCAGGAAGATAATTTTGCCTTATCAGGATTATATTTTTCCGGATATTGCCATAGAAAAATAAACACGTCTGCAACACATTCCTCCACCTCTTGAACTGAAGATACGTTCAGCAAAATCGACGCAACAATCTTCCAAAGGAGCTTGGAATATTTCTGCACAACAAATGCCAGCATCCGTTCATCTCGCTTAATAATTGCAGAGATTATTTTTTGATCATTCAATACAAACACCTCTTCATACAACAGAGCATTTAACTGGCCAGTCATATATGGTACGAAAATAAAAATTAAAAACACTTATTTTCAGAATAAATTTTATATAATCATCAGCTTGTAATCAGTTATTCTCATTCCAAGCAATCACAAAATAACCCGACGAAGCATAATGCAACGTCGGGTTGTTTTGTTTCAGACTAAACTAAATATCAATATTAGATGTTGACAATCTCATATTCCCGGCTGCCCAGGCCCAGCTCAGCCGCTCGCTCCACCGTGTGAATACCATTGCGGGATTCCATACGCTTAATCAAAGCCGCCTTGCCTGCGTCCGGCGAGTTGTAAACCGCATCCACGCAGGCCTGGTCCACCGCCACCGGATCCAGAGAAGCAAAAATACCAATATCGGCCATTTCCGGCTCGTGCGGGTTAGCGTCACAATCACAGTCAACGCTCAAACGGTTAGCCACATTGATATAAACAATGTTTTCCCGGCCCAGATAGTCCATCACCGCTTTGTCCGCCTCCGCCATACATTCCAGGAAAGAATCGTGGTCGGCAGTCCATATATCCTCCGGCACGCCAACGCCGTGAATATGCGCCTTGCCGTGGGCGGAAGCCACCCCGATGGACATATTCTTCAGTGCGCCGCCAAAGCCGCCCATCAAATGACCCTTAAAATGGGAAAGCATTAGCATAGAGTCGTAATTCTGCAAATGCGCGCCCACAAAGTTTTCCGTCAAATGACAGTCCGCCGGGCCGCCAACCGGCAAAGAAATCTCACCCTCCTCATCCATAATATCACAAGGAGCAATCTCCGGAAAACCGTGCTCCCGGATAGCCTGCCAGTGCGCCTCCGTAGTGTTGCGCCGCCCCTCGTAGGCCGTGTTACATTCCACAATCGTGCCTTGCAGCTGCTGCACCAAATCCTTAATCAAAGCCGGCTGCAAAAAGTTGTGGCCGCCGGGCTCCCCGGTGGAAATCTTCACCGCCACCTTGCCTTTCAGCTGCACACCCAAAGCCTGATATATCTGTTGCAGGGCCGCCGCAGATATTTCCGGCGTAAAGTAAACTTTTGCTTTTTCCATATTGCACCTCCGAATTTTAAGTATTTGTTGTTTTATATTAAACGTTGTCAGGCCAAAATCCTTTTTCTGCCGGCCTCTGTTCACAAAAAAATTGTAAAATTTAACTGCGCTCCTATAAGCAAAATTTATAACTTTGTATAAATATAAGCTATAAACCAGCTGGCCATTTTTACCCCTTGATATATTGACAAAGCCGCAGATAAAGTGTATTATAATAAATATCTATTAAACATCTAGGTTTTAAACCTGCATAAAAACAATGAAAAGAGGTAATTAAAATGAGCTATACTTATGACAAATACAAATTTGAAACCATTCAGCTGCACGCCGGCCAGGAGCAGCCAGACCCAGCCTCCGACGCCCGCGCGGTGCCGATTTACCAAACGACTTCCTACGTATTTAAAAATTGCGCCCACGCCGCCGCCCGTTTTGACCTCTCCGAGCCCGGCAACATCTACAGCCGCCTAACCAATTCCACCACCGACGCTTTTGAGCAGCGCATTGCCGCACTGGAGGGCGGCGTGGCCGCGCTGGGCGTGGCCTCCGGCGCAGCGGCCATCTATTACACTTTCCTGAACCTGGCCAAGGCCGGCGACAATCTGGTTTCCGCCCAAACCATTTACGGCGGCACCTACAATCTGCTGGCCCACACCTTGCCGGATTACGGCATTACCACTACCTTTGTCAACGCCGACGACCCGCAAAATTTTGAGCAGGCCATCAACGAGCACACCAAAGCCCTGTTTTTGGAAACCATCGGCAACCCCAACGCCACCCTGGCTGATATTGAAGCCGTGGCCCAAATTGCCCACGCTCACCAAATCCCGCTGGTGGTGGATTCCACCTTTGCCACGCCCTATCTGGTGCGCCCCTTTGAATATGGCGCAGATATTGTTGTTCACTCTGCCACCAAATTTATCGGCGGCCACGGCACGGCTATCGGCGGCGTAATTGTGGACGGCGGCAAATTTGATTGGGCCGCCAGCGGCAAATTCCCGGATCTGGTGGAGCCCAACCCCAGCTATCACGGGGTCAGCTTCACGGAGGCCGCCGGCCCGGCCGCCTTTGTTACCAAAATCCGCGCCATTTTGCTGCGCGATACCGGCGCCACCCTGGCCCCCCTTCACTCGTTCCTTTTCCTGCAAGGGCTGGAAACGCTTTCCCTGCGGGTGGAGCGGCACGTGGAAAACACCCTGAAAGTGGTGGAGTTCCTGGCCCAACACCCCAACGTGGAAAGCGTCAACCACCCATCCCTGCCGGACAACCCCTATCACGCGCTGTATCAAAAATACTTCCCTAACGGCGGCGCTTCCATTTTCACCTTCAACGTGAAAGGCGGCGCGGCCGAAGCCCAGGCCTTTATCGACAAGCTGCAAATCTTCTCCCTGCTGGCCAACGTGGCCGACGTGAAATCACTGGTTATCCACCCCGCTTCCACCACCCACGCCCAGCTGACCGAAGCCGAGCTGCTGGAGCAAGGCATTAAACCCAACACCGTCCGCCTGTCAATCGGCATTGAACATATTGACGATATTATCGCCGATTTAGCGCAAGCATTGGCTTAAACCAGCATATTAAACGCCGTACAGCTGCAAATTGCTGTGCGGCGTTTTTGTCTTATTTGATCTGTTCGCGCAGATATTTTTCAATCTCCTCAATGTACACCTCGCCAATGCGGCTCAGCATAGCGTCCCGCTTAGTGATATAGCCAATTTCCATCACGCTGTTACGGTTGAGGTCATCGGCGGCAAAAGGCACGGCCACATAATCGCTGCCGTTTAATTCCTCACAGATAATGCCGGAGCAAAGGGTGTAACCGTTTAAGCCAACCATCAAATTCAACATCGTGGCCCGGTCGTTGGCTTTGATAATGCGCTGATATTCATTTTCACTTAAAATTTCCTCCGCAAAGTAAACGGAACTATTCTCGCCCTGCTCAAAGGAAAGGCAGGGATAATCCGCCAACTGGGCTAGGCTGACGCTGCTTTGCCCCGCCAAAGGGTGGCTACGCCACATATAAACGTAGGCGCTGCATTCAATCAGGGGATGAAAAGCCAAATCCTGCTCGTGCAGCAGCTTGGTGATAATTTTGCGGTTAAAATCGCTGAGATACAAAATGCCAATTTCGCTTTTCAGCGTGCCCACATCGGTTATCACCTCATAGGTTTTGGTTTCCCGAATGGCAAATTCATATTGCAAAATGTCAAACTTCTTCACCATTTCCACAAAAGCCTTGACGGCAAAGGAATAGTGCTGAGTGGAAACGCCGAATTTCTTTTTGAAATTGCCCCGCTCAAAGCCGCAGAATTTTTCCTGCAAAAGCTCATACTGCTGATAAACCTGCCGAGCCGACATCAAAAACTCCGCGCCCTCGGCAGTGGGTACCACGCCCTTGCCAATCCGCAAAAAAACGCTCAGGCCGCATTCCCGCTCCAGCTCCTTGATGGCGCTGGTTAAGGCCGGCTGAGAGATATAAAGCGCCTCCGCCGCCTTGTTCATTGAACCCTCCCTGGCAATCACCAGGGCGTAATATAATTGTTGCAACGTCATAGCTTACTCGGCGTACTTCATCTGCGCCGGCGTCCAGGCGGCCAGCACCTGCTGCATATCCTGAGCAACCAGTTTGGCGCCGGGCAAATCGTGCTCCAGATAATTGCCGCATTCCTGCCGCTTGCTGCCGGGGATTTCTCCCTCAAAATCGGCCACAAAATCTAGCGCACCCTGCATTAGGCTGATTGCCTGCTCCTTACTCACATTGTCCCGCAGCAGCAGATAAAAACCGGTGCGGCAACCCATCGGGCCAACGTAAATCACGCTGTCCGCAAACTCGGAATTTCTGGCGTAGATGGCAAACAAATGCTCAAAGGTATGCAGCGCCGGCGGCTCCAGATAATCCCCTTGGTTGGGCTTTTTCATTCGCACGTCGTAAGTCACCACATCGCCGTCAATTCGGGAAACATACATTCCCTTTTCCAGCAAATCATGATTAACCGTAAAACTGGCAATCGTTTTCATTCTCAACACCTCTATTTAAAATTATTAATTACTATTAATATCCTGCATATTAACAAAGGACAGAATATGCTCCTGGCCATACTGTTCATAATGCAAACCGTCCTCTTGCAGCGACCATTCGCCAATGCGTTCCGCACCGCCGCCCTCGGTTGTCAACTGCTGACGCTCTCCGCCATCCGCCGGTACTCTATTGATAGAACCGGCATAGGTATCATAACCCCATTCCTGGGCCACCGGCACCCGGCGCTGATAATATAACCAACCATCATAATAGGTTAGCCCAAATATACCATAGTGATTTTCCTCAATAAAAACCGTCTTAAAATTTGTACCGTCAATATCTGCACTGAAAATTCCCATATAGCTTTCCATTTCTCCAACCGGCACTGTCACGCCATTTTTTGTAGAAAAACTTTGCAGGCTTTGGGCCAAATGCGTGTAAAAGAACTTGCCACAATCAGTATATTTACTGGAATAGTATGGAGCTAAATCATAAGGAATTTTATAAACATCACGGCTTTGTCCAGTCGCAAATGAATAAACCGCATAATTAAACCACGGATTATTATATTCTCCGTTTTTGTCAAGCGTTTGATAGCTATAAAGTAAACCACTGTTGCAAACCGCCCAAAGATCGATATAACGGGCCGAAATGGGCAGAATCTCCGATTTATCAGCTCCAGCAGGGCGCTTGAATAGATTTCCCTCCAAGGAAGCATAAGTATCCCCATTACGTCTAAAAATATGCTGGTTAGCCAAACTATCATCATAAAGTGGCGTGTAAAGGAAAATCTTTCCGTCCCGATATAAAACATCGGCAGAAAGCGTCTCGGCAATGAAACGTAGCGGCACAAACAAACGGCCCTGCCGCATTTGTGGAGCAACCGTCAGGGTTTGCTCCTCACCGTTCACGGTGGCAGTTTTTTGGCCGACATAAAGCAAAATCTCCACCTCATCGCCAACAATCAGCACTTGCAGCGTTTCCTCATTCCATTGCACTGCCGCCCCCAGCTCCTCGGAAATTAAACGGGCTGGCACCAGCAAACTATCCTGGCTGTAATATGGCGAAGCATCGCTAAAGGCCGGCACATTATCCACAAAAATTTTAATATCCGCCGCCTGGGCATTACCGGCCGGCAGCAGCCAGCAAAGCAACAGCAAAAACAGCGCCAACAAATGTTTCTTCATTAAATAATAGCAATCTCTCATAACACTACACCCTTTATTTTTTGATTTCCCGAACACTAACCCAAACTACCGCCTGCAAAGCCAGCAAAACCAACCAGAGCATAAAAATAAACTGACTATCCGTGGCAAATTCATTGTAGCCACCCAAACTGGTTGGGCCATAGCCATCCGCGCAAAAGCCGTCCCAAAAGTCAACCAACAGCTGAGAAATTAACAAGCTGCCAGCATTAAACAGCAGAAACCACCGCCAAGACAGCGCCCCGGCGGCCTTGTAAGCCAGATAAACCGGCCCAACCAGCGAAATCAGCATTACCGCAGTTTGCAGAGCCAAAAAAGTTTGCCGGCCAATGGCTGCTTCCAGGCCGTCAAGCCAACCGCAGCTAAACAGGGCATACCAAACCAACAGCAGCACCAAAGGGTGCGGCAAGGCGTAAAGCCACTGCCAACCCCGTCGTTTTAACACTATCATCACCTCGCATCATTCATCAACCCTATTATAAACCAAATTACAACAAAAGTCAAAATTTTTACAAAAAAAACAAGCCCCTCTTGCAAGAAGCTTGTTTGGAAAATGGAGCCGCCGAGCAGAGTCGAACTGCTGACCTCATCCTTACCAAGGATGCGCTCTACCTACTGAGCTACGGTGGCATGTGCCATTGTCACGGCACGTTTAATATTATATAATCAAATGAACGGATTGTCAAGGCTTTTAGCAAAAAAATATTTAAAAATTTGGCAAAAAATTTAATCAAATATTTCCAAACAAACCGGGCAATGATCGCTGCCCATAACCTGCGGCAGAATATAGGCCGCCTTAATCTGATCCCGCAGCCGCTCGGAAACCAAAAAATAGTCAATCCGCCATCCGGCGTTGTTCTGCCGGGCCCGAAAACGATAGGACCACCAAGAATAAGCGCCCTCCTCGTCCGGGTGCAGCAGGCGGAAGCTGTCCACAAAGCCGGCCGCCAAAAGCTCGCCAAGCTTAGCCCGCTCCTCGTCGGAAAAGCCGGCGCTGCCCCGGTTGGTTTTGGGATTTTTCAAGTCAATTTCCTGGTGCGCCACATTCAAATCACCACAGATGATGACCGGTTTTTTAGCGTCCAGCTCGCAAACATAGGCCCGTAAAGCGTCCTCCCAGCGCATGCGGTAATCTAGGCGCGCCAGCCCGTCCTGCGAATTTGGCACGTAAAGATTAACCAAATAAAACTGCGGATATTCCAGCGTGATAGCCCGGCCCTCCGTGTCGTGCTCTGCTGTTTCCGGTCGGTTTAACCCCAAGGCCACGCTTTGCGGCTCCGGCCGGCTGAAAACCAACGTGCCGCTGTAGCCCTTGCGCTCGGCGCTGTTCCAAAACTGCCGGTAGCCGGGCAGCTCCACCGCCGCCTGCCCAGGCTGCATCTTAGTTTCCTGCACAGATATAATATCGGCCTCCGCGCTTTGGGCAAAATCATAAAAACCCTTGCCTATGCAGGCCCGCAATCCGTTGACATTCCACGAAATTAAACGCATATTTCACCTCATATTTTATAAAAAGTTAATGCTAAATTATTAAAAGCGTGTTATAATTATAACATAGAAAATAACTATAATAAATAGCTAAAATCAAATTTAAGGAGAAAAAATACTATGAACAGCAAACAGGATTGGGAAAACGCCCTATTGCAGGAGGCTGCCAGCCACTACCCTCAGGCGGAAAAGGCCCTGTTGCAGCTTTTGAGCATTCCCTCAGTGGAGGCAGAGGCTGCACCGGGCGCTCCATTTGGCGAGCCGGTGCGCCAGGCCCTGAGCCAGTTTGCCCGGCTGGCGGCGGAGCTTGACTTGCAGGTTTGCCAAACTGAGCATTACCTCACCATTGATTTGGGCGACGGCGAAAGCCCGGCGGCGGTGGGTATTTTGGCCCACGCGGACGTGGTGCCCTTTGGCGAGGGCTGGCATTTTGACCCAACCGGGCAGCTGGTTGAGGAAGCGAAAGAGTGCAGAATTTACGGCCGCGGCGCGCTGGACGACAAAGGCCCCGCCGTGGCGGCTCTGTTTGCTTTGAGCAGCTTAAAGCGCTGCCAGGCGCCGCTTAGCCGGCCGGTGCGTCTGATTATCGGCGGCAATGAGGAAAGCGGCTGCCAGTGCATTAAAAAATATGCCGCTGAGCACCAGCCGCCAGCCTTTGGCTTTTCACCGGACGCAAATTTCCCGGTCATCTTTGCCGAAAAAGGCATTGCGATGTTTCACCTGACGCTGCCCATTCAGCTAAAAGGCGAAGCCGCCCGCCTGCTGGCCCTGCAATCCGGCACTGTGGTTAATGCCGTGCCCGGCAAGGCGGAGGCCACCGTGCTGCTGCCTGGCGGCCAATGCACGCTTACCTGTATCGGCAAAGCCGCCCATGGCTCGCAGCCGGAAAAAGGCCAAAACGCGGCGGCGGCAATGCTGCAAAACCTGCTTAGTCTGCCCCTGGCCCCGGCAGAGCTGGACGTTTGCCGCCGGCTTCATCAGCTTTTCGGCCGGGATTATCTTGGCCAGGCGGCCGGCCTGGCGCAAGCCGATGAAGTGTCCGGCCCGCTCACCCTCAATTTAGGGATCTTGAAGCTGCTGCCGGAAAAAGAACAGCTAACGGTGGATTTGGATTTGCGCTATCCCGTTACGGCGGATTATACGGCAATTCGGCAGCGGTTGGCAGACCTCTGCCGGGAAAACGGCTGGCAAATACAGGAAACCGAACACAAAGCGCCCTTGTACGTGCCCACCGACAGCCAGCCGGTAACCACTCTGTTACAGCTTTATCAGGAATATGACCCCACTGCACAGCCAATAGCCACTGGCGGCGGCACCTACTGCCGGGCGTTTGCTAATTTTGTCGCTTTTGGCCCCTTGCGCCCCGGCATGGCTGATGTAATGCACCAGGCGGACGAATTTATCACTCGGCAGGATTTTCAATTTTTGCAGCGGATCTACACCCAGGCCATCTGGCGGCTGGCCTGCTGAACCGCCGACACTTTTGCATCGACACAAACAGACAGACGGATTTTAATATTCGACAAAATCAAGCTTGCCTTTTGCTGGTAAAATGAGTTATAATAATACTGTAAGTTATATTTTTAAATAGGAAAAATTTTAACAAAAGTTTTCATTTAATGGAGGTTGGTTTAGGCTGAGATAGCATTTCAGAAAGGACTGATAACTATGCAAATTGCTTTTTTTCTGACAACTAAGGCTGAAAGCTCCTATCTACTGGAAACCGCAACCCTGCGGCAGGCGCTGGAAAAAATGGAATTTCACCATTTTGCGGCTATGCCGGTTTTGAACAGCGAGGGTTATTATCTTTATACTCTGTTTTTGGACGATTGCCTGTGGACGTTTAAGCATAACCCGCAGATGTGCTTTGACGACACTGAAAAAATAATGATTAGCGAGATACCCTCCAATCGCAAGGTGGAGGCGGTGAATATATCCGCCCAGCTGGACGAGCTGCTGCCGAAAATTGTTGAACAAAATTTTATCCCCGTGGTAGATGATTTGGGCGTTTACATCGGCCTGGTACGCCGCCGGGCCATTGTGGAATATTGCAAGCCTCTGCTGCTACAAGCGCAGGGCGACCGGGAAATTTTACGCAAATTTATGCTGAAAGGAATGCCAAATATGGCCTAAGCGGTACATACATTGAATTTGATAAGATTTAAACTGTTTTCCTGCAAGCTGTTTAACGGCGGCAAGTTCTCCGTACTGTCTGTTTTTCTGCTGCTTGCCGCCTTGCTTACCTTTTACGCCTGCACCAAGGAGCCGGAAGCGGAGGCCCAGCCCTCCGGCGGCCAGATTTACCTGATAGGCGAGCAGCACGGCGTTGACGCTATTTACACAGAGGAGCTGCGCCAATGGCAAACCCTTTACGATGAGCAGGGCCTGCGCCATCTGTTTGTGGAGCTGCCCTACTACACCGCTGAATTTTTAAACCTGTGGCTGCAAGCCCCAGCCGGCGACGATACTATTTTGGAAGCGCTTTACGAGGATTGGCAAGGCACCGCAACCTATGATAGCACTGTGCGGGATTTTTACCGCCAGATTAAGGCCAGCTGCCCGGAAACTGTTTTCCACGGCACCGACGTGGGCCATCAATATAACACCACGGGCCAGCGCTATTTAGAATACTTGCAGGCCAACGGCCAGGAAAATTCCGAAGCCTGGCAGCTGACCAAGGAGTGCATTGAGCAGGGCCAAAAATTCTATGGCGAGGGCTCGGATATGGCTTACCGTGAGGAAATGATGACCGCCAACTTTATCCGGGAGTTTGACAAGCTGGCCGGCGCTGATATAATGGGTATTTATGGCGGTGCGCACGCCTGGATTGATTACGATAACGACGGCTCAGTCAATATGGCCACCCAACTGCTGGCCCGTTATGGCGAAGCATTGCACAGCCAAGATTTGACTTATCTGGCCGCTGCGGCTGTTGAACCGGAACGTATTGACACGCTGACCGTGGCCGGCCGGGAATATCAGGCCGCCTACTTTGGTGAACAAGATTTGACTAACCTTTTCCCGGAATACCGTTGCCGCCGCTTTTGGCGTTTAGAAGAAGCTTACTCGGATTTTGCGGACTGCCCCACTAATGGCGATGTGCTGCCCTACAACAATTACCCAATGCAGATTGAAGCCGGTAATATTTACCTGGTGGAATATGAAACCGCCGGCGGCGAAATTATTCAACGTTACTACTTAGCCAACGGCAACACCTGGCAGGGAATGCCAACCACTGAGGGAATTGAGGTTAAGTAGCACCGCTTAAAATCCAAATGTGAGGTGTATATGTATGAAAAAAGTGGAATTTGAACAAATCAAATCCGAACTATGGGGAATCGGCCTGATAAAAGGAGGCCATTATGCTTTTCGCGGCGTGGAGGAAATTATCCAGAAACGCCTGCAAGACGGCTGGGAATATTGCGGCTGGGTGCCTATTGAAGCCAGAGCTACCGGCGATGTGGAAACAATGTCTTTGGTATTTCAAAAGGATGAATAAAACATTAACAAACGCTGCCCCTTTTCAAGGGGCAGCGCACTGTTGTTCCTAAAAATCCCCAACGTGTCAAGCGTTGGGGATTTTTGTATGCTATTTTTTGAAATTGAAAGGTCTAACTATCCCACTCTGCTTCTTCTAAACCTAGCAAAGCTTTATACCTTTGATTGCGTTCCTGACGATATGCTTTTTTTTCATTAAAGGAAAGCATTTTCAATCTCTCCACAGATGACAGGCCTGTTTGCTCAATAAGGCTGATTTGCACAATAAAAGTCCAATCTGTTACAACAAGTTTAGAGTTTTCAATTTCTCCTGGAGCCTCCTCCGCATTTACGGTTATAACACTTCCATCTCCAAGGTATATCGTATAGCTTAAACCAATCGTTATTATGCCTTTTACATCTCCCAGTTCCGAATGGCGAATATTTAATATTTTAGCCTTAACTTCACAATCCTTGTTATCGGCAAAACCATTGGCAAAATAATGATTATCTTTGGCTAAATAGAAAAAATCAACATCTCCAACCACAATAGACTGGTCTAATTCATACCATTGAGGCTCCCATTTTACAATCAATACCTGTTCACCTTGCCTTTACGCCAAATTTTTTCCTAAACCAGCTGCGGCAACGTGGAACCGCCGTAAGGCATTGCCAGGACGGTCGCCGCCGAGCCCAGCTTGGCAAAGGCTGCGTCCAGGGCCTGCTGCGCGCTGGCAAACGGCGTCAGAAAGCATTTTCTGGTTAGCTCCTCCGGCATTTCCGATACCAGATAAACGTCGGCATTTTCCAGCACCATAGCAATGGCCGCCGCCTTGTGGCCGCCCAGCTTAAAATTAGCCTGCACGCGGTCAATCAAATCCTTGGGGCAAGTGGCCGCCTCAATCCATTGCTGGAAAGTTTTCTCCCCCAGCCCCTCCTTGCAGGAGCCAATCAGCACAATCACTCCGCCCTCACGCACGGCGTGCTTGGCGTTATCCAACGCCTTTTGCGTCTGATACAAATTAAGGTCCTTAGGCGCGCCGCCCTGGCTGACCAGCACAATGTCCGCCTTTTTGGCAATCTCCTTGCGGTAAAGCGTATCCAAAAAGGCGCAGCCTGCCCGGTGGGCCGCCGTAACGTCACCCGCCACCGCCTTGATAATCTGCTTATGCTCGTCCAGCACCACATTGACAATGTAATCAATGCCGCAGATGGCGGCCGCCTCCTCAATATCCTCCCGGATAGGGTTGCCGGCCAGCCGCCCGGCGTGAGCCTCCGGCCGCACCATCATCGAATGGTTGGCCTGAATGGCCGCCCGGTTGGAAACACCCGGCATAATGGACTTGGCGCCGCCGGAATAGCCCGCAAAATAATGATACTCAATATTAGCCAGACAAATGCGTCGGTCAGCTTCCGCCACCACGCGGGTTATATCCACCGGCGTGCCGGCTTTGGTAACGCCCAGATTGAGGCAATCCTCCGGGTCGGAATCCACGCAGGTTATCTCATTGTAAGCCTGCTCCCCGGCCAAATGCTGCATTTCCTCCGGCGTGTGATGACGGTGCGAGCCCAACGCAAACACCAGCGTTATATCCTCGCGCTTAACGCCAGCCGCATATAGATGACGTAGCAGGGCTGGCATAATCTGCCAGGTTGGACAAGGGCGCGTAATATCAGAGGTTACGACGACAATTTTTTCCCCCGGCTTCACAACCTCCTCCAGACGCGGCGCGCCAATAGGCTCCGCCAGGGCCCGCTCCACCTCGGCCTCACCGGTCAGGTCATATTCCACCGTGTTAGCCGTCAGAACCCCCAGCAGATTGGCCTCCGGCAGCTCCACCGTCTGCGTACCCTTACCAAAACCAAATTCCAGTTTCATTTTGCCTTACCCCCTTATGATTAAATCTTTTCCTTATTAAAAGCATAGCATATCCCAAGCCCAAATGCAAGGATAATCTGGTATTTGGGATAGCAAAACCGCCCTCGTAAAGAGAGCGGTTTCGGTTTGGCCTATTTTTGATACGTAAAGCCAACTAATTTACAGCTTTAATCCCGTTTGCGGCCTAAGCCCAGCGCGCCAATGGCGGAAGCCACGGCGGCAAAGAACCAAACCAGCAGGTTATCGCCGGTTTTTGGCACGTTGGCCAGCGGAACCTCCTCATCATCCAGGGTGATTTCCTCCTCGCCATCATCGGTAGGCATATCCGAAAGCGGCACAGGCTCATCATCCAAAGCTACCAGAGGCACCTCCTCATCCGGGATAACTGCCACAGGTTCATCCTGATTGTCATTGCCGGCAGGAGTTTCAACGCCAGTGTTATCATCACTGCTGCCGTCATCATCACCAGTGTAATCATCGCCACCATCGTCCGGGGTGGCAGGATTTTCAGGAGTAGGCGGATTCGGATTATCCGGGTTCTCCGGCTCCACAGGATTAACTATCGGCGGATTGGGATTGTCACCGGGGTTTTGAGTACCGCCAGGGTTCTGATTACCGCCAGGGTTCTGGTTGCCGCCAGGGTTCTGGTTGCCGCCAGGGTTCTGATTATCGCCAGTAGCAGGTATCGGTTCTGTGTAAGTATGACTCGAATCATGCCTACAGGTGAAAGTTTTCACACCCGGCTCACTTGCGGTAGGCTGAAGAGTAACTACGCCATCATCATAATCATGACCGATAGGTGCGATTTCTCCATTTTCAACTACAGCTCCGCACTCTACACAAATTTTATGATAATTGCCCTTTTCAGTACATGTCGCGTCATTTTGTTTAACAGTTATAGTATCCTCGTGTTTGCAAACATTTTCTGGTTTTTTATCACCAGTAGCAGGTATCGGAATTCTATAGACGTGACTGGAATCACGATGACAGGTAAATGTTTTTTCACCTTGTTCAGTTTCTGTTGGCTGAATAGTTACCACGCCCTCATCCCAATCATGGTCTAAAGGAGCTATTTCGCGATTGTTATCCACATAATCGCAACCCTCACGCTTGCACTTATCATAGGAGTTACCTTTTTCGGTGCAGGTCGGCTGGTTCACAATCACGGTTTCCAGTTCATGACCCAATGCGGCAATTTCCTGATTGTTGTCCATATAATCGCAACCCTCGCGCTTGCATTTATCATAGGAGTTACCTTTTTCGGTGCAGGTCGGCTGGTTCACAATCACGGTTTCCAGTTCATGGCCTAATGGGGCTATCTCTTTGTTATTATCCTGATATTTGCAACCTTCACGTGTGCATTGAACATAGAAATTACCCTTTTCGGTGCAGGTCGGTTCATTAACAACAACTGTTTCCAAGTTATGACCTAATGGGTCTATCTCTTCGTTCTTATCAACAAAATCACAACGTGTGCATTCCATATGCCTGTTGCCTTTGTCAGTACAGGTCGGCTCTTTAGTAACTACTTCTTTTAAATCGTGACCTAAAGCTTCAACTGTCCGTTCCTCTTTTTCTCCACAAACGGTGCAGCTGCGTACTTCCAAGCCAGCTTTATCGCAGGTGGGCTCCTGCCCATATACAACCTGCCAATCACCAAAGGAATGTCCCAAAGAATCCTCAGACCTATGCCCAACTTCAACATTGCAATCACTACAATATATAGTGTAATTGCCTTTATCTACACAAGTGGGTTTATTTTCAATGGTAGATTTTTCTTCCTCGGTAGATTTCTCTTCCTCGGTAGATTCTTCTTCCTCGGTAGATTCTTCTTCCTCGGTAGATTTCTCTTCCTCGGTAAATTCTTCTTCCTCGGTAGATTTCTCTTCCTCGGTAGATTCTTCTTCCTCGGTAGATTCTTCTTCCTCGGTAGATTCTTCTTCCTCGGTAGATTTCTCTTCCTCGGTAAATTCTTCTTCCTCGGTAGATTTCTCTTCCTCAGTAGATTCTTCTTCGGATTCTTCCTCAGACTCCTCTTCGGATTCTCCAACTGTTACATCATTTCCAGTTCCCTCTGTAGTGCTGCCTGTAGTGCTTTCCGACACAATTTCATCTGTCGCAGGTGAAAAATCAGTATCGCTTGCCCAAACATTAACAGGCATTGCACAAAAAACCAGTGAAAACATCAACATCCAAGCTATAAAACGTTTTCTAAAGTTTTTCATAAATCTTCTTCCTTTCTTTGCGAAATACGGATGCAAAGTATCCGGCGGCCGGGCTGGCATATCTCCCCAAAGGAAAAACTTAGCCCCCAATTAGCTTTGCGTCCCCAGGTTTCCCAGGGTTTGCTAGATTTTGCGGCCCGGCGGACATAGCACCCAGGGCTTCTTCTTTTTTTGCCCTCAACGCCTTAGTTCCGTAGCTTTGCGTCACCTGCTTTCGCAGGGTTTGCCAAAAATGCGCCACGTCGTTTCCACCGCCACTGACGCTTATGGCGGCGGCCTAAAACCACCGGCGGAATCACCCCCTTTGCAGCCTCAAGCAGCAAGCCTCACTGCCTTTGCGCAACCTTTTGCAAAAAATCATCGTGCAGCTGGGCCTCCGCCAACCTGCGGGCCTGCACCGCCTCATCAAACAGTTTATAACTGCCCAAAAAGTAACGCTGCCCCTTAAAACAGATACTAGCCCGCCAACGCCCCCGCTTCTTCTGCCAATCCACGCCCGGCACGCCGCTGGTGTTGTTGCGGCGCACCGTTTTGGCCCGCAGCATTTCCACACAGGTGCCGTCAATGTAATTCAGATGGCTGCCAATGCCCTCGGCCCGCTTGCAGCCGCAGCTTTTCACGTGGCCGCTGCGCAGGTAACGGGTTTTCACCACCACCTCATTGCCGCAATCGCACCGGCACAGCCAGGCGGTTTTGTTGCCGATATTGCCGACTGAGCGTAGCACCGTCAGCTGGCCGTAACGCTGGCCGGTTAAATCCAGCCGATTACCCCAATTCTGCATCTTCACCCCTCCGTCAGTTTACAGAAATGTATACTTTTCTGTAAGCCAATTTTTTGCAAAAAAATCTGCCAAAAGGGCTTGTAAATTGTGGCATACTGTGCTAATATTATCTATATATAGGTGTGGGAGAATTTACAGAAAAGTATACTTTATTGTAAATTCTTGCTTTGCTTAAAAACAACAAAAAAACAGCCGTATTCAGTAAAAAACGGCTGTTTTAGCAATATAAAATTAGATTTAGGAAAGGAGCGATGAAACAATGTACGACCTGTTAAATTCCGGCGTAAGCATCGTATTTTACGTTTTGGCAGCAGTAGTCATCGTCGGCGCAGTGATTAAACTGGTAAAACAGAAAAAGAATAAATAGCAAACATTAAAGGACGAAGCCCTCTGGCCTCGCCCTTTTATAATTTCTGCTTTGCAAATAATTATTTATTAAAATAATGTTTCAGCAGACCACGGAAGCCAGCGCCATGGCGGGCCTCGTCCTTAGCCATTTCATGCACAGTGTCGTGGATAGCGTCCAGGCCCAACTCCTTAGCTTTGGCAGCCAATTCCAGCTTGCCGGCGCAAGCGCCGTGCTCAGCCTCAGCACGCATTTTAACGTTAGTTTCGGTGCAATCGGTCACAACCTCGCCTAGCAGCTCGGCAAATTTGGCGGCGTGTTCAGCCTCCTCATGCGCATAGAGCTCAAAAGCACGGCCAATTTCCGGATAGCCCTGACGATGAGCCTGGCGGGCCATTGCCAGATACATACCAACCTCGGTGCACTCGCCCATAAAGTTATCTTTCAAGCCGGAGATGATTTCAGCCGGAGCGTCCTTAGCAATGCCAACCACATGCTCGCAAGCAAAAGGAGCGTCAGCCTCCTCAGTTTTCTCCACAAACTTGGAAGCCGGAGCCTTGCACTGGGGGCAAAATTCCGGGGCAGCCTCGCCCTCATGTACGTAACCGCAAACTGTGCAAACAAATTTCTTTTTCATTGGTAGATTCCTCCATTTTCTCAAAAATATTTACCCTTAACAAAAATCGTCATTCTACAAAACAATAACAATTCTTATTAACCCATAGATATTATAACAATTTTTAGTTTAGTCTGTCAACAGCTTTCCACTAAATTTTTACAATTATTTTTCGGCCTGTTTATCGATTAACTCTTGCGGTCTTTCATCAATTACTATATAATAACTATATAAACTATTTGTAAATAAAACCTAAATTTCAACCAGAAAATAAAACAGCAGAACAAGGAGAAAAATTATGAACGAAAACAAGGTTTATCGCATTTACGTAGAAAAAAAACCACAGTTCAGCCGCACCCGCCCCATTTTGGAAAATATCCGCGGCTATCTGCATATCAGCGGCCTGCAAAGCGTGCGGATTTTGGAGCGTTACGATGTGCAGGGCATTGACGAGGCCACCTTTCAGGCAGCCTCCGTCAGCATTTTTGCCGAACCCCCGGTGGATAACACCTATGCCGAGCTGCCCCAGGTGCCAGGTGCGCACATCTTCGCCACCGAATATCTGCCCGGCCAGTACGACCAACGAGCGGATTCCTGTAGCCAGTCCATTCAGCTGCTAACCCAAAAGGAAAGGCCACTGGTGCGCTACGCCCGGGTTTACATTCTGCAAGGCGAGCTCTCCGAGCAGGACGTCGCCTTGATTAAGGCCAGCTACATCAACCCCGTGGAGGCGCGCGAGGCCTCGCTGGAGCCCGTCGCCACCCTGCGCGAGGAATATCCCGAACCCCAGCCGGTAGCGGTTATGCAGGATTTTCGTCAGCTCAGCCCGCAACAGCTGGAGGATATGCGCCAAAATCTAGGCCTGGCTATGGATTTTGACGACCTCGCTTTCTGCCAGCAATATTTCCAACAGGAGGACAAAGACCCTACCCTGACGGAAATCCGCCTGATTGACACCTACTGGTCCGACCACTGCCGCCACACCACCTTTTTAACCACTCTGGAGCAGCCGCAAATTGAGGCCGACTACATTCAGGCTTCCTATGACAAATACCTGCATATCCGCGAGGAACTGGGCCGCAGCCAAAAGCCCGTCTGCCTGATGGATTTGGCGACCGTAGCCGCCCGCTGGCTGAAAAAGGAGGGTAAGCTGACCGACCTGGACGAATCCGAGGAGGTCAACGCCTGCTCCGTGCGCGTCCAGGTGGAAATCGACGGCCAAACCGAGGATTGGCTGCTGATGTTCAAAAATGAAACCCACAACCACCCCACCGAAATCGAACCGTTCGGCGGCGCGGCCACCTGCCTGGGCGGCGCAATCCGCGACCCCTTATCCGGCCGCGTTTACGTCTATCAGGCAATGCGAATCACCGGCGCGGGCAATCCGCTGCTGCCGCTGGCCGAAACCCTGCCCGGCAAGTTGCCCCAGAAAAAACTGGTGACGACAGCTGCCGCCGGCTATTCCTCCTACGGCAACCAAATCGGCCTGGCTACCGGCCTGGTTAATGAAATTTATCACCCCGGCTACATAGCCAAGCGTATGGAAATCGGCGCAGTGGTGGGCGCGGCCCCGGCCGCCAACGTGGTGCGCACCCGGCCGGAGCCTGGCGATATTATCCTGCTGTTGGGCGGCTCCACCGGGCGCGACGGCTGCGGCGGCGCTACCGGCTCCAGCAAAAGCCACACCGCCGCCAGCCTGACCACCTGCGGCGCCGAGGTGCAAAAAGGCAATCCGCTGGAGGAGCGCAAGCTGCAACGGCTTTTCCGCAACCCCAAAGTAACCCGCCTGATTAAACGCTGCAACGATTTTGGCGCGGGCGGCGTCAGCGTCGCCATTGGCGAGCTGGCGGACGGCTTACAAATCAATCTGGACAAGGTGCCGAAAAAATACGACGGCCTGGACGGCACCGAATTGGCAATTTCCGAATCGCAGGAGCGTATGGCGGTAGTTATCGCCGCCGAGCACGAGGAGCAGTTTTTGGCGGAAGCGCTGGCGGAAAATCTGCAAGCCGTGCGCGTGGCCGAAGTGACCGCCGAACCGCGCATGCGCATGACCTGGCGCGGCGATACGATTGTCGACCTCTCCCGCGAGTTTTTAAACTCCAACGGCGCGCCTAAACAAACCCCGGCCACCGTTAAAGCGCCCGACTTGGCGGAAATAACCTACCGCTTCCCGGTACAAGGCCAAACCTTTGCCGACAAAATGCGCAACTGCCTAGCCGATTTGAACATCTGCTCCCAAAAGGGCCTGGTGGAGGAATTCGACAGCACCATCGGCGCAGGCACCGTCACCATGCCATACGGCGGCAAGCACCAGCTGACCCCTACCCCCTTTATGGCAGCCAAGCTGCCGGTGCTGCAAGGCGAAACCGAAACCGCCTCCGTGATGAGCTGGGGCTTTGACCCGTTCCTTTCCTCGGCCAGCCCCTATCACGGCGCAATGCTGGCCGTGGTGGCTTCGGCGGCCAAGCTGGCGGCTGCCGGCCTGGATTACCGCCGTCTGTGGCTGACCTTTCAAGAATATTTTGCTAAGCTGGGCCAGCAGCCGGAACGTTGGGGCCAACCCCTGGCCGCTCTGCTGGGTGCGCTGGAGGCCCAGCTGGAATTAGGTATTGCCGCTATCGGCGGCAAAGACAGTATGTCCGGCTCCTTTGAGCAAATCGACGTGCCGCCCACGCTGGTTAGCTTCGCCATTGGCGTACAGCAAGCGCCCAACATCATCACCCCGGAATTTAAGCAGGCCGGCAGCCGCGTATATCTGCTGCGCCCGGCCTATAATGAAAATAAACTGCCCGATTTTACATCGTTACGCCAACTGTTTGCGCAGGTTTATCAGCTGGCCCAAAGCGGCAAGCTGCGGGCCGCCTGGGCCCTCGGCAACGGCGGCACGGCAGAGGGCATTGCCAAAATGTGCTTCGGCAATAAATTGGGCTTTGCTTTCGGCAGCTTTGGCGTGCAGGAAGATATTTTTACCCAACATTGGGGCGCAATTCTGCTGGAGCTGCCTGCCAATGAGCCGGCTCCGGCCGACGCCGCGCTGGTTGGTGAAACTATTACCGAACCGCAAATCAAAATCAACGGTGAAATTATCACCCTGAACGAGCTGCTGACCAGCTGGCAGCAAACTTTGGAACCGGTCTACCCCACACAGGCCGCCGCCGACCCGGACAGCCCCGCACCCCAGCTTTACAGCTTTGGTGAGCGGGCCCGCGCCAAAACGTTGCACAGTGTGGCCAGGCCCAAAGTGCTGCTGCCGGTTTTCCCTGGCAGCAACTGTGAATACGACACGGTGCGCCAGTTTGAGAAATACGGCGCAGCGGCGGAAACCTGTATCATCGCCAACCTGACCCCGGCCCTGGTGGAGGATTCCGTACAGCGGCTGGCGGCGGCAATCCACCAAAGCCAGATTATTATGCTGCCCGGCGGCTTCTCCGGCGGCGACGAGCCGGACGGCAGCGGCAAATTCATCGCCACCTTTTTCCGCAATCCCCGCATTAAGGAGGCGGTTATGGAGCTGCTTGAGCAGCGCGACGGCCTGATGTTGGGTATCTGCAACGGCTTCCAGGCCTTGGTTAAACTGGGCCTGCTGCCCTACGGCGAAATCTGCGATATGACGGCCCAAAGCCCCACCCTGACCTACAACAACATTGGCCGCCACCAAAGCCTGCTGGTAAACACCCGTATTGCCAGCGTGAAATCGCCTTGGCTGGCCTACACAGAGGTTGGCGATATTCACACTATTCCGATTTCCCACGGCGAGGGCAAATTTGTCGCCAGCCCGGCCGACCTGAAGCGTATGGCCGCAGGCGGCCAAATCTGCACCCAATATGTGGATCTGGACGGCCAGCCCACAATGCTCACGCCTTTCAACCCCAACGCCTCGGTGATGGCGATTGAAGGCATTTGCAGCCCGGACGGCCGTATCTTCGGCAAGATGGGCCACAGCGAACGTCAAGGCGGCTTTGTGCATAAAAACGTGCCCGGCAACAAGGACCAACTGCTGTTCAAAGCCGGCGTGGATTATTTTAAGCTGTAAAAACGGCAAGAAAAAAAGCTTGACTTTTCCGAAAAAAAAGTGCTAAAATAATAGCGTTGAGTTGCAAAATGCGTAAGTCCAAACAAGGGCTTACGCATTTTTATTTATCATTTTTTAGAAGGAGTGAACAGTATGCCACAAACCGTAAACCGTAAAAAAAGCCTAAGCATAACCATTTTGTCGCTTTCCCTGCTGACCGTAATGGCCGGGGCCGCCGTCGCCCCGGCGCTGGGCACAATCCAAAGCTATTTCAGCACCACCAACCGTTTCTTTATCCAGATGATTATCAGCGTTCCGCCCTTGTTCATCATCATTGTAAACCTAATGTTCCCCTGGCTTTGCCGCCATTTTAAAAACCGCAGCCTGGTTCTGGCCGGCCTGCTGCTTTACACCCTGGGCGGCTGCGCGGCCGGCCTTTTTAACAACATCTATTTGGTGCTGCTCACCAGGGCTTTGGTGGGCGTTGGGGTGGGCATTATTATGCCCTTTTCCACCGGCCTTTTGGCCTATTATTTTCCGGCCGGGCAACAGGTTAAGCTGATGAGCTACTCCTCCGCGATGAATCAGATGGGCGGCGTCATTGCCACGCTGCTTTCCGGCTTGCTGGCCAACATAAGCTGGCGTGCCAGCTTTTTGGTTTATCTGCTGGGGCTGCTCAGCATAATTTTATGCCTGCTTTTTTTACCTAACGACCAAATCAGACAAACGCAAAGCAGCAAGAAACCAACCCTGGGCAAGCTTTGGCAAAGCTACCATATCCATATTATAGCTATCTTCCTGTTGATGTCAGCCTTTTTTGTCTATCCGGCCAATTTTAGCTTCATCACCCTTGCCGACGCAGTGATTCCCGCTAAGTATATTGTCGTTATTATGGCTTTGATGGATTTTATTGCCTTTCTTGGCGGCTTGTTATTCGCCAGGATGTACGGCTTACTTCGGCAAAATACCAAATATTTAGCGCCGCTTTGCTTTCTGTTCGGTTATCTTATCCTGACGGTAAACACCGGCTGGCTGGGAGTTTTAAGCGGTTCCCTGCTGATTGGTTTTGCCAACGGCGCCGGCATACCCTGCCTGATTTCCGCCGCTTCAATCAAGGCCGGCAAAACGGCCGCCACCACGGTTATGCCCCTGCTTTCGGCCGCGATGTATCTGGCTCAGTTTGTTTCTCCCCTCCTGATGAGCGCCGTCCAAAGCCTGTTTGGCAGCCTGGGCAATCACCTGCCTTACCTTTTGGGCGTTGTTTTGGCGCTGCTGTTTATCCTCTGCTCCAAATTGCTGCCTAAACAGGAATAGCCAAAAAAGGCCTGGCTTTGTGCATAAAAACGTACCCAGCAACAAGGATCAGCAACTGTTTAAGGCGGGCGTGGATTATTTTAGGCTGTAAAAAACTGCAAGAAAATGGAAATTTGACTTGTATTTATAATAGAAATTTACAAAAAAAGGAGTCTTGTTTCTATGACAAAATACTTTCAAGAGGAGATTGTACGTTAACCGGGAGGTTTGCGTGCAAAAAACTTAAAATTTAAGCTAAACCAAGCCTCCCAAAAGGATTATTAGGATAATATGACTTTTTGGAGGAAAAAAACATTGAACCGAGAGAATAAACGAAAACAATTTATTAAGAATTATTACAAAACCCACCCCTGCACGGAAGGCTTCACCTGCAAGGTTTGCGGCCGGCCGGTGGCGGCGGCCGGAGCCGGCAGCAACCATCGCAACCATTGCCCAAACTGCCTAAGCAGCCTGCACCTGGATATTGAACCAGGCGACCGCTCAGCTGATTGCGGCGGGATTATGGAGCCAATCGCGGTTTGGGTGCGCAAAAACAATGAATGGGCCATAATTCACCGCTGCCGCACCTGCGGCCAGCTGGCCTCCAATCGGATAGCGGCTGATGACAACCCAATGAAGCTGATGTCCATTGCCCTGAAGCCTGTGGCGATTACGCCATTTCCCCTGGAAAAGATAGAGGAACTGACCGCTTTAATGGGCGGAGACGGTAGCCTGAAGTAAAAAATTTAAACTCCAAGTCAATATTTTGACAAAATATTGACTTGGAGTTTTTTGACTAAAGGGCGTACTAATATGACCTCCCTAACCATAGGAGAGGGAAGCTGAACTATAAAGTTGTTTTCAGTTCAGTCAGCCATTTTTCCAAAGCCTCCGCCAAAGCCAGCTGCTGCCTCAGAACCGCCAAACCCATAGGCGACACCTCCGGCGCTTCCTCTTTCAACCACAGATTTTCCTGCAAGTAGGCTTTCAGCGTCCGCAGATTATCCTCAATGCCAGCCAGGCAAAAGCCCCGCTTGTCCTCCGGCAGCTCCGGCAAATTGACAACAACTGCATTCAAATCTAAAAAAATGCGCACCGGCTGGCAGGCTATTTCCATCATCAGGCGTTCAAACTCCCGCTCACCAGCCTCAGTCAACGAATATACCGCCTTTTCCGGCATATTACCGTCCTTAGTTAGCCGACCGTAAATCAGCCCCTTTTCCTCCAACTGCAAAACTTTTTTGTAAATTGAGGGCGTGCTTATCTTTACCCATTTGGAAATATTGCGATATTCCACCAGCTTTTGCATTTCATAGGCGCTCAAAGACTGTTTTTTTAGCATACCCAGCACAATCAAATCAATAGTTGCCATAAATATCTCCTTTTCTGCTTAACAATCGCTATAAATTATAGTATTATATTCAATGGATTGCAATTACTATAATTTATAGCATTATAAAGTTTGAATAAAAAAGGACAGTCAAACGCGGCCTTGCTGCATAAACAAATAAATTTATCGCTTAAATAATTAAATTTAGCTATTGATTTTTCAAGTCGCTTCTGCTATAATATTAAAGGTTATTTTTTGCCTTTAATTTGCGAGAGTGGCGGAATCGGCAGACGCGCTACTTTGAGGGGGTAGTGGGAAATTTCCTGTACGGGTTCAAGTCCCGTCTCTCGCACCAATAGACAAAAAAGAGAGGATATTCGTCAGGATATTCTCTCTTTTTTGCTTAGGCGGTATGCTCCCACCCATTAACCTAAAAAAGCAATACCATTCTAGGCGTTGCTTTTTTGTCTGTTTTATATTTTTAAGCCGACTTTTCATTTTGTAACTTCTGCACTTCTTCAAGTGATAATCCTGCAATATCCACTATTTCATCTAAAGCATATTTACCTGCTGCCAACATTCGACGAGCAACCTCTCGTCTTTCTTCAATACGCATTTCCTCTATTGCCCGACACATAATAGCAACACCTTCCTTACTCTCCTTAAAAAATCTCACCCTATTTGACAACACGTTGTAATTCATTTTCGATGGCTCTGTACAAGAAAAATCGTGCATCAATTTACCAATCGGCGTATCTCCACGATAGGCACCATTTACATATAGTATATGCGTACCATCATCAAATCTTTCACCTGTATCCAAAACCATTCTCTCAATTTTATACAAAGGTAAACCTTTACCTAGTATATCATTTTCGGTTATAAAAATAACATATGTTTCAGGCAAATCATCAAAATCATAGCCTTTAAGAAGTTGATTTGCATCAATCATACTACTGTTATATCTGGCTCGTTTCTGACCTGCTCCTTTATCGGAACGCTGAATTTCTATATTATATTTAATCCCCTGACTATCAGTTGCCAACACATCAAGCTTTACTGAACGATTAAGCAGATTAGCCATAAACACCTGTGTATGGGATTCTATAACTTGCAAATCCTGTTTTTCCAACAAAATACGTAGCACAAATTCAACGCAAGATGTATCACTCTCAAAGCATTTAGTCATAAAATCATCATCAAACAAGCAAAAATTCTTCAAGCGCTCCAAATCTTCTAAATGTTTTTTATTATTTTCCTCCATAGTTTGAGTAATCACCTGCCTTTACAATTATAATAACACGAAAAAGATAATTTATCAATACTTATATCAACTATAGCTGGTTTTGGTTTTATAAAATTGTATGTCTAAGAATTTTATCTTTGTTATTTTATCGAAAAACAGTATTGACTAAAGTGCCAATACCTTTTATAATTATATTAAGATGTGAAATATGTTTACTGATGCCAGTAAAAACTAGATTTTGTACGTTTTTTTTACGAGTTTCGTTATGAACACTCACACCAAACGGCGCAAATTTGAACACACAGCCCCAATCTCTTTTGCAAAAAGAGATTGGGGCTGTGCTTTTAAAGCTTATAAAATTAAACTACAATAAAAACTCCCAGGCGCTAGCAAAAGATAATGTATAAT
>JAETTP010000095.1 GCA_021769035.1 Bacillota bacterium | reverse complement strand
AATGATATTAAGGAGAATTTAATTTATGCTTAAATTGCAAAATATCAGCAAAACCTTTAATAAAGGCACTGCCAGCGCCAAACAGGCCCTCAACAACCTTTCCTTG
This sequence comes from Bacillota bacterium, assembly GCA_021769035.1. Classification (GTDB taxonomy): domain Bacteria; phylum Bacillota; class Dehalobacteriia; order UBA4068; family UBA4997; genus Avidehalobacter. The sequence continues at coordinate 2,272 of JAETTP010000095.1, read as the reverse complement.
CAGCTCAATTCCGGCGATTTTGTTAGTATAATTGGCAGCAACGGCGCTGGCAAAAGCACTGTTTTTAATGCGATTGGCGGTAGCTTTTTAGTGGATTCCGGGCATATCTGGCTGGACAACGAGGATATAACCTTTTTGTCGGAGCACAAACGCGCGCGGCAAATTGGCAGGCTTTTTCAGGACCCTTTGCGTGGCACTGCACCCAATATGACGATTGAAGAAAATCTGGCTTTGGTTTACTTGCGCGCAAACAAGCACCGCTCTCTTTTTGGTATAACTAATAAGGAACGTGATTTTTTCCGCACCAAACTGGCCGAACTAAATTTGGGGCTTGAGGATCGCTTGAAAAGCAAGGTGGGTTTGCTTTCCGGCGGCCAACGCCAGGCTCTCACCCTCCTGATGGCTACTATGATTACGCCAAAGCTTTTGCTGCTGGATGAGCACACGGCTGCGCTTGACCCAGCAACGGCGGACAAGGTGCTGTCTTTAACTGAAAAAATTGTTGCAGCCGGCCATATCACCACAATGATGATTACGCACAATATCGCTTCCGCTCTTAAGTTGGGAAACCGTACCATTATGATGAACAACGGCCAAATCATTTTGGATATAAGCGGCGAGGAACGCGCCAAAATGACAGTGCCGCAATTACTAGCCCTTTTCAAGGAAAAAAGCCAGGCCGCGCTTGATGATGACCGGATTTTACTGGTTTAATTTGATTTGCTAAGGAGGTTTGTTTTGTGTTTGCAGAATTATGGAACAATGTTCATACCAAAACGCCGCTAATTCACGCTATTACCAACTATGTTACGGTGAATGACTGCGCCAACGCCCTGTTGGCCTGTGGAGCCTCGCCGATCATGGCAGATGATGTGGGTGAGGTTGCAGAAATTACGGCGCTTTGCGCCGGCACCGTCTTAAATATTGGCACCTTAAATCAGCGCACCATAGAGGCTATGCATCTAGCGGCGGAAACCGCCAATCGTTTGGAGCACCCGCTGGTTTTAGACCCTGTCGGTGTTGGCGCTTCCGTGCTGCGTACCCAAACGGCAGAGGCGCTGCTTGCTAAGCATCGGTTTACAGTAATTAGAGGCAATGCTTCGGAAATAAAAACTTTGGCGCTGGGCAGCGGCAACACGCAAGGCGTGGACGCCAGTCTTGCCGACCAAATAACCGAAGCTAATTTGCCGCAGGCTATTGCTTTTATTCGGGCTTTCAGCCAAAAAACAGGCGCTATTATTGCGGTAAGCGGAGCAATCGATATTGTGTCTGACGCTGAACATAGCTTCAGCATAAAAAACGGCCACGCGGCGATGAGCAAAATCACCGGCACCGGCTGTATGTCAAGCTGTTTGATGGCAGCATATTTGGCGGCCAATCTCCAACAGCCTTTGCTTGCCACTGCCGCAGCCACTGTTTTAATGGGTCTGGCTGGCGAATATGCAGCTAAAATAAGCACGGCAACAGGCAGTATGCATTGCCATATTTTGGACGCTTTAAGCTATATTGACGCTGAAAAGCTGGAAGTAGGTGCCAAAATTGAAGAAGATTAAACTGGCTGAGCAACTACGTTTATACGCAGTATCCGACAGCAGATGGACTGGCAGCCAAAGCTTATTGCAGCAAATCGATTGTGCCTTAAAAGGTGGTATTACCATGCTTCAGCTGCGTGAAAAGCACCTGGCAGAAAGTGTTTTTTTAGCTGAGGCTTTGACAGTTCAGAAGCTATGCCAAAAATATAACATTCCTTTGATTATTAATGATAACTTGGCGGTTGCCTGCCAAAGTTCATCTGCCGGTTTGCATATTGGTCAAAATGACGGCAGCGTAAAGCAAGCCAGAGCGGCCCTTGGCCCTGATAAAATATTAGGCGTTTCCGCCCAAACTGTTGAACAGGCTGTAGCCGCTGAGGCCGCCGGAGCGGATTATTTGGGAGTTGGGGCGGTGTTTGCCACCAGCACTAAGGACGATGCTAAAATTGTCAGCTTGACAACCTTGAAAGCAATTTGTAATGCAGTTAATATTCCGGTTGTGGCAATAGGCGGTATTACAGAAGTAAACCTCCCTACCCTGCTTGATTCAGGCATTGCCGGTGTGGCCTTAGTTTCGGCTGTTTTTGCGCAACCTGATATAACCGCAGCTTGTCAACGCTTACGAAAAGTTTTAGATAAAGAAAAGGAAAGCTAAAAATGGGGTATCAAATGTTTAAGTAAAAATGATGATAAAATTAAGAATTAATAATTAATAATTAATAATTAATAATTTAGGGCAG
>JAETTP010000024.1 GCA_021769035.1 Bacillota bacterium | reverse complement strand
TGAATATCGGTGAAATCAAGCCGCAGGCGATGATTGAACCGCTTATGAACAAATACCATAGTGCAATCTGTTGTGATAAGATAAAATAACCTTGTCCCTATGGTATAATGTGAATAGTATAAGTAGTATAAGCAACGCGGAAAGGAGCTGCTGCAATGAACGCCAATTTAGCTTACCGGGAGGAGTATGTTCAAGATGAACTGATTAACGGCCAGGTGGTGCTGATGTCGCCAAGCCCGGTGTCTAATCACGTTCTTGTTACGGGCAATATTTACGCCATTTTTAGCGTTTATTTGAAAGGAAAAAAATGCATACCATTTCAAGATGGTTTGGATTTGTATCTTACAGAAAAAGATCGTTTTGAACCGGATTTTATGGTAGTATGCGACCCTAACAAGGTCAAATATAACGGCGTGCATGGCGCGCCGGATTTGGTGGCGGAGGTGCTTTCCCCATCCACGGCCAAGCGCGACCGCGGCTACAAAAAGCAGGTTTACGAGCAATGCGGCGTGCAGGAGTATTGGCTGGTGAATGTGGCGGAAAAATCGCTGGAGCAGTACCTGCTGGCGGAGGGCCGGCTGGAGCTGGCCGAGGTTTACACCCTGCCGCCGGATTATCTGACCGAGGAGGAAAAGGAGCCTTACCTGACGGAGTTTAAATGCAGCCTGTACGATGACCTGCTGATTAAGCTGGAGGATGTGTTCTATCGGGTGAAATAAGGTAAAATAGGAGGTTTTGCTTGATGTCTACTTTGGAAAAAGCGATAGATTTATTGCATAAAATGTCGGAAACCAATCTTGAAATGGTCTATTCCTTTATGAAGTTTCTGCAAACCCAGCCCTCTGAAATCGGGAAATCGGAAAGGGCTTCGGCATTTGGCATTGCTCATCGCTATGCCGACCCAAGCTTAATTGCTTCCGAAAAAGGAGCTTTTGAAAATGAAATGGCAAAAAAACATGCGCTTAATTGACGCTAATGTTATATTGCGCTATCTTTTGGCAGATAATCAGGTGATGGCGCAGCAGGCAAAGGAAGTTGTTGAAAACGGAGCTTATAGCAAGCCGGAGGTTATCGCGGAGGTTGTTTATGTTTTAAAAGGCGTTTACAGGGTTGGCCGGGCCGACGTTGCCGCTTATCTCAAGGCCTTATTGCAGGTTATACAATGCCCGGAAGAAGAGGCTGTTATTTATGCGCTGGATTTGTATGCTCAAACCTCCTTGGATTTTATAGATTGCTTGTTGATTGCTTATCATAAATTAAATTCTGAAACGGTGTTTAGTTTTGATAAAAAGTTAAATAAATATTTGCTTGATTAGATAAGTCAAAAATAGCCGCTTTCCTTATCAGAGGATAGCGGCTATTTGTTTTATCTGGGGGCGCCCCGTTCAGCTTTCTTCCCAGTCGGCGCCCAACTCCTCCGGGCTGAGTAGGCGCAGGCCGGTTAATTCGCCCTGCTCGTCGTAAACCGTCCGCACCGTGCCCGCGGCCCCTTGTTTGGTGGCGCTTTGCACGCTGAACACTGCGCCGCCAGGCTGCAAATCCACAAAACCTTTCAGCAGCTGGCCTTGATAGTAAACGTTACGCTGGGTGCCCTCCGCTGTGATAACCTCCTGATACGCCAGGCCGAACTGCTCATATTCCGCCAGCCTTTGGGCGATGGTTTGGCCGTAGCCGTCGGCAGGCTGCTCGTCGTTGCCGTTGTAAATGGCGTAGGTCACACGCTGCTCGGTGGCGCTTTCAAGCAGGGGCGTTTCCGTATCCGTCAGCACGTCCGCACTGTCGTAGGTTATGCGCTGGGCTGCCGGTTGCAGCATTTCGGCAAAGTTCTCCTCCCGGTAAACCTCCAGGCCCAGCAGCGGGCCCATCGGGTTGGCGCTGCCGTCGGCGTTTTGCAAAACCTCCCGCCTGGTGCGCAGGTCAATCTCGCCCTCCGGGTCAATCAGCTCCAGCTTGAGGGCCCGGCCGATGACCTCGCCGTCCTCCTCAACCTCAAAGCCGTCCCAGAAGTAGCGCACGCGCTGGCCCTGGTAAAACAGCTGGCCGTTGTCGTCCATTTTCAGGCCGAACGGCTCATATTCCGCCAGCCTTTGGCGGCTGTTGTTGGCCCGCAGCTCGTTCCAACTGGCCGCCTCCGCCGGCGCGGCCCAGCGCAGGCCGCTGAGCCGGCCGTCCGTGTAAACAGCGTGCAGCTCGCCGGCGTTCGGCCCAAAGCCCGTTCCGGCGTGTTCAGTGAACCAAACTCCGGTTTGCTCGTCCCAAATGCCGCGCACCTCTCGCCCTTGATAGAACATTTGCAGGCCTTGGCCGTCGCCATCGGGGTCGTCATACTGCCAGCTGAGGCCAAACGCCTCGTAGGGGGCCAGCCGCTCTGCCATATTGCGGCGGTTTTCCTCCTCAAAAAGCCGGTGCAGCTCGTCATCACTAAGGTTATCGTAAGCAATCGGATCGTTAGTTAAGATAAGATAATTATCATTTATATCCGCTGGGTTGCTGCCGAGGGCCAGGGCCATTGCCGGCAAGAGCAGCAGGCCGGCCGCGGTCAGGCCTAAGAGGCTCACTTTTTTCATATTCATAATCGCAACTATCCTTTCTTTCATCACATTTTGGGCAAAATTGTTATAGAGGCTGGCGCCCAGGGGCGCGGCCAGCCGCCGCTGCTCCCAGTCCAGCAGCGCGTTGGCATAGGCTTGACGCTGGGGCAGCTCGCAGCCGGCGCGTTGCAGCACGGCGGCGTCGCAGGCCAGCTCCAAATCCCGGCTGAACAGGCTGAAAAACAGCCAGACCAGCGGGTTGAACCAGTGCAGACACAGGGCGGCCACCGCCAGCAGCTTGGCGGCCGCGTCAAAATGACGGATATGCGTCCATTCGTGCAGCAGGGCAAAGTGCATAGCCTGCCTACGGCTGAAATCCGTGCCTGTCGGCAGCAAGATTACCGGGCGCAGCAGACCATAGGTCAGCGGCGCGTCAATATCCGGCGAGAGCAGCACGCGCACCGGCCGGCGCAGCTGATGGGCGGCCAGCCAGCCGTCCACAAGGGCGGCGGCGGTTCCCTCCGGGGGCACGGCCTGCCGAAAACGACGGTGCGCGTGCAGATAAGCCAAGCCGAAGTAAGCCGCGCAGAGCAGCGTGCCCAAGGCCCAAAGCAACAGCCAGGGCGAAATTGCCGCCGGGCCGCCGGAGGGTACGGCCAAACCGAGTGTTTCCGATGTTTGGGCCGCCGCTTCCACCCAGGCGTTGGCCGGCGGCTGGGGTTCGGGCTGCCAGGCCGTCGCAGGCGCGTTATTGCCCGCCGGATAGACATTATCCGTTAGGTTGGCATTGCCCGCCGGGTTGGCTGCAAAAGGATTGGGCAGCCAGTTCCAAACGCTGAGGGGGCAGGGCAAGCACAACGGCAGCAGCAGACGCAGCAGCACCAGCCACCAAAGCAGCAGCCGGGTTTGGGCCGGCAGGCGGCCGCTTGGCAACGCTGCCAGCCGCAGAACGGCCACGGCGGCAATCAGCAGTGACGCGCTGAGGCTCAGCTGGGGCAGGCTTAAAAGCAGCGGGGCGTTCATTGCCAATCGCCCACAATCTGCCGCAGCTGCTCCAACTGTTCCTGGGTCAGCTTTTTCCGGCCTAGCAGGGCGGCGAACAGCTGGCCGGCGGAGCCGTCATAAATTTTGTTAATCAGCTCGTCGGTGGCCGCCGCCTGCACCTCCGCCTTGTTGATTAAGGCCCGGCACTGAAAATGCGGCTCCTCCCGCTGCACCGCGCCCTTGCTGATACAACGCTTAATCAGGGTGTAGGTGGTGTTCACATTCCAGCCCACCTCCGCCTGCAAAACCTCCGCCACCTGTTTGGCCGTGGGCTGGCCCAGCCGCCAAATCACATTCATCACCTTTAGCTCGGAATCCACCAGCTTAACCGTCATTTCGCCGCCTCCTTTTTGGATAGAGTAAACGTTTGCTCTATACATATACTACCACAGTAGTTTGCCTTTGTCAATACTACTGTGGTAGTTTGGAAAAATAAAATTTGCTTTGCCGCTACTTTCTATTTTATCTCTAAAAAAGCTTGTAAAACTGGCCCGATTTTAGTATAATATTAAGAAGTATATTTTTTGGAGGAAGATGATATGGCAGAAACTTTGTCGGGTATCTGCGCCGTAATTTTGGCGGCCGGCGCCGGCAGCCGCTTAGGCTATCCCAACGAGCGCGGCGGCAAGCCGATGGTGGAGGCGCTGGGCAAGCCGTTGCTGGCCTACGGGCTGGAAAGGCTGGCTGGGGCGGGCCTGCAAGACGTGGCCTTGGTGGTGAACCCGACCAACCGGCCGGTGATTGAGGCCTTTGCCGGCGACGGCAGAAAATGGGGCCTGAAGATTACCTATGTGGTGCAGGAAACGCCGCTGGGCATTGCCCATGCGCTGTCGCTCTGCCAGGAGTTCAGCGGCCGGCGCAATGTGCTGCTGCTGCTGGTGGACAACCTTTTCGCCGCCAATATCGACGCGGCGGTGGCGGCCTACGCCCAAAACCCGGGGGATAAGGCGGAAATTTTTCTGGTGCCGGTTCCCAACCCGCAGGATTACGGCGTGGCCGTGGTGGAGGCGGGCCAGGTGCGGCGGCTGGTGGAAAAACCGCAGCAGTTTATCAGCGATTTGGCGGTGATTGGCTTGTACTTTTATCCGCCCACGGTCTATGATTTTATCCCGCAGTTGAAGCCCTCTGCCCGGGGCGAGCTGGAGATTACCGACGTGAACAGCCTGTTTTTGCAGCAGGGGCGGCTGCGTTGCTGCAAGCTGGACGGCTGGTGGATTGACGTGGGCAATGCCGAGCGGCTGGCTGAGGCCGAGCGGCTTTTGGCAGAATGATATAATTAAGGCGGCGTTTTCCAATCTTAACGCCGCCTTTAGTATATTAAACTGCCTTTTTGCGCTTTTGCAGCACATTCTCCCATATATATTGAGCGTAAATATTGGGGTCGGTGATAATCTCATTCATTGAAGCGGCCACCTGGATACCGTACAAAATTCCTGCGTCTATACTGGCCGTAACATAATCGAATATATCGCGCGTAAGATTTTCTACAACTTCATCGGATAATTCAGCTCTAAACCCGTCCAGTTTGTCGCAAATACGTCTTGACTTGGAATCCATAATCGGGTTATTTACGGCAATATCATTCCAAGCATCAATTTGCGTAAGGCAGTCCATCACGGCAAGGTAAATTTCCGGATTAACAATAGTCATAATAAATACCTCCTAAAATTTTGTTTATTAAAACGTTGCCAAAACAGGAGGTATATGCTATAATATTTATACCTCTTATTTTGGGGTTTGGGCACTCACATTAGCTTTTGCGGGCGTGGTGGGTGTCCTTTTTTATTCTTCTAATTGGCTTTTCACCAGCTTTATACCTTTTTCTATCACGTTCACGCGCGATATATTCAAGGCTTCTGCACATTCCCGTAAATCATTGGCGGTTTCCTCTGAAATACGAATATTCATTTTTACGTTTTTAGGATTTTTAACTGGTGGCCGTCCGGTTCGTGGCGACAAATAATCACCTCCTGTTTTCGCCTCTACAATAATTATAATATTGCCTCTGCAAAAAGTCAATAGATTTTTACAAAAAATATTTGCTCTTTGCCCATTTTTGTGGTATAATTTGGAAAGAAAAGAGTTTTTACTGAAAGCGGCTGACCCTCGCGTAACCACGACGTTTAACAGACGGAGTGATGAGAGGGCGAAAAAAATAGCCCTCCAACACTTACATAGTAAGGAAAGAGGGTGATGCAATGTTTTTTATAAGTATCGCAACCTTGATTTTGTATATCGTGCAGGTTGGTATACAAGTTGTGGAATTTATATTAAAATGGCGCAAAAAATAGCCGCCTTCCTCACCAAAAGACCGCGGCTATTTTTTAGCTAATTTGTAGGGGGTCAGTTGCCAAAGGCAACGACTCTTTTCTTTTATTATTATACCATTAAAAAAAGAGAAATGCAACTGATTTTAAAATTTTTCTATACTCATTTTTTTCTAAAATGTAGATTGACAAAAGTATTTTCCAATGTTATAGTAATAAAAGAGGCACCGCAAGTAAGCGGCTAGCCTTTGTTAGGGATTAAAACATTACTGCTTCAACCGTCACTGGGCCAAGTGGCGGTTGTTTCTATGTCTAAACTTAATTTTAAGCAAAATAAAAACCCCAGCTTTAAGCGAAGCCGGGGTTTAATGTTTCAGTTAGTTTAGTCAACCTTGCAAACGTTAGCAGCGCGCAGCTTGCTGGGGTTTTTGGGGTCTGTTTCCACTTCAAAGGTCACTTTTTGGCCCTCGTCCAAGGTGCGATAGCCGTCGGACTGGATAGCGGAGAAATGCACGAATACGTCGTCGCCGCCCTCGTCATTAGCGATGAAGCCAAAGCCTTTTTCTGCGTTGAACCATTTTACTGTACCGTTATTCATTATGGGTACCTCCTAATTGAAAATTTTCGTACCCATAGAAAATGAACAAATATCGCCAAACAAAAACGTGCGAATAATAAGCTATTATCCTGAATACTTTCATCAGTATATCACGTTGGGCTGGTAAAGTCAAGGGTTTTTGTTGATTTACGTTGGCATTTTTTTGTTATTAATCTTATTAATCTTATTTCTGCAAAAGGGCGGCCAACTCGTCAAGCATTTGGCGGAAAACCTGCATGGCGCTTTCCAGCGTCTGCGGGCTTTCCATATCCACCCCGGCGCCGCGCAGTAGCTCCAGCGGGCTTTGGCTGCTGCCGCCGGACAAAAAGCCGATATACGCTGCCACCTTTTGCGGGTCGCCGCTTAAAATGTTCTGGGCCAGGGCCGTGGCCGCGCACATGCCGGTGGCGTATTTGTAGACGTAAAAGGCCCGGTAAAAATGCGGAATCCGGCTCCATTCCATATCAATTTCCCGGTCAACCACCATTCCGGGGCCGAAATAATCCAAATTCAGCTGATAGTAAGCGTCTTGGAAGTAGCGGCAGGAGAGGGCCCGGCCGGCCTCGGCCTCGGCGTGAATCATTTTTTCAAACTCGGCAAACATCGTCTGTCGGAAAACGGTGCCGCGGAAATCGTCCAGATAATGATTAACCAGCAGCAGGCGCTGTTCGGGGTCCTGCTCCTTGTTCAGCAGATAGCGCAGCAACAGGTTCTCGTTGACGGTGCTGGCCACCTCCGCCACAAAAATCTCATAATCCGCGTAGATATAAGGCTGCTTGGTGTGGGAAAACCAGCTGTGCATAGAGTGGCCCAGCTCGTGGGCCAGGGTGAACACGCTGTTCAGGTTGTTCTGCCAGTTCAGTAGTATAAAGGGCTTGGTGCCGTAAACTCCGCTGGAGTAGGCCCCGCTGGTTTTGCCTTGATTTTCCAGCACATCAACCCAGCCCTCGCTGAAAGCGCGGCTGGCAATGCTCACATATTCCTCGCCCAACGGCTGCAAGGCCTGCAAAACCAGCTGGCAGGCTTCGGGATAGCTGATTTCCCGCGGGCGCTCGGCGGCCAGCGGCGTGTAAATATCATACATATGCAGCTCCGGCAGGTTCAGGGCTTGCTGGCGCAGCTGCAAATAGCGATAAAACAGGGGCAGATGAGCCCGCACGCCGGCCAGCAGATTGTCGTAAACCGCGGGCGGAATATCCTCGGCAAACAGGGCGGCGGCCAGGGCGCTGTCGTAGCGGCGCACTTTGGCGGCGAAAATATCCTTTTTCACACTGCCGGCCAACATCGCGGCCAGAGAGTTCTGCCAGGCGGCGTAGGTGGCGTATAAGCCCTTAAAGGTTTCCTCCCGCACCTGGCGGCTGGGGCTTTCCATCAAATGGGTGTAATTGCCCTGGGTGATTTCCACCAGCGCGCCGGTTTCATCGCGCACGGTGGGAAAGTGTAAATCCGCATTGTTGAACATACCAAAAATACTGCGCGGCGCGGAGCAGACCTCGCCGGCCAGGGCCAGCATTTCCTCCTCGTCGTTGGTGCGGATATGGGGCTTTTGGCGCAGTAGCTCCGCAAAAAAGCGCTGGTAAACGGCCAGCTCCGGCCGCATCAGCCAGCAATCCAGGGTGGCCTCGTCGATAGCCAGCAACTCCGGCGCTTCAAAGGCCAGCGCGGCGGAAACCCGCACGCCCAAATTCTGGGCCCGGTCGGCCAGCCCCTGGTAGAGGTGGTTGGCGTTGTCCTCGTCGCGCTTCATTTGGGCGTAGAGGAAAAGTTTATCCAACTTTTGCAGCATAGCGCAGCGCAGCTCCAGATATTCCGCCAAACGCTCCGGGCTTTGGCCCAGGGTGCCAGCGTAAGCGGCGGCCTGCTCCGGCAGAGCCTCCGCCTCGGCAAAGGCGGCCTCCCAGGCGGCGTCGTCGGCAAACACCGAGGCCACGTCCCATTTCAGTTCTGCCGGCACTTGGTCGCGCTGGGGCAGTTTTTTTACATTCTCAGTCATTTTTGCCTCCTCTTGACTAATCAAACAATTATTTTTGGGTTTTTTCCAGTGCTAAACTAAAAATCGTTTCCGCGCTGGCTTTTCCACCGAACAAACCAAACCGCCTGCTAAAGGGCTTGGCCTTTTCCACCGGGTTTTGGTGGGTTATTAAATTTTATTAACGGCCAACCTCCGCAAACGGCTCGGGCAAAGGGTTGAAGTTATGCACAGAGTTTTCCACATTTTCCACAGGTTTATCCCCTGCCGGGGTTAGTAAATTCCCTAAAAATTTGGGCCCAAAGCTGCGGGCCGGCCAAGTCCTGCAATTTGGCCTGCGCCCACTCGGCCGCCGGCAGATCTGAAAAGGCATTGGGTGCGTAATCCGCCAGGCTGCATTTGGCCAGGCGCTCGGCCCAGGGCGGCTGGGGCAGGCTTAGCAGCTGGCGCACCAGCTCGTCCTCGCCGGCGTTGATGAGGGCCGCCCGCAGCTGCTCCGCCCGCTCCGTTTTGGGCAGGCAGCAATGAGAGCGGCAGGTGAAGCTGCGCCAGGGGTGAACGGTGCAGCACTTTTGTTTAGCGTCCAAAAACTGGCAGGAGCCGTCCGCGGTGCGGCGCAGGGTGAGGTCTGCCGCCGGGCCCCAAAAGCTCAGTTCCGCCCAATCTTGCAGCCAGGCGGCCAGTCCGTCGGCCAAGGGGCCGCTTTGGCCGGAAAGCTGCCAGTCGGCAATCGTCAGCGGGGCGCGCTCGTGGCAGCAGCCGTCGCAGCCCTTGCAGTCGGCCAGGGTGGCGGCCTGAAATTCCTCCAGCCCGGCCAGGTAATCGCCCACCGTGGCCTCCGGCTGTAGAACCTCCAAGTCGTAAGCCATTTGCGGGCCGAAAAACGGGTCGGCCTCGGCTTCCGGCAGCGGGGTCAGCCAAAAACGGATTTTGGTGTTAGGATCGGCCATTGCGCGCCGCCTGCCTTTCCGCCGCTTCAATCACCTGGCGGCAGAGGATAGCCGTCGTCACCAGGCCCACGCCGCCCGGCGCCGGGGTGATGGCCTGCACCATCGTTTGGGCGGCCTCAAAATCCACATCGCCGCACATTTTGCCGCCGTGGGCCGGGTCTGGGTTCATACCCACGTCAATCACGGTTTGGCCGGGGCGCAGCCAGCTTCCCTGCACCAAATGGGCTTTGCCCACCGCCGCCACCACAATATCCGCCTGCCAGCAGACCTGGGAGAGGTTCTCGCTTTTGGAGTGGGCCACGGTGACGGTGGCGTTGGCTGCCAGCAGCAGCTGGGAGAGCGGCTTGCCCACCACCAGAGAGCGGCCCAGCACCACGGCCTGCTTGCCCTCAAGCGGGATTTGGTAAAAGCGCAGCATTTCCATCACCGCCGCCGGGGTGCAAGGAGCAAAGGCTCCGGGCTGGCCTAAATACAGGGCGGCCTGGGAGGCGTCGGAGAGGCAGTCCACGTCCTTGGCGGGCGGAATCAGACTGCGCAGCCGGGCTTCGTCCAGATTGGGCGGCAGCGGGCTGAAGAAGAAAATGCCGTGGATAGTGTGGTCCTGCACGGCCTGCGTCAAAATGGCGGCAAATTCATCTTCCCGAATATTGGTGGGCAGGGTCATCGTCTGGCAGCGCACGCCCACCTGCTCGCAATGGCGTTTGATAGAGTTCTCATAGTAAATATCGTCCGGCCGTTCGCCAACCCGGAACACGGCCAGCGTGGGCTGGCATTTTCGGCTGCTCAAGCGGATAGTACGGGAAAGGTTGTCGCTCATAATGGCCTCGGCCACCGGCTTGCCGTGCAGCAGCTTGGCCTGCGGCGGTTCCTCCTCCAGCAGGCTGTTCATCAGCTGCTCCTCCAGTAGCGCCTCATCCATCGGGTTCAGGTTTTCATCGTTTAGATTGGCAAATTTATCTAACATAAAATTGTTCCTTCCTTATATATTATATTCAGCGTTCAAGATCTCCAAGCCTGGCTGAGCAGTGTGAACACCTCGTCAAACCATTGCCAGAGCTCCGCCTTGAGGTCGGCGCGGATTTGCTCCAGCAGCTCGGCCAGGGCGGCTTGGCTGCCGCCGCTTATCTGGTGGCGTTTTTCCAGCTGCTGCAAATATTTGGCGGCGCAGCCGGCGGCGGTGGTTTCCTGCACGTCAAACCGCTGGTTCATCGTTTGCAAAATGGGCCGCATTCGGGGCGGCTCAGCCTCCTGACCGGCATATTCAGCCAGCATTTGGCCCAAAATATTCATAACCTCGTCCGTGTGCACGGCGGCCAAAAGGCGCGGCCCCAGGTGCGGATAGGCGGCGGCCAGCTCCAGCTCCGCAGCCAGCTCCACCAGATTGTGCGCTTTCCACAGGGCAAATTTGCGCGGCAGATTGCAGGCCAGCACGGCGTCGGGTATGTAAGGCAGGCATTTCAGGAAGCACCAGCCCATTTTGCCTTGCCAAACCTCGTCGGCAAAGGTATCGAAGCCAAAGCCGTCGTCGCCGTGCAGGCGCACGCCCAGGGCCAGCGCATAGGGCAGCGGCCCCTGCTTTTGGCAGAAACGTTGAAAATCGACGCTTTGGCTGTGCCAGACGTTGCGGTCGAACCCCATACCGCTGATAAAATCCGGTAGAATGGAGCCAACATAAACCAACTGCTGCTCCAGCGGGGAGCGCGGCTGGGCAAACGGCCCCACTTTGGCCGCCAGCATACGCTCCGCCATATAATTGTGCGCAAGTGGAAACATAACTCCTCCTTAAAGCTAATAACAAATAAAAAATGTTAAACAGAAAAATGCAAAAAAGGCTTTGCAAAATTGCTGCTTTGTGCTATTATTTAAATGGTCTATAATCACATTATACTAAATGAAAGGAAAAAAATAAATATCATAATGCAAAATTTTCAAAAATTAATTAAATTACCGCAGTTACTTTTATTTTTGCTGGGCAATGCCTTTGTGGCCTACAGCTACCAGGGCTTTGTTTCCGCCAACGATTTCCTCTCCGGCGGCACCTACGGTATGGCCGGCATTGTCACCTACTTTTTGGATTTTCTGCCTTTCCCGCTGGTGGTGTTGCTCTTCAACCTGCCCTGTATTATCTGGGCCTGGCGCGAGCTGGAAAAGCGTTTTGTGGTGCTCACGGCTATTGCCTTGCTGTTGCAGGTGGCCTTTTTGCAGCTGTTTGAGGGCGTGGTGATTTATAATAACGATCTTTTGCTGGCGGCCATTTTTGCCGGCGTGTTTGTGGGCACCGGCGACGCTTTGGTGCTGCGTAGCGGCTCCGGCAGCAGTGGTGTGCATTTGATTGCTATGGTGCTGCGCCAAAAATTTGGGATTACCGTCAGCACCGTCACCACCTCTATCAACGCGGTGATTATCCTACTTTCCACCGGTATTTTTGGCATTGAAAAGGGCCTCTATACGCTGATTTTGATTTTTGCCTCCGGCCAAACTCTGCACGCCATTTTAGACGGCCTGTCCAGCAAACGCACGGCATTTATCATCACCAGCCGGGGCGAGGAGGTGGGCGCGGCCCTGATGCAGGGGTTGCACCGCGGCGTTACGATGCTGCCGGCCGTCGGCCTTTATAGCCATACAGAGGTTAATCTGCTGATGTGCGTCACCAATATGCTGGAGGTGGGCCGTCTGAAAACCCTGGTTCAGGCTCAAGACCCGTACGCCTTCATTACATTCTATGAAACAACCGATTTCAGTGGTCACTTTCTGCGGCATAATTTTATTATCGACCGGGAGGAGGACGACGAAGCTGCGCCAATGCCGGCGGTGCAACGGCCCAGCCGGCCCAGCCAAAATGCCAGGCCGGAGGCCGCGGCAGCGGCGGTTGTCAGCGAGCAGCCTCAGCTGTCGGCCGCGCCTGCTAAGCTGCCTAAAACGGCCAAGGGCGGCAAGTTTAAGCTGCCTAACCTTTCTAAACTGAAGCGGCGTCCGGCCAGCCAGCCCGACGAGGCGGCCGAAGCCAAGCCGGCCGAGCCGGTGCGGCCCAAACCGCGCCCGGCGGATTCCAACGATTTTGCGGCGGATATAGCCTCGCGTTTGGTTTCGCGCTATGTATCGAATTCCGATAGCACTGATAAAACCGATAAAACCGATAAAACTGATAATACTGATAAAAAAGATGATTTTTGGGAGGAATAGCTATGAAGAACGTGTTTGAAGTGATTAAAGACCGTCGTTCCACCCGTGCTTTCAAGCCGGAGCAGATTGAGCGGGCGGATTTGGAGCAAATTTTGGAGGCCGGCAGTTGGGCGCCCAGCGGCAAGGGCTTTCAGGGTTGGCATTTTTGCGCCCTGCACAGTGCGGAAAAGGTGGGCCGGCTGGCGGCGGCTATCCGTGGCGCTTTGCAGCTGCCGGAGAGCTACTGCTTTTACGGCGCGCCCACGTTGGTGATTGTTTCCTATCTGCGGGAGCACCCCCACGCCTGGCTGGACGGCGCTGCGGCGGTGCAGAATATGCTGCTGGCGGCCGAGGGCCTGGGTTTGGGCAGCTGTTGGATTAATCAGCTACGGGTTTGCTGCGACGACCCGGCGGTGCGCCCGCTGTTGACGGAGCTTGGCGTGCCGGAAAACCATCTGGTTATCGCCTGCGTGGCCTTGGGCCAGATTGCCCAGCCAACCGCGCCCAAACCGCGGGCGGAGGGCGTAATTAATATTGTGGAGTAGGTGAGATTTATGCAAGATGAGATTAAAACCCTGGCTCAATGGGTGCAGGAAAGCCGGCGCGCCGTGTTTTTTGGCGGCGCGGGCGTTTCCACGGCCAGCGGTATTCCCGATTTTCGCTCAACGGACGGCCTTTACAATCAGCAATATGCCTGGCCGCCGGAAACTATTTTGAGCCACACTTTTTTTGAGGAGAACCCGCAGGAATTCTATCGCTTTTATCAGGCCAAAATGCTTTGCCTGGACGCCCAGCCCAACGCCTGCCATTTGCGGCTGGCGGAGCTGGAGGCCGAGGGGCATTTGCGCTCCATCGTCACCCAGAACATCGACGGCCTGCACCAGGCGGCCGGCAGCAAACGGGTTTGGGAGCTGCACGGCTCTGTGCTGCGTAATTACTGCCAAAGCTGCGGTCGCTTCCACGACGCTGTTTATATGAAGCAGGCGGCGGGCGTGCCCCGTTGCGCCAACTGCGGCGGTCTGGTGAAGCCGGACGTGGTGCTTTATGAGGAGGGGCTGGACAGTGAAATCCTCAGCTCCGCCATTGAGGACATCGCCCAGGCGGATATGCTGATTGTGGGCGGCACCTCTCTGGTGGTTTATCCGGCGGCCGGCCTGCTGAACTACTATCGGGGCAAGCGGCTGGTGCTGGTGAACAAAACCGCCACCCCGGCGGATAAACGGGCCAATTTGGTTATTCACGCGCCGATTGCCGACGTTTTCAGCCAGGTGTGAGGGAGATTAGACAGGGAGGTGCAGTGGTGCTTAGTTTGCAAAAAATTATTGACAATATGGCAGTGGTTGCCCAGGAATATCCGATAGAGCGGGCAGAACTGTTTGGTTCCTATGCCAACGGCCAAAGCACGGCGGCAAGTGATGTGGATATTATTATGGAATTTACAACGCCGCAGGTTTCGCTGCTTATGCTGAACAATGTAAAGTATCGTTTGGAGGAGCTTTTGCAAACCAGAGTTGATTTAGTGCATGGCCCTTTACCTGCGGATAGTTTGCTGGAGATTGACAGGAGGATAACTTTGTATGGGGCATAGGGATAAGGTTATTCTGACCAAAATTTTGTCCGAAATCAATATCGCTCAGGAAATGCTGGGCCTGCTTTCGCTGGTTGAGTTTGAAGCTGATGAAGTTTTGAAAAGGGCAATTTGTATGACGGTTATAAATATTGGCGAGTTAGTAAAAAATCTGTCAGATGAATGTCGTGATGAATATCCCGCAGTGCCTTGGCGGGCGATTGCTGGTTTTAGGGATATTGCGGCTCATAAATATCAAACGCTAAGAATGGCTGATGTTTATGAAACTGTGAAAACGGATTTTTCCAATCTTTATGTAAAAATATCTCAAATGATTGATGATAAGAGGTAAATTTTTAATGCGAAAGAAGTATAAAATAGCCCTGCTTTTAGGCTTGTGGGCGCTTTTGGGCCTGCTAGGCGGTTTGTTCTCGGTGCTGACGGCGGGGCAGATTGCTCTTCTGCCGGATGCGAAAAACGACCGCTTGTTTGCCTATGTGGGGCCGGAACTGCCGGAAGCCTGGCAACAGGCGACGGATTGGCAACTGAGCGCTCAGCAACCGGAGGTGCGGGCGGTTTGCGGCACGCTTGGCGTGGAGCCGGCCCGCGGCGCCAGCGATTGGACTTACTTTGCCGATAGTTTCAGCCGGCAAAACGGGCTGCTGACCAGTTGGCAAGCGCACAGCCTGCACCCCTTGCAGGCGCAGGAGCAGGGTTTGTTGCCAATGTTGGTTCTGCCGGCAGTGCATGACGAAACGGAAAAACGGCCGCCTCTATTGTTGTTTTGGCAGCGGGAGCCGCAGCAGCTGACCCTGACGCTTTACGATTACAGCTGGTGGCATAGCTATGCCAGCGGTACGGATAATTTTGCCCGTGCTCCTAAACAGGAGCTTAAACCGGCCGCCGATGGCTCCTACACATTACCGCAAGACGGCAAATCCTATGTTGTGGTGCTGGACGCCCAGTGGCGTACCGGTGAAAACGGCCTGGGCGGTCAGGCGCAGCTGTGCTTTTTCCTGCCGGGCGAGCTATAAAAATATTGTGGCATTTTCCCCGCTTGCTGGGTGTTAATATAAAGGGGATGATGACAATGCGCAAATGGCAATGTTTAATGCTGGCCCTGGCTCTGGGCCTGGGCCTGGCGGGCTGCCAAAAGCAGGAGGCGGCTGCTGGGCCGCCGGGTGCACTGCCGACTGGTTTTAGCGATGAAGTTTTGGCCTTGCTGCCGGAGGATTGGCAATGGCTGCCGGATTGGCAGCAGGCGGAGGATCTGCCGCGCTTGCTGCTGCTTTACGACGGCGCGTGCGTGGAGCCTTTGCTTTGCAACCATAGTTGGGCTCAGCGCCTGAATGATGATGAAATGCGGCAGTATGTAGCCTGCGGCGCGAGCCCCTTGGAGCTGCAAGCGAAAATGCCGCATTTGGCGCACCCGCAAACTGAGGAGGCCGGCCGGGTGCAGTTGATTTGGCAGGCCCAGCCCACCAGCTTCCGGGCGGTGGCCTATGATTACACCTGGTGGGAAAAGCGGCAGGGGCTTGATTTGGGCTTTACGCTGGAGGATATGCCAAAATCGCAGATGTCGCCGCCGGACAACACGCTAACTCTGTTCTTGGATAGAGGCAGCACGGCTTATATTATGGATACGGAGCGTGGCTGTTATGCGGAGGAAATTCCGCCAGGCAGTTATTTGTACGTGGTGTGGGCGGAATGGCAAACCGAGGCGGAGGCCGAGCCTGGGCCGGGCGGCTATGCGGAATGGACGTTTTTTGTGGAGTAGCCGATATGCAATAAAAGAAAAAGCCCCCGATTGGGGGTTTTTTCTTTTATCTATCTATTTCATATACTTATCCAGCTGCGTCAGCACATCGTGTACGTCAATCGGTTTGGCGATGTGGGCGTTCATACCGCAATCCAGGCAGCGTTGAATATCCTCAGCAAAGGCGTCGGCCGTCATGGCGATAATCGGGATAGTTTTAGCGTCTGGGCGGGAGAGGGAGCGGATCGCCTCGGCTGCGCCGTAGCCGGTCAGCACCGGCATCCGAATATCCATCAGGATAGCGTCATAGTAGCCCACCTCGGATTGTTGGAACATCTCCACGCAAACCTGGCCGTTTTCCGCCCAATCCAATTCCAGGCCCTCCTCCGTCAGCAGGGCTTCGGCGATTTCCCAGTTTAGGTCGTTGTCCTCGGCCAACAAAATCTTTTTGCCGGTGAAGTCGCGGTCGGGGCCTTTCTTTTTGGGCGGCAGGGGTTTGTCGTCCAAATGCTCCGCGTAGGGGCGCAGGCCGTAATAGAGAGTGGATTTGAAAAGGGGTTTGCAGATGAAGCCGTTGATGCCGGCCTCGCGCGCTTCGCTTTCAATCTCGCTCCAGTCGTAGGCGGAAATCAGCATAATCGGTACGTCGTCGCCCAAAATATGCCGAATTTCCTTGGCGGTTTCCACACCGTTAATGCCGGGCAGCTTCCAGTCCAGCAGGATAACCTGAAAATCTTCATGCTGTTTGTGGCGTTTTTGCACCAGTTTAACGGCGGTTTCGCCGTCCAGCACGCTTTCCGCCTGCACGCCTATATCATATAGGGCGGCGGTGGCGCTTTCGCAAAGCAGCGGGTCGTCGTCCACCAGCAGCATGCGCCAGGGCGGCAACACCATATCCAGTTCCTGCACGCTGGCCTTTTGTAAATCCAGGGTGACATAGAAAGTGGAACCAACGCCTTGTTCGCTTTCCACGGAAATCGTGCCGCCCATAGTGTCGATAATATATTTGGTGATGGTCATACCCAGGCCGGTGCCCTCGGTTTTGTTTACGCGGTCGGTGTCCTCGCGGGAGAAAGAATCAAAAATGCGCTGGCAGAACTCCGGCGACATACCATAGCCGGTGTCGTGCACCTCCAGATTGATTTGCACATAATCCTCGCCTTTTTCCGATTCCTTTTGGTAAAGCACCAGGGTGATGGTGCCTTTGTCCGGGGTGAACTTGATGGCGTTGGAGAGCAAATTCAGCAGCACTTGGTTAAGGCGCACGCTGTCGCAGCAGACGTTCTCGGTGCTTATATCGTGAATGGACACGTTGAAGGTCTGCTTTTTGGCCCGCACTTGGGGCTGCACAATGCTGACAATGCTGTCCATAACCTCCCGCAGGGAAACCTGGTCGATGTTCATGGTCAGCTTGCCGCTTTCAATTTTGCTCATATCCAGCACGTCATTGATCAGGCCCAGCAGGTGTTTGCTGGAAAGGGCAATTTTGCCCAGACAGTTTTGCAGTTGTTGTTTGTTGTCTATGTTGGCCGTGGCAATAGCCGTCATGCCCACAATGGCGTTCATCGGGGTGCGTATATCATGGCTCATGCTGGAAAGAAAATCGCTTTTGGCCTTGTTGGCGTTTTCAGCTTCTCGTCGGGCTTGCATCAGCTCTCGCATTTGCGCTTTGTTAATATTATTGTAGCAAATGAAGAGCACCAGCAGGCCAATCAGTAAGATGGCGCAACCCAAAAAGGCCATGTTCATAGAGGAACGGCTCAGTTGATTCACGGATTCATCCAACACGCCAAAGGGCATGCGGGTGGTGAGATACCAGTTGGAATAGGGCAGCTTGGTGCAGTACCAATGATTGCGCTCGCCGCTTAGGGTGAGCATCACGGAATAGTTTTCGCCTTTTTGCATTGCCTGCAAAAATTCCTGATTGTAATGGGCCAGCATATCCATCTCATCTGGCTGGGCCAACTCCTGCAAACGCTCCAGGAAGGTGGTGGCGGTGCTGTTATCGCTACGCAGGGTGTAGGTGCCGTCGCGGCGGATGATGTGGGAGGAAGCCAGGGAATCGTTGGTTTCCAAAAGCTGTTTCAGATATTCCAGCGGCAGGCTGGCTATCAGCCCGCAGCTGGGGGTGCCGTCGAACATAGGGTAGTTGACGGGAACACCCAGCAAAAGAATGGTTTCGCCGTTTTCATCGAAGCCGGTGGCCAACCAGCGGTCGCCGTCGTTTAGGGCTTCCACAAACAAATCCTGCGCGTACATTTTAATTTGACCGCCGTAAAGCGAATCTATCCAGCCATCGCCGCCGCAAAGCACCAGCTGGTTAAAATCCCGCTTTTCCGCCGCCTCAGCCAGATAATTGTGCAGCTGTGTGGTGCTGTGGGCAGCCTCCGGCGGCATTTCATCAACAATTTCTTGTAGCTGGCTAAAGTGTGAGTCCATAGCCGTGCGGAAGTGCATTGTCGCCCGTTCGTTTAGGCCGTTCATATACATATTGCCTACTTCGTTAATGGTTTCAGTGGAGCGGGTGCGCACAAAGTAGGATAGATACCAGAAGATGGCAATGCAAACAATCCCTACCAGAATACTGCAAAATATCAGCAGGGTGTTCTTTCGTTTTAGATTAGCGGTATGCACGTTTGTAGATACTCCTTATATTCAGGGGATAATGTTTTAATTATCGTCCAGCTGGCGCAGGGCGTTAATGGTTTGGCGATAATCCGCCCGCACCTGTTCCACCAGGCTGCCGGCGGCGTCCGTCCAGCCGCCGCGCAGGGATTCGGTCAGTTGGTCGCTGGAATTGCCCAGCTTGTTGAAAGACAAATTTTGACAAACACCTTTGATGGTGTGGGCGGCCCGAAAAGCCTCGCTGTAATCCTGGCTGGCCAGAGAATCCTCCAGTAGCTGAAAGCTGGGGTCGTCCAAAAACTTAATGGCAAATTTGCGCACCAGCTTTTCACTGCGCAGCCTGCCAATGGCGTCGGTGTAGTTGCCTTCCAGCGCAACGTAGCATTCTTCTAAAGTCATAGGGGGATAGCCTCCTTGCAAATTTTTGTCGTTGTTCATATTATATTAAGTTTATATTAAATTAGCGTTAAATTGCGGCCGGCTAATCATTTGGTAATTCCTGCGGTTCAACGATGTTGCTTTCAATTTCCGTGATAGCCGAGGCTTCGGTGTTGGCCAGGGTGTCGGCCAAGTCGGCGCTGTAGATGCGATATTGACCGCGGCCGCTGCGTTTTATGGCATAAAGCGCAGTGTCGGCAGCGTGGAACAGGGTTTCATAATCATTGCTGTCAAAAGCCTCTGTCTGCGCCACGCCCATGCTCACCGTGAACTCAAAATCCTCCAGCCTGCCAATCAGGATGTTAAACAAACGGTCAATAATCGGTTCCACCTCATCGGTGTATTTTAGGAAGATCAGGAACTCATCTCCGCCAATGCGGGCAGCAATATCCTCATTGCGCAGGCTGTCTTTCAGCTTTTGGGCCTCCATCTTCAGCACCTCGTCGCCAAAGATGTGGCCGTAGGTGTCGTTGGCGTTTTTGAAGTGGTCCAAATCAAAGATAATCAGGGCGTATTTTTCGTGCGGGTGGCCCTCCAGCTGCTCGATAATCTGTTTGCGGGCGCTGGCGTGATTAAGCAGGCCGGTTAGGGAATCGTGGTTGGCCTTGCGCTCCAGCTCCGCCAGACGCTGCTTGGAGTCGTGAATATCCAACACCTTGCCAATGGCTCCCTGAAAGATTGGCTCTTCCTCTTCCTCCTGCCAAATGGCGCGGGCGATAACCCGGTGCCAGCGTAGCTCGCCGTTATATTGCAGTTTGCAATCGTAGGTGATGGCTGGCCTTTCCGGGGTGCTGTTCAGCAGCATTTGTTTAACGGTGTTCCAGGTTTCCTCGCCCATAATCGCCATAAACTGCGGGTTTTGGCGCGGTTCCATAATGATTTCGTCCAGGCCCAGTTTTTGGGTGCCCCAGGGGTTAAGTGTGAGAGTGGGGGGATCTATGTTATATTCAAACTGGATTTCCTTGGTTAGGGCGGCAAAGAATTTATATTTTTCCCGTTCCTTTTCCAGCAGGCGCAGGGTGCGCTCGCTGGCGCTGATTTGATTGTTGCGCAGCAGCTCGGCGGCCACGTTTTGCGTGGCCCGTTTGCGGTCTAGGGCCGCCACGTCGGAAGCCATGGTGTTGCGGATGGTTTCAGACACCTCCTGCAAGCATTCCAGCAGCAGAGGGTTGAAAGCGCCGCATTTGCCGTCCATAATCATCTGGATGGCGGTTTCGTGCGGCAGGGCTTTTTTGTAGACGCGCTCGCTGGTGAGGGCGTCGTAGACGTCGGCCATTGAAACAATCTGGGCGGAAATGGGTATATCATCGCCTTTAAGGCCGTCTGGGTAGCCGCTGCCGTCGTAGCGTTCGTGGTGCCAGCGGCAAATCTCGTAGGCGGTTTGCACCAGCTTGTCGTCTTTGTAGGGCGTGGTTTCGGAAAGCATTTTGGCGCCGATCATGGAATGAGTTTTCATAATCTCAAATTCCTCGTCGGTCAGGCGGCCGGGCTTGTTCAAAATAGCCTCGTCTATGGAGATTTTGCCAATGTCATGCAGGGCGGAGGCCATGCTGATCATGTCCTGCTCCTCCTTGGACAAATGGTTGTAGCGGTCGGTTTTGTTAAGCAGATGATTGAGCAAAAGCTCCGTGAGCATCCGCACGTGGATAACATGCAGGCCGCTTTCTCCATTGCGGAATTCCACGATGTGGCTAAGAATGTCCACCATCAGGTTGCTGCGCTCTTCCTTTTCCATCAGCTGGGTGACCAACAAATCGGTCAATTTTTTTTGTTTGGCGTAAAGCAGAATGGTGTTGATGACACGCCGGCGGACAATCAGCGCGTCGAACGGGCGGCTGATAAAATCGGTGACGCCCATATCATAGGCGCGCTCTACAAAGGTTTGGGCGCTTTCCGAGGAAATCATAATCACCGGAATTTCGTCAATCCAATGGTGTTGGTTCATCAAATCCAGCACGCCGAAGCCGTCCATTCTGGGCATAACAACGTCCAGAAGCACCACGGAAAGCTCCGTGCCATACTTCTGGATAGCCGCGACGCCCTCCACGCCGTCTTCGGTTTCAATAATCTCATACTTGTCCTCAAGTATGTCCGCCAAAATTGAGCGATTCATTTCCGAATCGTCAACGATTAGAATTTTCTGTTTGTTATTCATGGCAATAACTCTCCCTTTGCCTTATTCAAAAAACAGCACTCCCTGTGGCTGGAACCGACTTGAAGCAGAATAATGCGCTCAAAAAAGAGGATTTGCGAAAATTTAGCCGCTTAAAAAAGCTCACTACTATTATTTTATTATATAATCCGCTAAAAATCAATAGCTTAATGCAGAATAAAAGAAATCCGGGCCAGAAAATATATCCAAGGGGGTAGGGGGAGGTGCTTGGCAAAAAAATAAAAAAAGTATTGCTTTTGTATGCACAAATGTGTATAATAAAAATATACAATAGAAAAGGGGCGATTTTAATGGCCAAAACAGCCAATTTGTATGCACGCATTGAGCCTGAGGTTAAAGAACAGGCGGAGAATATCCTCGCTGCGCTTGGGATTCCGGTTTCTAATGCCATCAATATGTTTTATAAGCAGATTATTTTGCAGCGCGGCCTGCCCTTTGAGCTTAAACTGCCGCTGCCGGATTTGGCCGAGCTGTCGGCGCAGCAGTTGGACGAGGAATTGGCTAAAGGCTATGCTGACGTTGAGGCAGGGCGGGTTAAACCGGCGGCGCAAGCCTTTGCGGAGCTGCGGCGGGATTGCGGTTTATGAGCTATTCGGTGGAGATTTCCGCGCAGGCTCAAAAGGACTTGCGCGATATTTATATCTATATTGCGGAAACTTTGCAGGCCCAGCAAAGCGCGGCCAATTTGCTGGGGCTTTTGGAACAGGCGGTTGACTCGTTAGAGCAAATGCCGGAGCGTTGCCACCTCTACAGGCGCGAGCCTTGGCGCAGCCGGGGTTTGCGCGTGCTGCCGGTGAAGAATTATTGCGTCTTTTATATTTCAGACCGCGCTAATCAAACTGTCAGCGTTGTGCGCGTTTTGTATGCCGGCCGGGATATTGAAACCGTGTTGGCACAGCATACTGATGATATTTAATTATAATTTAAGGCGGCCTTTCGTTGGGGAAAGGCCGCCTTAGTTTTATAAAATGGGTTTTATTCCTCGTCGTCGTCCTCCTCCGCGTCCGCTTCCGCGCGGGCCAGCAAATCGCCAATCTGCTTCCGGCAAATTGGGGGCGTATATTAATCACCACTATTGAATCTTATAAGAACATCCCAATCTATAGCTCCATCGTCTTTACAATAATTTATTGTAAATTCTCTAATCAGTCTATTTTCTGCTTTGGAATAAGATAATTCAAATTGCTGGGCATACTCGTCCGGTTGGGTTCCCATAAATTTTATAATCTTAATATAAAAATCTGGATCGCCTGTCAACCATTCCCAAAAATCCTTACCAGCCAATTCTTTATAAAATTTCTCTTTTCCTGATTTTATTTTCTTTTTACCATAGCCATAACCTACAACTGGTAAAAAAGCTTTATGTGCTTGTTGTGCTCGTTTTTGAGCAGATTGGAAATTTTGCTCTTGTCGTTTTCTACTATCTGCATTAAAAACTGATGTGCCACTTTTAACGGCAATGCTAAATATTATATTATCACGTTCAACCGTAATATCAACACCTTCAGTTACCGCCTTTTGTCCTCCTGACACAACTTTAGCAATAGGCTCGAAAAAACAATTACCGAATAAAGTTTCTTCACTTGAAGAAATATAGGCTGATAAAATATTCTCAACAATTTGACTTGCGCTATTTATACCCTTAGCACGATATAAATATGGATTTTTACGTTTTAAAATCTTATCTATGTTTATTTTTTCAAGAGTTCTAGTCAAAGCACAATAAAATTCCGTCAATGCAGTGCTAACAGCCTGCAAAACCTTATCATCATTGTAACTTAAATTCAATGGCTCTATATCAATCATATGTTTGCACCTCCAACTATCATTGCATTTTGAATTTTATTGTGTATTCCTGTACCTCTCATTCTCTTAACCACCACTTCTTGTTCACCATTTGCAACTGCTACAAGCGTTTCACCAATAGATTTTGCCAAACCAACGGGCACGGCATTACCAATCTGTCTGTATTTATCACTAATTGTACCCGCAAATTCCCAATTATCAGGGAACTGTTGAATCCTTGCATATTCAGCAATGCTTAGCGGCCTGTCTTGAATTGGATGACACATCATTGTTGCTTTTTGAATAGGACTGGTGACTAATGTTGGGCTTGGCTGTTCATAGGATAATCTCCTATAAAAACCAACCTTTCCTCCCCCTGATTTATATGCTCCGCCCATTGCTTTAAACAATAAATCACTAGGCAGATTTCTCCAATTACCACCCTCTGGAACCAAACGTAAATACTGCAATCGTTCCTCACTAAACATTGCACATTCATCAACCTTATCTTCTAAATCCTTTATAGCAGAACCCAGCGTTCGCCATCTATAATTTACGTTTTGATGAATATGAAAATGGGTTGGTGAAGGTAAAAAAATTTTTTCATTATCTCTACTACCAATTACAACAAATCTTTCTCTAAACTGCGGCACTCCATAATTCACAGAATCTAGCAAACCATAAACAATTCGATAATTCAATTTATCTAAAACATCAAGTATTATATCTAAAATCTTAGTATCTGTTTTGTGGCCATTTTCATCTATTAAAAGAGAACTCATCAAACCTTTTACATTTTCCATAACAAAAAAACGTGGTTTAGCTTCATCTATAACACGAATAAAATCTTTAAACAAACTACCTCTTGGATCATTAAAACCCAATCTTTTCCCGGCTGTCGAAAAAGGTTGGCACGGAGGACCTCCACAAACCAGAAAAGCCTCTCCCTTTTTCATATTGACTTGTTCTAAAATTTGACTTGCTGGCAATGTTCTAATATCTCCACATATAGCTTTATAACCATTAGCAAGCATTGTTTTTATACAAACGGGATCATAATCTTGGCCGATTTCAATATCGATACCAGCCTGAATCAAGCCCAAATCCAACCCCATTGCACCTGAAAACAACGATATTGAACGCCTATTCATAAAACGCCTCCTACAATTACCAATATCAAACCACCCAGAAATGAATCATTTTTTTGGGTGGTTTGAATTATATGCAATTATATATCTAAATCTCGTTCTCCGCGTCGGCTTCCGCGCGGGCCAGCAAATCGCCAATTTGCTGCTGCTCCAGCGCCTGCTTGTCCTCTTCCTTAATGCGCAGGCCGGCGGGCAGCTGAGCGTCGTCCTCGGCGTCGCGCACCTCCAGGCCGGCCTGGCGGTTTTGCTCCTTGGCGTCGGAATCCTCTTTGGTGGCCACGCGGGCCACGTCCATCACTGCGTCGTCGCCCTCCAGATTAATCAGGGTAACCCCTTGGGTAATCCGGCTTTGCTCGGAAACGTCGCCGCTGTTAATCCGAATAACCATACCGCCCTTGGTGATCAGCATCAGCTCATCGTCCTCGCGCACGTTCATCGCCGTCACCAGCGGGCCGGTTTTCTCGCTGCAACGCATGGTGTAAACGCCCTTGCCGCCGCGGCCAATGCGCCGGTAGTTCTCCTGGGTGAGGGCGGTGCGTTTGCCGAAGCCCAGCTTGGAAACCACCAGCAGATAGCCGTTTTCCTCCACCTTGGTTAGGGCCACCACATGGTCGCCGGGCAGCAGGGAAATGCCTTTCACGCCGCGGGCGGCACGGCCCATCGGGCGCATGTCCTCCTCGCTGAAGCGGCAGACCATACCCTGTTCTGTCGCCAGCAGCACGTCGGAGCCGCCGTCGGTCAGCAGCACGGCAATCAGGTCGTCGTCCGGTTGCAGGCTGATTGCCGCCAGGCCGTTCTGCCGGCTCTTAAACTGGCTTAGCTCGGTGCGCTTCACCGTGCCGCCTCTGGTGGCCATCACCAGATAGCCGGTGCGGTCCAGGCTGGTGATGGGGATAACCGTGCGCAGCTTCTCGTTGGCGTCTAGGGCCAGCAGGTTCACCAGGGCGGAGCCGCGGGCGGTGCGGCCCACCTCCGGCACCTCGTGCACTTTCAGGCGGAAAGCCCGGCCCCGGCTGGTGAAGATGAGCAGGTAATCGTGGGTGCTGGCCACAAACATCTGCTCCACAAAGTCCTCGTCGCGGGTAGTCATGCCCGTCACGCCGCGGCCGCCGCGCTTCTGCTGGCGATAGGTGTTCAGGTTCAGGCGTTTGATGTAGCCGGCGTGGGAAATGGTGATCACCATATCCTCCTGGGCAATCAAATCTTCCTCGTCTAACGGCGCGCCCTCTTCGCCCACAATAGTGGTGCGGCGTTCGTCGCCGAATTTGTTCTTAATCTCCATCAGCTGCTCTTTGATAATCCCCAGCACCATGCGCTCGCTGGAGAGCACCTGCTCCAAGTAAGCAATCGTTTTAATCAGTTCGGCATATTCCGCGTCAATTTTGCCGTGTTCCAGGCCGGTCAGCGCCCGCAGACGCATCTCCAGAATGGCCGCCGCCTGCTTGTAGGAGAGGCCGAAGCGTTCCATCAGCTTGCCTCTAGCCTCGTCCGGGTTGGCGGCGTTGCGAATGGTGGCCACCACCTCGTCGATATAATCCAGGGCGATTTTTAAGCCCTCCAGAATGTGGGCCCGCTCCTGGGCTTTAGCCAAATCAAAGCGGCAGCGGCGTTCCACCACCTGCATTTGGTGCTTGATATAGCACTGCAAAATCTCTTTCAGGTTCAGCACCCGCGGCTCGTTATCCACCAGGGCAATCATAATCGCGCCAAAGGTGTCCTGCATTTGGGTGTGCTTGTAAAGCCGGTTGAGGATTACTTTAGCCACTGCGTCGGATTTCAGCTCGATAACCACGCGAATGCCCGCGCCGCTGGATTCGTCGCGGATTTCGGTAATTCCCTCGATCACCTTTTCCCGCACCAGATTGGCCATGCGCTCAATCAGCCGGGCTTTGTTCACCTGATAGGGCAGCTCCGTCACCACAATGCGCTGCTTGCCTTTGGCCGTCACCTCCACATGGGTTTTGGCCCGCATTTTGATGGCGCCGCGCCCGGTGAGGTAAGCGTCCTTGATTCCCTGCTGGCCTAAAATCAGGCCGTAGGTGGGAAAATCCGGCCCTTTGATGTAGTGCATCAGCTGCTCAATCTCAATATCGGGATTGTCAATCAGGGCGTTAATCCCGTCCACCACCTCGCACAGGTTGTGGGGCGGAATGTTGGTAGCCATACCGACGGCAATGCCGGCGGAGCCGTTAATCAGCAGGTTGGGCACCGCTGCCGGCAGCACGGTGGGCTCCATTTCCTCGCCGTCGTAGTTGGGGATAAAATCCACCGTGTCCTTGTCGATGTCCCGCATCATTTCCAGGGCGAAGCGTTGCAGACGCGCCTCGGTGTAACGCATGTGGGCGGGGCTGTCGCCGTCCACGGAGCCAAAGTTGCCGTGGCCGTCCACAAAGGGATAGCGCATGGAAAAGTCCTGCGCCAAACGCACCAGCGCGTTGTAAATGGCCGCGTCGCCGTGCGGGTGATATTTACCCATAATATCGCCCACGGAGCGGGCGGATTTTTTGTAGGGCTTATCGTGGGTGACGCCTTGCTCGTACATCGAATACAAAATGCGGCGGTGCACCGGCTTTAAGCCGTCGCGCACATCGGGCAGGGCCCGGCCCACGATAACGCTCATCGAATATTTCAGATAGGCGGAGCGCATCTCGTGGCTGATTTCGCTGCGTTTAATTTTGCCTTCATTATATACTTCACTCATTAAGGGTTCTGCCTCCTATCTTAAATATCCAAATCGTCGACGTTTTTGGCGTTGGTTTCGATAAAACGCTTGCGCGGGGCCACTTGGTCGCCCATCAGCATGGAAAAGGTTTCGTCGGCGTAGATAGCGTCATCAATCGTCACCTGCACCAGGGTGCGGTTTTCCGGGTTCATGGTGGTTTCCCAAAGCTCGTCGTAGTCCATCTCGCCCAAGCCTTTGTAACGTTGAATTCCGTAATTTTCCCGGTTGTGCTCCTTAAAGAATTTTTCCAGCTGAATATCGTCGTAGATGAAAATTTGCTCCTTGTTGCCCCGTTTGGGTTTCAGGCCGAAAAGCGGCGGTTGGGCCACGTAGATGTAGCCCTTTTCAATCAGCTGGGGCATATAGCGGAAGAAGAAAGTGAGCAGCAGCGTCATAATATGCGCGCCGTCCACGTCGGCGTCGGTCATGATGATTACCTTGTGATAGCGGGCTTTGGTGATGTCGAAATCGTTGGAAATGCCGGTGCCCATAGCCGTAATCATATTTTTAATTTCCTCGCTGGACAAAATGCGGTCCAGCCGGGCCTTTTCCACGTTGAGGATTTTGCCGCGCAGGGGCAGCACGGCCTGGGTACGCCGGTCGCGCCCTTGCTTGGCGGAGCCGCCGGCGGATTCGCCCTCCACCAGGAACAGCTCGGAGAAGGCGGGGTCTTTTACGGAGCAATCGGCCAGCTTGCCGGGAAGTGAGGTTTTTTCCAGCACGTTCTGCTTGCGGGTCAGCTCCCGCGCCTTGCGGGCGGCCTCCCGCGCGCGGGCGGCCCGCACCGTTTTGTCGATAATCAGCTTGGCCTTGGCCGGGTTCTCCTCCAGATAAACGGAAAGGGAATCCGTCAAAATCCGCTCCGTGATCCCTTTGACCTCGCTGTTGCCCAGCTTGGTTTTGGTTTGGCCCTCAAACTGAGGGTCCCGCACCTTAACGCTCACCACGGCGGCCAGGCCCTCGCGCACGTCGTCACCGGAGAGATTGCCGTCCTTATCCTTAAGGAAGTTGAAGCGGCGGGCGTAATCGTTGATTACTCTGGTCAGGGCAGTTTTGAAGCCCAGCTCGTGCGTGCCGCCCTCGATGTTGCGGATACTGTTGGCGTAGGAGGCGATGTTTTCCGAGTAGCCGTCGTTATACTGCATGGCGATTTCCACCTGCACCTGGTTTTGTTCCCCCTGGAAATAAAGCACCGGGTGAATTGGCTCGCGGGTTTTGTTCAGATAACGGACAAAGTCGGAAATGCCGCCCTCGTGGTGCCAAACCTGGCGTTTGCCGCCCTCGCGCTGGTCGTCTAAGATGATAGTGACACGGCCATTTAAAAAGGAAAGCTCGCGCAGGCGGTTGGCCAGCACCTCTGCGCTGAACTCAAGGGTTTCAAAAATTTCATCGTCCGGCATAAAGGTGATGCTGGTGCCGGTATCACTGGCGTCGCCGATGGTGCGCAGGGGCGTCATCACCTGACCGCGGGCGTATTCCTGGGTGTAGATGTGGCCGTCGCGATGGATTTCCACTTTCAGCCAGGAGGAGAGGGCGTTCACCACGGAAACGCCCACGCCGTGCAGGCCGCCGGATACTTTATAGCCGCCCTTGCCGAATTTGCCGCCGGCGTGCAGGATTGTCAGCGCGGCCTCCACCGCCGGCTTGCCGGTTTTGGCGTGAATATCCACCGGAATCCCGCGGCCGTTGTCAATCACGGTGACGCTGCCGTCGGCGTGCAGCTGGACGGTGATAGTGTCGCAAAAGCCGGCCAGGGTTTCATCAATGCTGTTGTCCACAATCTCATAAACCAAGTGGTGCAGGCCCTTGCTGCTGGTGGAGCCGATGTACATGCCGGGCCGCAGGCGCACGGGCTCCAACCCCTCCAAAATCTGAATTTGCTCCGCGCCGTAGCTGGCGGCTTCCGGCTGGGTGTCGGCCACCTGCTGCTCGTCGCCCTCGTGCTGGCCCACCGCGGCCGCGGCGACATCTGTTTCTTCTATTATAATATTGTCTGTTTGTTGTTCAGCCAGGTTTAACTGCTGATTTTTGCTATCCGAAGCTTTTGCCACGTTTAGGGAACCTCCTTGCGAAAAATCTTGCTTACGTAGAGTTCTATCTGCCCCGGGTTTTGCAGCCGCCACAGCCGGCCTACGCGCAGCTGAGGGGCAAATGGGCGGCCGCCTTTTGGCCCGGCCCGCCGCAACCCGGTTTATCTGAATATTATAGCATACAAATGCCTCCTTGGCAAGGGGTTTTGCTAAGTTTTGGAATTTTTATAAAAAAAAGCGGCCAAGGTCTGGTATAATTTGGTAAAAGATGATATAATAAAAGAGATTATGTATAGAGTGAAGCCAGCGTTTTTTTTGCATAACGTGAGCAAAGGCGAGTGCCAAGCCCAAAGGGCGATGGCAGAGCCCATTGCCCTACGGCAAATACCACAGTGTACTTGTTATGGTAAGGTGTAGTAATTGTTTTTCTGTGGTATAATGTGAACATCAAAGAAGCCAAGCTGAAAGCGCAGGCTGATTTGCTTGTGAACAAATACCACAGTACACTCGTTGTGATAAAGTGTAGTAATTGTTTTTCTGTGGTATACTAAATAAAAAAAATATCAGCCAGCGGCGCAAGTTTTTGCGCCAAAAAACTGTAATTATAGCGTAGGAGGAATGTTTATGGAAAACCTCCTTGATGAAGATTTGGCGCGCGCGGCCCAGCAGGGCGATGAGGACGCTTTTGCCGAACTGGTGCGTCGCTACGAGCGGCAGATTTTCAGCATGGCCTATCGGCTGGCCGGCGATTATGACGAAGCGGCCGATTTGGCGCAAGAGGCTTTTTTGCGGATTTACCGTATGCTGGATAGATACGACCCGCAGAAGAAGTTCTTTTCCTGGATGTATCGGGTGGCCCAAAACAGCTGCCTGAACGCTTTGAACAAACGCCCGCACAATGTTATCCCGGTGGAAAACGCGGAGGAATATCTGGCCCCGGAGGGCTCCGACGCCGCCCTGGCGGCCGCCGTGGCCGAGCCGGAGCAGAATTATCTGAACCGAGAGCTGAGGCAGAACATTGACGAGGCGATTGCCCAGCTGCCGGATAACTATCGCGAGGTTGTTTATCTGCGCTACATCGAGGATTTGTCCTATCAGCAGATTGCAGAGGTTTGCGGTTTGCCGGTTTCCACCGTCGAAACCAGGCTTTTCCGGGGCAAAAAGCAACTGCAAAAAAATTTGCTGCGTTTAATGCAGGCAAATTAAGCAATGTTTTACTTTTAACAGTTTTTAAGTTTTATTTTCAGTTTTCAGTTTTTAACCAATTTACAGGAAAGGAGATGAATGGCAATGGCTAAGCAGAAACTTTGGCAATCAGATGAAGAATTTGAATTGTTGCTGCGGCAAAGCCTAACTGCCATTCAGCCTCCGGCAGATTTTTCCAGCCGCGTGATGGCAGCTGTGGCCCAAGAAAAGCTTCATACGGAAAAACAACGGCAGGCGGCCCCTCAGGTTGTGCCTTTCCCCAAAGCCCGTCGCTTTTGGCCGGGCCTGGGCGCTGTTGCCGCCAGTTTAGTGCTGTTTTGGGCAGCCTTTGGTATGCTTGGCGGCGCGGGCGAGCCTGTGGCCAAGCCGTTTGTGCCAGGCTTGCAGACGGCGGAGGTGGTGCGGCAGCAGGAGCCGGCTGCCGTGCCGCGCCCGGATATTATCCCCGGCCAGCAGGAGCCTGGCCAAAACGTTGTTGTGACCCAACCGGAATCAACCGAGCCAACTCCCCAGACGCAGCCGGAGCCAACGACCAATGTGGTGCAGCCGGCCCAATCGGAATTGCCGCCGGAGCCGCTTGAGGTTGACCCGGCCAGCCTGGAGCAGCCGAACGGCGAGCCCGCTGATGAGGTTGGCAATGAAGCCGGCAACGGCGAGTTGATTTTGCCGCGGGCCGCCTACGGCACCGACGCGCAGGGCACTTTATCCGTCCGTTTGCTGGCGGAGGTGCCCAGCAGCGAAATCTACAGCCCGGCTATTAACAGCCGCGGCACGGCGGCCAGCTTTTACACCGCCGATGCGGAGAATGTTTACAGCTGGCGGGTGAGCCTGGCGGAAGCCAACTCGCCGGAGGTGACGTTGGTGACCTCGCGCAGTGATATGGAACCGGCGGAGCTTAGCTCTCTGCTTTCGCCGGCCACTGCCAAATGCCAGCCCACTGAGCTGGTGGCTTCGCCGGACGGCACCATTATGGCCCAAAACAGCCTGGACGGCATTTGGATTTCTCTGGCTGAGGGCGAGGTTTACAACATTTCAGACGAGGAAAAGGGCGGCAGCCTGCTGGCTTGGTCGCCAGACGCTTCCAAGCTGCTGTTTACCAACGCAGAGGGTCAGCTTTTTATGAGCTATCCTTTGGAAAAGCGCATTTATCAAGTTACTGATTTGCGTGTTAAGGACGTCTGCTGGAGTGCAGATAACCAGACAATCATCTTTTTGGCGACAAACCAGGGCCAGGACGCCTTGTATATCGCTGAGCTTATCTAGTTTCTGCTATTTTGAGGCGCTACCGTTATTCTCCCCCAACGGTAGCGCTTAGCTATGCCCGTTTAATATAATTACAAATTTTTTCAAAATTTTTACGTCAAACCGCTTGACTTCCCCCATAGAATATGCTATTATATATAAGCACTTGCGGATGTGGCGGAATTGGCAGACGCGCTAGATTCAGGTTCTAGTGAGGGTTGACTTCGTGGGGGTTCAAGTCCCTTCATCCGCACCATAATGGGTATATAAAAAAGATGCACACCGAAAAAACCGCCAATTTCGGCGGTTTTTTCGTAAAAACGGGCAAATTTAAGGGTTGAATTTCCCAAATTAGCGTTAGTCCAAATCTCACGAAAAACGGTTCAAAAAAGATGCAAAAATGGGGTTTCAGGCAACTGTAAGGACTCGAACCCCTAAACGAGCAGAAA
>JAETTP010000094.1 GCA_021769035.1 Bacillota bacterium | reverse complement strand
GCCCGCCGGCCACCAATTTAACGGCTGGAACACCCAGGCGGACGGCCAAGGCAGCCAGTATCAGCCGGGCAGCCAGCTAACCCTCAGCGAGGATTTGAATTTATACGCGCAGTGGGCGGAATATCAGCTGCGACTCTCCTACACCCGGCCAGACGGCACAACGGCGGAGCTGATAGCGGCCTACACGGTGAACGGCGATAATTTTGAAGCTGAAATTGCCGGAATTGACGGTTATCGGCCCGTGCTGGCCGAGGGCAGCGCCGCTTTTCAGATAACCGCCGCTGGGGATAGCTATTTACTCAGCGGGGCTTTGCCCACGGCTGATTTAACCGTGAAAATCTACTACGAGAAAATTACCGAACCGCCGCGGCCAAACACGGGCGGCAGCAGCGGCGGCGGCAATAGCCACAGGAACCCGCCGGCCGCCAGCAGCCCCACCGAGTTTTTACCCACCGGCGGCGCCAAGCAAACGGATTTGGGAACCTCGCCAATCCAGAGCGCCGTACGCAGCGAGCAAAACGGGCAGGAGTACGTGCATTGGATAGAGCGACTGGAAACTCCAGATTACGCCCAAAGCTTTTACGGCGCAATGGCCGGACTGGAGGCTGGCGAGGCGCTGGCCGAAAGACTTAAAGATGACGCTGTGGGCAGTGTTTTCGCCGATGAGAGCATTTTCAGCCTGAGCGGCACGGCCGGTGAACCGTCCGGCTGGGCGGTGGAACAGGTTGAGATTGTGGATTTTAATCTGATTGACCCCTATGCCTCAGGGCAAACTGAAATTGACAGCATTATTTTCCGGGACGAGCAGTTTTACAAGCTGCCGGCAGATGAAAATGACCAACAGATTAATTTTGGCAGCCTGCGGGCGGGAGATGTGGTGCGCACGCCCAAATTTAATGGCATCTACATCACCAGCCTGCCCAAGAATGAAGATTTTGACAATGCCAAAAAGGGAGCTTGTGAATATATTGCCGCCGTTTTTCAAGCTTTTGACCGCGACTGCCCGGAGATTTTCTGGCTAAACGGCCAATGTAAGGTGCGGATCATCTCCGCAACCGACCCGCAAAACAGTAACAAAACGGCTTATTTCTTCCTGGTGGTTGCCGATGCGGACGGGTTTAGTATGCGCTCCTCCGCCTGGGCGGCGCCCGGCAGCGTTGAGTCCGGCATTGAACGGCGTGACAAAGCGGTGAAGCAAATCCTGGCCGGCGTTACAGCCGAGGACGCCGTCGGCAAGCTTAAACAGCTTAACCAGTGGATCACTGAACACAATCAGTATAACACTTCGGACAATCTGTTGGCGATTGATAACGAGCCACATGAATGCCTATCTGCGCTGGAGGGCCGGATTGCCAACCAAGGGCCGGTTTGCGACGGCTATTCCCGCGCTCTGAAGGTTTTGTGCGATCAGCTGGGGATTGCCTGCGTTTTGGAAACCGGCTGGGCCCGGCCTAGCGGCGAGGGCCAAGGTGAGTTTCATATGTGGAACAACGTGCAGGTGAACGCGAATTGGTATGGCGTGGACGTAACCTGGAACGATCCCTCCGTTAAAGGTTTTGTGGGCGCAAAATCCGGCCGGGAGAATGAAAACTTTTTGCTGGTGGGCACGGATACGGTTGTTAAGGGTACGGCTTTCAGCCAGTCCCACGTGGTAAAAAATCAGGCTGCCGCAGGCGGTGTAGATTTTAACAACGGGCCGGTTTTAAGCCATATCGCTCTGGCGGATATTCCGTTTAGCAGCGGGCTGGCGGCAGACCTTTTCGATGATTTGCCGGCGGCGCATTGGGCGGCGGAGGCCGCAGCCTGGGCCAGAACCCAAGGCTATATGCAAGGAACTGGGCCGGCGCTTTTTGGGCCGGAGGAGGTTTTAACCCGCCAGCAGCTTTGGACTGTGTTAATGCGCCTTTCCGGCCAAAACCCGACGAACCAGGCGGAGCTTTTGCGTTGGCTGACCGAAAATGAATTAAGCGATGGAAGCGACTCGCAGAAGCCGGCTGACCGCCAACAAACAGTAACCCTGCTTTGGCGCTGGGCCAGGCTGAGCGGGCAAAACACCGCCGCCGAGGAACTCTCCGGCTGGGTTGACGCTGAGCAAGCCGCCCCTTGGGCTAAGGAAGCCTTGGCTTGGGCTACTGCTTCCGGCATTATCAAAGGTGTGGAGCCAAAAGAACTACAGCCTGAGCAAGCAATCAGCAGAGCGCAGTTTGTTGTGATCCTGCAAAGATTTTGCCAAAATATGGCAAACAAGAGCTAAATAAAAAAGCGACGTTTCTATTAAACATTAAACAAAGTAAGGTTATATTTTGAAGTACCCCCAAAAAGTGTTCAACTTTTTGGGGGTACTTCAGTTTTGTGAGATAGCATAATTGTGTTTGGAATTGGTGGTATATTTATAAGCCTTGTGTCTGATAGAGTGGATATGAGCAAGTTTCATTTGTCGATGGACTCTTTTTCTGGAGCAATGAAATTCGGGCTTTAGCATATG
>JAETTP010000093.1 GCA_021769035.1 Bacillota bacterium | reverse complement strand
AGGCCAGCTTGGAAATGAAAAACCATATCATCGTGGGGACGCTTTTGTTGCTGACCGGCTGGATGCTTTACTCCCTGACGGTTGTAAACAACCTTTTGACAATCTCCTTGCAGCATTCTGCCACGTTGGATCAAATGCTTTCTATGCAGGAAAAATACTATCTGGATTTACAGAAACACCAGCACGAACTGCGTTTGATTAACCACGATATTAAAAACCATACGGCTACTATGGCGCAGCTGATTAAAACCCAGCAGTATAACGCGCTGGGTGAATATATTATGGAGCTAAAAAATTCGATTAATTCCATTACCGCTCCGGTTACAAACTGTGACAATCTGCTGATTAATAGTCTACTAAACGACAAGCTGGGGAGCCTGAAAGAAAAAGGCGTGGACTTGCAGCTGTGCGTTATGGTGCCGGCGGTGTTGCGTATCAAGAATGTGGACCTTTGCATTTTGCTGGGCAACTTGTTGGATAACGCGGTTGAGGCTTGTGTGGCTATGGAGGTTGAGGAGCAGCGTTTTATTAAGGTTGATATTCGCTCCCGCGGGCCTTTTCTGGTTGTGGAAATTGCTAATTCCTATGGCAATGCCATAAATATTAAGGATTCTGAATATCTCACTACCAAAAAGGTTCGTCTGCTGCACGGTATGGGGTTGACTAACGTGCGGCGGGTGGTCAACAAATATGACGGCCGTTTGGAAATTAACCACGAAAATAGTGTGTTTTGTGTGCGGGCAATTTTAACCTATCCTTATGAATAAGCTTTTTCAGCGTTTCGGGGCAAAATATTCTCGCAAAAGCTGCACCACAACATCAGATAACAGAAAAACGGCAATTAGGTTGGGTATAGACATCAGGCCGTTAAAGGTTTCTGCAATGCTCCACAGCAGGCCTAGGTCCATAGTGGCGCCGGGAATGGCAACCAGAGCATAAACCAGCATAAATGGCTTGATGACTTTAGCCGAGAACAAAAACTCCAAGCAACGTGCTCCGTAAAGGCCCCAGCCTAAAATGGTGGAAAAAGCAAAGCAGCACATTGCCACAGCTGTGAAAATGGAAACCCAGCTGCCGTAAACAGCCTCAAAGCCGGCGATAGTAAGTTCCGCGCCGGCGGCCTGACCATAAGCCACCGAAACGCCGCTGCATAAAATGACTAAGGCGGTTAAGGTGCAGATAACAATAGTGTCCATAAAAACTTCAAAAATGCCAAAGAAGCCTTGCTGTACGGGTTGGCGAGTGTCGGCGCAGGCGTGGGCGATGGAGCCGGTGCCGAGGCCGGCCTCGTTGGAAAAGATGCCGCGGGCTACGCCTTTTTGCAGGCTTAAAAAGCAACTGCCCACCACGCCACCGGTGACTGCCGCCGGGTTAAACGCTCCATAAAAAATCCAGCTGAAAACCTGAGGCAGCGCCTGCCAATGGGCAATAATCACACCAAAAGCCAATATGATATACAACAGAGCCATAAAAGGCACCAATTTTTCGGTAACTGAACCAATTCTTTTAATACCGCCCAGCAAAACCAAGGCGACCAAAATGCTAATCAGTACGCCCAAGGCCAGATTAAATTTGCTAAGCAGTTCATTGCTGATTAAGCCGAAGCTTAGCAGGGCGGAATCCACAGCCGCCACAATGGTGTTGGCTTGTGTGGCGTTGCCGGTGCCAAAAACTGCCAGCACGCCAAAAAGAGAAAACAAAACGGCCAGCCATTGCCAATTTTTGCCCAGGCCGTTTTTGATGTAATACATCGGGCCGCCCGCCAGTTCGCCTTTGGCGTTGGTTTCGCGAAAATGCACGGCCAGCGTTACCTCGGCGAATTTGGTGCACATGCCAAGCAAGGCGGAAATCCACATCCAGAACACCGCCCCAGGGCCGCCAATGGCAATGGCCCCGGCCACACCTGCAATGTTGCCGGTGCCAACGGTGGCGGCTAGCGCGGTGCAAACTGCTTGAAAGGGCGTCATTGCGCCTGCGGCAGCCTCCCCGCGCCGAAAAATGCGCCCCAACGAGGTTTTGATGGCGTAAGGGAACTTGCGCAACTGCAAAAAACCGGTGCGCAGGGTGAGGAACAAGCCCACCCCCACAATACAAATCATGGCCGGCAAACCCCATATAAATGAATTTACGGCGCTGTTGACAGCTTCAATGGTGCTTAAAAGTTCATTCCAGTTCATATATGTTCTCTCCCGTTTACCTATTATAGCACAAAGTTTGTTTAATGTATACAGTATTGCCGTAAATAAATCGTTTTTAAGGCAAAAAAAGCTTTGCAAACTGTAAATTATTTGCTTATTTGCAATTATACATAAAATAGTACGGTGTTTTGTAAATCTGGCCTGTTTTAATCGTAATTTGCATTGGTGAGAGGGTTGGGAGAATAAAAAAACTCCCGAGCATTTTGCTAGGTACTGTCAAGATTTTTGCGCAAAATTGTCTGCAAATTCTGTAGTTGATGAAGTTATCCAGCAATAGATGTGTTTTCAACTAAAGTCGCCAAATGTTTCATATTCATATATTTT
>JAETTP010000023.1 GCA_021769035.1 Bacillota bacterium | reverse complement strand
CAGTACTTGCTGGCGGAGGGCCGGCTGGAGCTGGCCGAGGTTTACACCCTGCCGCCGGATTACCTGACCGAGGAGGAAAAGGAGCCATACATTACGGAGTTTAAATGCAGCTTGTATGATGACTTGCTCATCAAACTGGAGGACGTGTTTGACCGAGTGAAGTAAACAAGAAAGAGCCGACCTATTGAGGACGGCTCTTTCTTTATATAGTGCGGTGGGTTTGGATAAAATTACTGGTTTGTAAATAAATCCGCATGTGTGCCTGTACGAACTAAATAAAGCTCTTCATTATTTATGCGATAAATCAAAAGCCAATCAGGAGAAATATGGCATTCTCTCTCGCCATTATGATTGCCGGTTAGCTTATGGTCACGCTAGGCGGGGTTAAGTTGGGCAGGGATACGCAGTATATCAATAGTTCGTTGTAGAAGAGATAAGTCATAGTTGCGTTTTTGGCATAATTTTAAATCTTTCTTAAATTTGCTTGATGAATTAAGTTTTAGCCTTGCTTAATCCTCCAGCAAGGCAGCAAAAAAATCTTGTGTGGAGCCGGTGAAGTGTTCACCTGCGCCACAATCAATCATTTCCTGAATCTCTGCCATTGCTGCCAACGTATCTTCATTTGGTTTATTTGGGTTTGGTTCATCAGGTAAAACCGCGCCCTGTAAATAGGAAACAACGTAAAACAGCTTGTTTTCCGGCACTTGGTCAATAAGGATTTTTGCTAGTTCTCGGTTGCTCATATAATTAAACTCCTTTCATTTATACCATATTAACACGCTTAGGCGCTTATGTCAAGGGTAGGGGATAATGTAGCGGGAGATAAAAAACTAAAGACCGCTTTCAACTGAAAGCGGTCTTTAGTTTTGTGAAAGGAATCAAAAGTGAAATTGTGGAGCGGGCAAAGAGATTCGAACTCTCGACTTCCACCTTGGCAAGGTGGCACTCTACCACTGAGTTATACCCGCATATCTGGTGCCTTGGGGCGGAATCGAACCACCGACACGAGGATTTTCAGTCCTCTGCTCTGCCAACTGAGCTACCAAGGCAAAATTGGCGACGCAGATGGGGCTCGAACCCACGACCTCCAGCGTGACAGGCTGGCGTTCTAACCAACTGAACTACTGCGCCAGGTAAGTGGTGGACGATGACAGGATCGAACTGCCGACATCCTGCTTGTAAGGCAGGCGCTCTCCCAGCTGAGCTAATCGTCCACATTGTCATCATTGGTGATGACCCAAGGGTGACGGCGTTACTAATTATATCACTAAGAGAAGCGTTTGTCAAGCACTTTTTTAGTTTTTTTTGAAAACTTTCCGTCTTCTGCAACACCGCAACCATTTTTTACCGTCTTGATTGCTCAGGGCAATTAACGATTGCTTGATTATTCTACAACACTTGGCGGCGTTTGTCAAGCACTTTTTTAAAAATAATTGTAAAATTTTGCAAAAAGTAAAGGGAAAGCCCGCAACTGCTTAAAGTAATTGCGGGCACAGATGTTTAAGCGGGCATTCCTGGCAGTTGGGGCGGCGGGCGTCGCACACCCGGCGGCCGTGCCAGATAAACCAGTGGTGGGCTTTGGCCCAATCCGCTTCCGGGATCAGCCGGCACAAATCGGCTTCCACCGCGTCCGGCGTTTTGCCCTGGCTGAAGCCCAGCCGGTGCGCCACGCGGAAGATGTGGGTGTCCACCGCCAGGGCCGGCAGGCCAAACCCCACGCTCAGCACCACGTTGGCGGTTTTGCGGCCCACGCCGGGCAGGCGCACCAGCTCCTCGCGGGTGTGGGGAACCTCGCCGCCGTATTCGTCCAGCAGCAGCCGGCAGGTGGCGGCAATGTTTTTGGCCTTGTTTTTGTAAAGGCCGCAGGTCTGGATTTTCGCCTCCAGCTCTGGCACGGAAAGCTGGGCCAGCGCCTGCGGCGTGCCGTAATCCACAAAAAGCTGGCGGGTGATTTTGTTCACCTGGTTGTCATTGGTTTGGGCGGAGAGCATCACTGCCACCAACAGCTGAAAAACGGACTGATATTCCAAAGCCGGGCCGTCCTCGGCGTAAACCTGGGCCAGGGTGGCTAAAATCTTCGACGCGTTGGGGTTTGGCTTAAACTCGCTCATATCTCCGTATGTTCTCCCGGCTGCAAAATATGGCAGGTGGCCGGACAGGCTGCTTCCAACTGCTGCTTAAACTGCTGCGGATCCTGTTGCAGCAGCGGGAAGGTGTTGTAATGGATAGGCAGATAATTTTTGGCGTTCAGCCATTTGGCGGCCGTCAGCGCGTCGTCCGGGCCCATGGTGTAAAAGTCGCCAATCGGCAGGAAAGCCCAATCCAGGCCGTGCGGCGCGATAACCTCCCGCATATCGCTGAAGAGGGCGGTGTCGCCGGCGTGGTAGAAGCAGAGCCCGTCCAGCCAGAAGATGAAGCCCACCGGCAGGCCCACCGCCGTGCCGTCCGGCAGGTGCGAGCTATGCCAGGCCGGCACCAGCTTAACCTTAAAGCCATCGGCAAATGTGTAGGAGCCGCCCAGGTTCATGCCCATGGCCTCCACGCCCTGTTTGCCAAGCCAGTTGGCCAGCTCCACCATTGCCACCACCTGCGCGCCGGTGCGTTTGGCAATCTCCACCGCGTCGCCAAGGTGGTCGCCGTGGCCGTGGGTTATCAGCAGATAATCCGCCTCGGCCTGTTCCGGGGTCAGGCTGGCGGCCGGATTGCCGGAAAGATACGGGTCAATCAAAACCTTTTTGCTGCCCTGCACGCCCACACAGGCGTGGCCGTAAAAATCAATTCTCATTGCACACACTCCTTGCTGTTGTATTTTATATCTACATTATACTATCAGCAGAGCGTTTTGTAAAGCTAAATTAAATCAGCAGCCGGGGCGATACAAGCTGAGCAGTAACCCCACCACCTGCAAAAAGAGCACCAACATTAAATACCAGCCGGGATTGCGCAGCAGATACAAAAACAGCAGAAAGGCCGCCGCGGCAAAGCAAGGCCAGGCCCAGCGTTTCAGCCGCCAAAGCCGCCAGGCGCCGGGCCGGCAGAGGCAATCGCAAAACTCGGAGAATTTGCCGGGCCGCATATTCGCCGGGCTGCCAAGGTTGGAAAATTTTTTCAACATAAGGCCACCGCCTTTT
This sequence comes from Bacillota bacterium, assembly GCA_021769035.1. Taxonomy (GTDB): domain Bacteria; phylum Bacillota; class Dehalobacteriia; order UBA4068; family UBA4997; genus Avidehalobacter. Next base: position 29,934 of record JAETTP010000023.1, on the reverse strand, counting down.
TATTTAAGGCTATTGCTGCATTTTATGCGGCGGCGGCATTTTGGTGCCTGGTTTAATTTGCTACTATTGGCTTGGTTTGCCTGGCTTAATCGGCGTTTGCTTGTGAAGAGGCCGGCGCAGCTTGTGCTTTGGCCCGGCGGATTTTGCTGATTCGTGCGGCGGACATGGCTCCGGCAATGCCCAAAAGCAGGATGAGCACCAGCACGGCCGCCGCTTTATCCAGCCGGGGCAGGCCGAAAAGCCAGCTGTAGGCCCCGGCCGCAGCCGCCCAAAGCAGAAAGGCCGGCCAAGCGCCCACCGCCAGGCTGTAGGTCCGCCGCCAGCGGCAACCGGCAAAACCGGCGCAAAAGGGCGCGGCCGCAAACAGGAACAGGCTTAAATAACTGATGTTAGCGGAAAACTGCCAGGGAGAGTAATACCACAGCAAAATCAGGCTGGCCCAAAGCAGCAGGGGCAGCAGCCCGGCCAGCAGGCTGCACAAAAGCAGGGCCAGCTTGCGCAGGGCGCGCGGCGGCCGGGGCAGGTGGAGGGCGCTTAAATCGGGCAGATGAGGCATAAAAATCACCAACCTTTGGCAGGGAATCAGTTGTTCATATTATGCCGGGCTGCCAGGCTTTATGCCGGCCCGGCGGCAAAATGCCTCGGCATATTAAGCGAATATTAAATTCTGTTAGACAAACCGGCAAAACTGTCTGGTTTTACGACAAACGACTTGGTTTGTCGCTTGGAAAATTTCCTAATTTGTATAAAATTTATTATAGAAAGGTTGTTATAAAAGCAAATCAAAAAATTGTTAATAAGCTTAGGCAAAAAAGATTTTACCTTAAGCTGAAAAAAATTATTTTTTACGAGGATCGAAAGGAGCGAGATTTATGAACACGGAAGCTCAGGCAAACAGCAAATCGTTAGTTATCAAGATTGCGCTGGTGGTGGTGGCCATTGTTTTGGCAGCCGTGCTTTTCAGCTGGTACAACGCCAATCGGGAGGTGGCCCAGCATAACCCGGCGGTGATGCAGGGCAGCGTTAAGATGACGGAGATTGATTTAAACTCGATGTTGGACGGTTATATTGAAGTGGTGAACGTCGCGGAGGGCGACAGTGTTAAGGAGGGCGACGTGCTGCTGCAAATTGAACCGGATATTGTGCAAGCCAAGGTGCGCGAGGCCGAGGCTGCTTTGGGGCAGGCCAAGGCCGGTTTGGCGCAGGCCCAGGCGGTGCTGGCCAAGGCCCAGAACGGCGCCCGCCCGGAGGACGTGGCCCAGGCCAAGGCGGCCTACGATTATGCTGCCGGCACCTATGAGCGGATGAAGCCGCTTTTTGAGGACGGTGCAGTTTCCGCCAATGATTTCGACGGCGTAACGGCGCAGTATCTGGCGGCCAAGGCGGTTTATGAAACGGCTATGAACGGTGCGCGGCCAGAGGATATTGCCCAGGCGCAGGGTGCGGTGCAGCAATATCAGGCCACGGTGAAGCAGGCCGAGGCTGCGGTGAACGAAGCCAATACATATTTGAAGCATGCGGTGATAACCGCCCCGGCCGACGGCGTGGTGACGGCCGTCAACGTGGAAAAGGGCGAGCTGATTTCCACCGGTATGGCGCTGGCCAGCTTGCGGGCGGAGGCTGACGCTTGGGTGGAGGTGAACGTGCTGGAAACCTCTCTTTCGCTGGTGCAGCAGGGGCAGCAGGTTAGCCTCAGTTTCCCGGCTTATGCGGAGCAGACCTTCCACGGCACGGTGGTGAACGTCAGCAAAAACCCGGATTTTGCTGTTAAAAAGGCCACCAATGAGAACGGTTCCTTCGACGTGCTTTCCTATGCGGTGAAAATCCGGCTGGACGATATGACGCAGCCGCTTTACGCCGGCATGACGGCCATTGTCAATTTTGCCCCGGCCGGCGAGGCACAAAGCGCGCAGGATAAATAAAAAAAGGGGCGAAGCGGAATGAGCCATTTAATTACCTGGTTTTATCGCTTCAAAACAAACCATCCGCATTTGGTGATGGGGCTGTTGGTGTATGGTCTGGTGCCACTGCTGGTGGGCCTGGCGTTGGGCTATGAAATGCACGATGATTCGCCTGTGCATATTCCAACGGTGGTGGTAAACGGCGATAAATCCCAATTCAGCTATGATTTTATAGATTATGTGGACGAAACGGCCTATTTTGACGTTTCTCTCTGGGCGGAAACCCCGGAGCAAGCGGAGCGTTTAATTCAAGAGGGGCAGGCCCTGGCCGGCATGATTATCCCGGCGGATTTTTACAAGGATTTGCTGGCCGGCAAATCGCCGGATATTTTGCTGCTGTACGACGGCTCGCAGCTGGCGGTGGTTTCCGTTGCCAAGCTGGCCCTGAGCGAGATTATGTTGAATATGAACGGCGCGTATCTGCAAAAGATTTTTGCCGGCAAGCTGGGCGTGCTGCCGGCGGAGCTGATGGGGCAGGTGCTGCCGATTAACGTGACCTATCACAATATGTTCAACCCCACCAAAAGCTTCCGCTACTATCTGCTGCCGGGCATGCTGCTGGCCATTTTGCAGGTGGGCATTGTAATGCAGGGGGCGGAGCGCGGTTTTGAGAACCGCCGGCTTTCCTGGCGGCGCTTTGATTTTCATCTGCTCAGCCTGGTGCAGTGGGCCGGCCTGGCGGTGCTGGGCATGATGCTTTGCCTGGGCGTGCAGCTGGTTTGCTTTGGCCTGCCCTATCGGGGCACGTTGCTGGGCGGGGTGCTGCTGCTGGCGGCTTACTCCCTCACTATCACCACTATGGGCTACATCGTGGGCAGTGTGGTGCCAGAGCGTACCTTTGCCGTGCAGCTGGCGGCTATTCTGGTGCTGCCCACCAGCGTGCTGGGCGGTTACAGCTATCCGCTGACGGCTATGCCGGAGGCTTACCAGGCGTTGGCCAAATTTTTGCCTTACACTTATCTGGGCACGGATATGCGGGCGCTTTGCTTGAAGCCGATGCTGCTGGAACATGTGTTGCCGCATATTATCTTCCTGCTGAAATACGCGTTGGTGGAGATTGCGCTGCTGCTGTTGGTTAAGCTGCTGTTTGGGCGGCGGCCCCAGCCGGAGCCGGAGGCAAAGGAGGCGGCCCTATGAGCGACAATTTTAAGCAAAAATTTGCCCATTGGTTTGCCCGTGTCAAGCCTTATGCCATATTAACGCTGATACCGCTGTTTTTCACGCTAGTTTTCGGCGGTGCTTTCAGCCCGGTTTCCAACACCGACGTGCCGGTGCTGATTTACGATATGGACGGCTCCAACGAATCCAGGCAGCTGGTGGATTACTTTGCGGATTATCCTTATATGAATATCTCCGAGGAGGTTTCCTCGATGGCCCAGATTGAGGACGCGATGTTGGCCGGCCGGGCCCTGGGTGCGGTGATTGTGCCGGACGGCTTTGGGGCCGATTTGCAAAGCCGCAGCGGCGCTGAGGTGCTGGTTTTGCAGGACGCTACCAACTTTATGAATATGAACGTGGTTATGTTGGCGGCCAGCAACATCAGCGCCACGATGAACGCGGGCATTCGCCTGAAGCTGTTGGAGGCCGGCGGCATGCTGCCTGAGCAGGCGGCCCAAAACGTGCTGAGCCTCAGCGTGGTTGACCGCGGCCTTTACAACCCCACCTACGGCTATTTGTATTTCCTGTTCCCCGGCCTGCTGGCAATTTTTGTGCAGCAGACGTTGCTGGCGGCGGCGACTCCTTATCTGATTGATAAGAAGCAGCTGCTTTGCAACGGCCCCGGCTGGCGGCAGGCCTTTGGCGAGGTGGCCGCCCGCCTGGGCAGTTACGCCCTGGCCGGCACCCTGGGCCTGTTTATCTGCCTGCTTGCCCTGAGCAAGGTTTTCCATTACCCCATCAATGGCAGCGCCGGCCTGATTTTGCTGGTGCATGTGCCGTTTGTGCTGGCCATGTGCGGTATGGCTTTGCTGATTGCCGCTATTTTTGACGATACCTCGCACTGCACCCAGTTCAATATGTTCCTGACTATTCCCACGCTGCTCAGCTGCGGCTATGCTTGGCCGGAATATATGATGCCGGAGGCGTTTAAGGCGGTTGTGACGCACATTTGGCCGCTTTACTATTACGCCAATCCGCTACGCAGTATTATTATGAAAGACGCGGATTTTGCCATTGCCGCGCCCTATGCCGAGGGCTGCCTGTGGTTTGCGGCCTTTTGGTTGCCGGCCGGCATTTTGGCCTACGTTTACAAAGTGCGGCTGCTGCGGAAGATTGAGGAAAAATAGAAGATTAAGAAAAATAATATAAAGCGCACCGTTTGTTTATGGTGCGCTTTTAATCTATTTATCGCTTTGATATGGATTGACAAAATCCAGGCACAACTGCTTTTCACTCCAGCTGAGCATAGCCTCCAGCACGGGCACGAAGCTTTGGCCAAATTCGGTCAGGGAATATTCTACCCGCGGCGGAATTTCTCGGTAAATTTCCCGGTGCAGAAAGCCGTCGGCTTCCAGCTCCCGCAGCTGTTTGGTCAGCGTGGATTGAGTGACGCCCTCCAGCCGGCGTTTTAGCTGGCCGAAGCGCTGCACCCGGTAATGGGCGACGTACCATAAAATCAAGATTTTCCATTTGCCGCCGATAACGGCTTGCAGTTTGCTCATCGGTTCGCAGCGGGCCAGGGCCTGCTCGCTGTTGAATTTGTTATCCGCCATTTTAATTCACCTCTTGATTAAGCTCAAGGATATTATAAAACAAGCCTTGCTTAAATGCAATGCCTTTAAGAGCCATTAGTATTAAAAATAATACTACTACTAAAAAAAGATAGTACTTGTATAAATGCGTTCAAAGCGGTATGCTGTAAGCAGAAAAGCTAAGGAGGCGATTTTATGCACTACACAGGAACGATTTGGCGGCCGCCCTATGAGGCGAACTCCCTGCTGTTGGAGGTTACGGCCGGCTGCACGCATCACAAATGCAAGTTTTGCACGCTTTACGCGGAGCTGCCGTTTAAGTTTAAGATGTCGCCGTTGGCAGATGTTGAAAATGATTTACTGGAGGCCAGGGCGTTTTTTAAGCAGCAGCAGGCCCGCGGCCTGTTTAAGCTTTGGCCTAACGCCGGCCCGGCCCGGGTGTTTTTAACCGGGGCCAATCCGTTTGTGCTGAAAGCGGAGCGCTTGCTGGAGATTGCCGGAATGATTGCGCGGACTTTTCCGGAAATTGGCAGCATTGGCTGCTTTGCTAGGGTTAAGGACGTGGCGCTGAAAACGGAGGCGGAGCTGGCCCGGCTGCGGGCGGCTGGCTTTGACGGGCTGACGCTGGGCGTGGAAACCGGCGACGACGCGGCATTGGCTTTTATGCGCAAAGGCTACCAGGCGGCGGATATTGTGGAGCAGTGCCGGCGTTTGGAAGCGGCCGGCATAGGTTACAACTTCTTTTACCTGACGGGCGTTTCCGGCTGCGGCCGGGGCGAGGCCGGCGCAAGGGCGATGGCGGCGGTTTGCAATCAGCTGCACCCGCAGCGCATTGGGGCCAGTATGCTGACGATTTACCCCAATTCCGAGCTTTATCAGGAAATCCGGCGGGGCGTTTGGCAGCCGGAGGCGGAAATTGAAAAGTATCAGGAGCTGAAAACGCTGGTGCAGGAATTGCAGAGGCCGGTTTGGTTCGGTGCGCTGGGCGCTTCCAACGCCGTGCCGTTTGCCGGTAATCTGCCGGAGGACAGGGCGCGGCTGCTGGCAGTGCTGGAGGAGATTATTGCTGATTTCAGCGAGGAGGAATTGCAGGATTATCGGCAGAATTTGTGGCATTTGTGAGGGCGCTGATTTTAGCAGAATATACAAAGAAAAAATTGCAAAATGAGTAAAAACGCTTGCAAAATGCTTCGTTTTGGCGTATAATAAAGGCAAAAGGAGGTTGCTGAAATGACTACTATTAGCCTGCGTTTTGACGATGAAATGAAGCGTCAGCTGGATGAGATGTGCGAGGAAATGGGGATGAATTTAACCACTTTCTTTATGATTTACGCCAAAAAAGCTTTGCGGGACCGTAAAATTCCTTTTGAAATTGCTGCGCCAGCGGACAAATTTTATTCTGAAAGCAATCTGCGGCAGCTAAAAAAAGCCGAACAGCAGATTAAAGACGGTCAAGTCGTGGTAAAAACTATGGCGGAATTGGAGGCAATGGAAGTTGACTAAAATTACCTTTGCCGAGAACGCCTGGGAGGAGTATTTAGCCTGGCAATTACTGGATAAAAAGATTTTGAAGAAAATAAACGATTTGCTGAAAGATATTCAACGCCAGCCTTTTACCGGACTGGGCAAGCCGGAGCCTCTGAAAGGCGAGGATTCTGACAAGTGGAGCCGGCGCATTAATGATAAGGACAGGTTGGTTTATATGCTGGCCCAGGATACGATTGTGGTTTTGCAGTGTAAGGGACATTACAATGATAAATAAGCAACAGCGCACCGTTTGCTTGCGGTGCGCGTTGAGTTTGTTTTCATTCATTTTTCTCGTCTGTTTCGTCCAGTAGCCATTCTACCGATACGTCAAGAACTTTTGCAAAAGCTGATAGCTCATAATCATAGATAGTTCTATTTCCAAGTTCAATGCAGCTAATGCCGTTATCTTTAATAATGATGCCGCTATTCTGCATTTGGTCGGCTAATTGGCTTTGGGATAATCCATTTCTTTTTCGAGCTTCTTTAATGCGCTTGCCGGCAATGTTTCTCCGGTTGTTGTGAGTATCTATTTTCATTTGCTAATCCTCCAATTTTAGTATGTCTTGCCTGATTTTAACATAAAAACAGATTATTATTGTGCTAAAGATGTGCAAAATGAGAAATGTTGATGAATTTAATTAAAAAGCAGGCTTTTGCTTCCGTTGGGCGGCAAGTCTGCTTTTTTATATATAATGAGGTTGGAAGAACAAATAATTATTGAAAAATTTGTTATTGTATGCTAGAATAAAATAGTATGATTATCTGCCAACGATAGGGTTGGCGGCAGAGAAAAATGGCAGACGGAGGTATGCTATGGAAATTGATAGAAAAATGGTGGAGTATGTGGCGGAGCTTAGCAAGTTGCGCCTGACGGAGCCGGAAAAGGAACTTATGCAGCAGGATTTAAGCAAGGTGCTGCAATATATGGACATTTTGAACAGCCTGCCCACCGACGGGGTGGAGCCGCTCACCCACGTTTCCGGGGTGGAAAACGTGTTCCGGGAGGACGTGGCCCAGCCCAGCTTTGCGCGGGAAAAAATCCTGCAAAACGCCCTGGCGGCGGATGAGGGCTGCTTCAAGGTGCCCCAAACAGTTGAGTAGGTTAGTTAAATTAAAGGAGGGCTTTGATTGATACAGTATGAAACAGCCGCCGCTTTGCGCCAGGCCTGCGCTGCCGGCCAAACCACGGCGCAGGCGCAAACTGAGGCCTATTTGGCGCAGATTGCCAAATATGACGGCGTTTATCATTGTTATAACACATTGAACGAAAAGGCGGCCGAGCAGGCCGCGGCGGTGGACGCCAAGCTGGCGGCCGGGGAAATTGACGGCCCGCTGGCCGGGGTGCCGGTGGCGATTAAGGATAACCTGGCCACGCAGGAGATGACCACCACGTGCAGCTCCAAAATTTTGGAGGGGTTTATTTCGCCTTACGACGCAACGGTGGTGCAAAAGCTGCAAGCCGCCGGGGCGATTATCCTGGGCAAAACGAATATGGACGAGTTTGCGATGGGCAGCACTACGGAAACCTCCTACACCGGGGCCACCAAAAACCCCTGGAACGCCGGCCATGTGCCCGGCGGCAGCAGCGGCGGCTCGGCGGCGGCGGTGGCGGCGGGGGAGGCCCCGCTGGCTTTGGGTTCCGACACCGGCGGCTCTATTCGCCAGCCCTGCGCTTACTGCGGGTTGACCGGCATTAAGCCGACTTACGGGGCGGTTTCCCGCTATGGCCTGCTGGCTTACGGCTCCTCTTTGGATCAGATTGGGCCGATTGCGCACACCGTGGCGGATTGCGCCAACCTGTTGCAGGTGATTGCCGGCTATGACGAAAAGGACAGCACCTCCAGCCAGGGGATCAGCTTCGATTTCACTAACGCCTTGCAAAACGACGATTTGCGCGGCAAAAAGCTGGGCCTGCCCAAAAATTATCTAGGCGAGGGGCTGGATCCGGAGATTGAACAGGCTGTGCGGGCGGCCTGCGGGCAGCTGGCGGCCCTGGGCGCGGAGATTGTGGAGTTTGAAATGCCGATGATTGAGTACGCCGTGCCGGCCTATTATATTATCGCCTGCGCGGAGGCCAGCTCCAACCTCTCCCGCTACGACGGCATTAAATACGGCTATCACCCGGAAAGCTTTGCCGATTTGGAGGATTTGTACCTGACGGCGCGCAGCCAGGGCTTTGGCCCGGAGGTTAAACGCCGGATTATGCTGGGCACCTTTGCCCTTAGCTCCGGCTACTATGATGCATATTACCAGAAAGCCCTGAAAGTGCGGGCTTTGATTAAACAGGAATTTGACAAAGCTTTTGCGGTTTACGACGCGATTGTGAGCCCCGTGGCCCCCACCACCGCGCCCCGGCTGAATGAGAGCCTTTCCGACCCGCTGGCGATGTATCTTTCCGATATTTACACGGTTTCTGTAAATTTGGTGGGGATTCCGGCGGTTTCCCTGCCCTGCGGCTTCTCCGCGGCGGGCCTGCCTATTGGCATGCAGCTTTTGGGCCGCAACTTTGCGGAGGAGGGGCTGGTCAACCTGGCCCAGGCTTATCAAATGCACACCGACTGGCACGCAAAACGGCCGGTTTTGAAGGAGGCGGAATAATGGCAGGCTATAAAAACACAGGCTATGAGGTGGTTATCGGCTTGGAGGTGCACGTGGAGCTGAACACTGCCACCAAAATTTTCTGCAACTGCTCCACGGAGTTTGGCGCGGCTCCCAACACGCACGTTTGTCCGGTTTGCTCCGGTATGCCGGGCGTGCTGCCGGTGCTGAACAAGGGCGTTTTGCAACGGGCCGTGGCCGTGGGCCTGGCCACCAACTGCACCATCACCCAAAAATGTAAGTTCGACCGCAAAAATTACTTTTACCCAGATTTGCCCAAGGCGTTCCAAACCTCGCAGCTGTATCTGCCGATTTGCCGCAACGGCTATTTGGAAATTTCTGCGGCGGAGGGGACTAAAAAGGTGCGGATTCACGAAATCCATATGGAGGAGGACGCCGGCAAGCTGAACCATGAGGCCCAAAGCGGCAGCACCCTGATTGATTTCAACCGCTGCGGCGTGCCCCTGCTGGAAATCGTCAGCGAGCCGGATATGACTTGCGCCGACGAGGTGCTGGCCTATCTGGAAAAGCTGAAATCTACCCTGGAATATCTGAACGTTTCCGATTGCAAAATGCAGGAGGGCTCTATGCGGGCGGACGTGAACCTGTCCGTGCGCCGCGTGGGCCAGACCGAGCTGGGTACGCGCACCGAAACGAAAAATATGAACTCCTTTAAGGCTATTGCCCGGGCCATTGAATATGAGATTTTCCGGCAGATTGAAGTGCTGGAGGACGGCGGCCAGGTTTTGCAGGAAACCCGCCGCTGGGACGACGAGCGCGGCGTGGGCTACGCGATGCGCAGCAAGGAGAACGCCCACGATTACCGCTACTTCCCGGAGCCGGATTTGGCCCCCATCAACATCAGCGACGAATGGCTGGCGGAAATCCGCGGCACCATTCCGGAGCTGCCGGATCAAAAGCAGGCCCGCTATGTGGCGGATTACAAGCTTTCCGATTACGACGCGGCCCAGCTGACCAGATACCGCAAGCTGGCGGAGATTTTTGAGAGCGTCGTGCAGCTGGGCGCGGCCCCCAAGGAAGCGGCCAACTTGCTGATTGGCGATTGCCTGCGCCTGCTGAACGCCGAGGGCAAGGAAGCGGCGGATTTGACTTTTGAGCCGGAAAAGCTGGCCGCGCTTTTGCAGCTGGTGGCCGCCGGCACCATCAACAAAACCACCGCCAAAGCTGTTTTTGAGCTGATTTACGCCGATAATATCGACCCGGTGGCCTACGTTAAGGAAAACGGGCTGGAAATGGTCAGCGACGACGGCGCGCTGGACGCGATGATTGACGAGGTTATCGCCGCCAACCCCAAATCGGTGGCGGACTATCAGGGCGGCAAAAAGGCGGCGCTGGGCTTCCTGGTGGGCCAGATTATGAAAGCCAGCAAAGGCAAGGCGGACGCGGGCAAGGTGAACGCTAAGCTGAGAGAGAAGCTGGACTAGCCGGCAGATTGCTTAAAACAAAAGGATATATAATTGGAGGATTAAATAATGGAAATTTTAGAACAGTTATACGAGGGCAAGGCGAAAAAGGTTTTCAAAACCGCCGATAAGGACGTATATATGGTGCAGTACAAGGACGACGCCACCGCGTTTAACGGCGCGAAGAAAGGCACCATCAGCGATAAGGGCATTGTGAACAACAAAATGTCCAACAAGATTATGCAGCAGTTGGAGCAGGCCGGAATCCCCACCCATTATATCGAGCAGCTTTCCGACCGGGAAACCCTGGTGAAGCGGGTTAAAATCGTGCCGCTGGAGGTTATTGTGCGCAACGTCACCGCCGGCAGCTTTGCCAAACGCTTTGGTGTGGAGGAGGGCCGCCAGCTGAAAAATCCCACTCTGGAGTTCTGCTATAAAAGCGACGATTTGGACGACCCGATGATTAACAACTACCAGATTACCGCGCTGGAGCTGGCCACCGAGGCGGAGCTGGCCACGATTGCCGACCTGGCTTTTAAGGTGAACGCGGAGCTGATTAAGATTTTTGCGGCGGTGAATATCCGCCTGGTAGACTTCAAGATTGAGTTTGGCCGCCTGGACGACGGCACGATTATCCTGGCGGACGAGATTTCCCCGGACACCTGCCGCCTTTGGGACGCCGACACCAATGAGAAGCTGGACAAGGATCGTTTTCGCAGAGATTTAGGCGGAGAAGCTGAGGCCTACCAAGAAGTCGCTAGACGTTTGAAACTTTAGAAGCCCAATAGCGGCCCATCTGCTGCGTCGTCAGCCTGTTCAAGTCGTCGGCGTATATTAATATGCCTGCCTCCTTTCACAGCCTGACTCCTTGCAGCTGCACCACTCTTGAACTTCTTGCTTTTGATTATTACTATTTATTTAAGGAATGAAAATAACATGAGTAACGATAACTACACCAGCCCGCTTTCCAGCCGCTACGCCAGCAAGGAAATGCAGTTCATCTTCTCGCCGGACAACAAATTCCGCACCTGGCGCAGGTTGTGGATTGTGTTGGCGGAAACCGAGCGGGAGCTGGGCCTGCCGATTACCGATGAGCAGCTGGCGGAGCTGAAAGCCCACGTGGAGGATATTGACTACGCCGCCGCCGCCGCTTATGAGAAGAAGCTGCGCCATGACGTAATGGCCCACGTGCACACTTACAGTGATTGCTGCCCCACGGCTCGCGGCATTATCCACCTGGGGGCCACCAGCTGCTATGTGGGCGATAACACCGACGTAATCATTATGCGGGACGCTTTGCGCCTGCTGAAAACCAAACTGCTGAACGTGATTAGCCGCCTGGCTGATTTTGCGGACAAGCATAAAGATTTGCCCACGCTGGCTTTCACCCATTTCCAGCCGGCCCAGCCCACCACCGTGGGCAAGCGGGCCTGCCTGTGGATTCAGGATTTGCTGCTGGATTTGGCGGAGCTGGAGCACCGGCTGGCCCATTTGCCGCTTTTGGGCTCCAAAGGCACCACGGGCACCCAGGCCAGCTTTTTGGAGCTTTTTGAGGGCGACCACGAAAAGGTTAAGGAGGCCGACCGGCGCATTGCCGCCAAGCTGGGCTTTGCCGAGTGCTTTGCCGTTTCCGGCCAGACCTATTCCCGCAAGCTGGATTCAATGGTGCTGAACGTACTTTCCGGCATTGGCCAAAGCGCGCACAAATTTTCCAACGATTTGCGCCTGTTGCAGCACCTGAAAGAGATGGAGGAGCCCTTTGAGAAAAACCAGATTGGCTCCTCGGCCATGGCCTACAAGCGCAATCCTATGCGTTCCGAGCGTATGGCGGCCTTGGCCCGCTACCTGATGATTGACGCGCTCAATCCGGCTATTACGGCTGCCGGCCAGTGGTTTGAGCGCACCCTGGACGATTCCGCCAACAAGCGGCTGAGCGTGCCGGAAGCCTTTTTGGCGGCCGACGCGATTTTGGAGCTTTACTTAAACATCAGCGACGGCTTGGTGGTTTATCCCAAGGTGATTGAAAAGCACCTGCTGGCGGAGCTGCCCTTTATGGCCACCGAGAACATTTTGATGGATGCGGTGAAAGCCGGCGGCGACCGCCAGGAGCTGCACGAAAAAATCCGCCAGTACTCTATGCAGGCGGCCCAAAGGGTGAAAGCGGACGGCCTGGACAACAATCTGTTGGAGCTGATTGCGGCCGACCCGGCCTTTGGCACCGATTTGGCGGCTTTGCAGCAGCTTTTGCGCCCGGAAAATTATGTGGGCCGGGCCCCGCAGCAAACGGAGGAATTTTTGGCGGATTGCGTGCGGCCGCTGCTGGCGGAGCACGCCGGGGAGTTGGGGCGCACCGCCGAGATATACGTTTAGCCCGCCGGGTTGGCGCAGATATTTTAGTTTTAGCTAAGATAATCATTAAAAATTTGCAGGAATTATCCTGCTTTATGTGGAATTATAATTAATTGGCCTGATTTCGGCCACACAGATTGATTGGAGGAGCATTTTATAATGGAAGTAAATGCAAAGGTTCTGAACCGCGAGGGCAATGAACTGACAATGGAAATTACTGCGGCCGCTGCTGATTTGGAGCAGGCCATTACCACCGTGCTGCGCAAGGCGGCCAAGGAAGTGAAAATCCCCGGTTTCCGTCCGGGCAAGGTGCCGGCCAAAATGCTGGAGGGCTACATCGGCGAGCAAGCCCTGTTGCAGGAGGCCCTGGACGAAATGTTGCAGCCGATGTATATCGAGGCCATCAACCAGACGGATATTTTCCCGGTGGACCGGCCGCACGTGGACGTGCAGCAGCTGGCCCGCGGCCAGGAGGTTAAGCTCTCCTTTAAGGTGACGGTGAAGCCGGAGGTTAAATTGGGCCAGTATAAGGGCGTTGAGGTGGAAAAAGAGCTTTACGTGCCCACCGAAGAGGATATTGACCAGGAAATTAAGCATATGCAGGAGCGCATTGCGCATATTATAGATTTGCCGGCGGGCACCGCGATGGAAAACGGCGACACTGCGATTATCGACTTTGAGGGCTTCACCGACGGCGTGGCCTTTGAGGGCGGCAAGGGGGAAAAATATTCCCTGACTTTGGGCAGCAACACCTTTATTCCCGGCTTTGAGGACCAGCTGATTGGCGTGAAAACCGGCGAGGCCGTTGACGTGAACGTCACCTTCCCGGAGGATTACCACAGTGATGATTTGGCCGGTAAGGCGGCGCTTTTCAAGGTGTTTGTGCATGAGGCCCGCCGCCGCGAGCTGCCCCCGGTGGACGACGATTTTGTAAAGGATATGCGCGAGGATTGCGACACCGTGGCGGAGCTGCGGGAGAAGCTGCGCGAGGAGCTGAATGAAAAGGCCGAGGAAATGGCCACCCAGAACGCTCAGAACAAGGCCTTGGAGCTGGTTGTGAACAACGCGGAGATGGATGTGCCGGCGATTATGATTGACGACCGCCTGGATCAGATGTTGCAGGAGTTTGAGGGCCAGCTGCAATATCAGGGGTTGACCTTGGAGCGCTTCTTCCAGCTGACTAAATCCACCCGCGCGGAGTGGCGCGCCGCCCAGCAAGACCGGGCCGAGGAAGCCGTGAAGCAGGATTTGGTGCTGGAGGCCATTGTCAAAGCGGAAAATATCCAGGCCGACCAGGAAGATTTGGATAAGCAGATGCAGGAAATTGCCGAAAGCTACAACAAGCCGCTGGAGGAGGTTAAGGCCACCTTTGCCGACAACGGCCGCCTGCAATTCTTTGAGTATAACATCAAAATGCTGAAGGCCATTGAGCTGATTAACGAAAACGCGGTGATTAAGTAGAAAAATTTACCGTATAAATCAGGCAGGCCCGCGCATAATATTGCTAAGCAAGTGAAGATTTAAGCAGGGAGAGGAAAAAATGAGTATGATGGTACCAATAGTGGTGGAGCAGACCAGCCGGGGCGAGCGTTCTTACGATATATATTCGCGCCTGCTGAAAGACAGAGTGGTTTTTCTGGGCGGGCAAGTGGACGACGACATTGCCAACCTGGTGATTGCTCAGCTCCTGTTTTTGGAATCTGAGGACCCGGAAAAGGATATTCACCTTTATATCAACAGCCCCGGCGGCTCGGTGACGGCCGGCATGGCTATCTTCGACACTATGCAGTACGTTAAGCCGGACGTGAGCACGATTTGCATTGGTATGGCGGCCTCTATGGGGGCTTTCCTGCTGGCGGCCGGCCAGATTGGCAAGCGTTTTGCCCTGCCCAACAGCGAGATTATGATTCATCAGCCGCTGGGCGGCACGCAGGGCCAGGTGACGGATATTGAAATCCACGCCAAGCGTTTGCAGCAGATTAAGGAAAAGCTTAACCGCACGCTGGCGGAGCGCACCGGGCAGCCTTACAAGAAAGTCTGCGCCGATACTGAGCGCGATTTCTTTATGAATGCAGAGGCCGCAAAACAATACGGCCTGATTGATGAAATTATGGAACGTCATTGAGGAGAGTGTGAAATGCCAAAAAGGCCTACTGACAGGGATAATATTCAATGTTCCTTTTGTGGCAAAACCCAGGACCAGGTGCGCAAGCTGATTGCCGGGCCGGGGGTTTGCATTTGCAATGAATGTATCGAGCTTTGCTCGGAGATTATCGAGGAGGATATTCTGCGCAGCGACGCGGAGCTGGCGGAGGAGGTTTTTGGTGAAATCCCCAAGCCGCGGGAAATCAAAGCGGCCCTGGACGACTATGTAATTGGCCAGGAGAGGGCCAAACGGGTGCTTTCCGTTTCCGTTTACAACCATTATAAACGGGTGCGTTCCGGCAACCTGAGCGACGGGGTGGAGCTGCAAAAAAGCAATATCCTGATGCTGGGGCCCACCGGCAGCGGCAAAACACTGCTAGCCGAAACTCTGGCGAAGATTTTGAACGTGCCCTTTGCTGTTGCCGACGCCACCTCCCTAACGGAGGCCGGCTACGTGGGCGAGGACGTGGAGAATATCCTGCTGAAGCTGATTCAGGCCGCCGATTACGATATTGAGCGGGCCCAGCGGGGCATTGTCTATATCGACGAGATTGACAAAATCGCCCGCAAAGGCGAGAACATGTCCATCACCCGCGACGTTTCCGGCGAGGGCGTGCAGCAAACGTTGCTGAAAATTTTGGAGGGCACCGTGGCCAGCGTGCCGCCGCAGGGCGGGCGCAAGCACCCGCATCAGGAGCTGCTGCAAATTGACACCACGGATATTCTCTTTATCTGCGGCGGCGCATTTTGCGGCATTGAAAACATCATTAAGCAGCGGGTGAGCACCAAAACGATGGGCTTTGGCGCGGAAATTACCAAAAACCAGGAAGAGAACAATGCCCTGCTGGCCAAGGCTCTGCCGGAGGATTTGCTGAAATTCGGCCTGATTCCGGAATTTGTCGGCCGCCTGCCGATTATGGTGACGTTGGAGGCGCTGGACAAAAACGCCCTGGTGCAGGTGCTGACGGAGCCCAAAAACGCCCTGATTAAGCAATATCAAAAGCTGTTTGAGATGGACGGCGTGGACCTTTCCTTTAAGCGGGAGGCCATTGAGGGCGTGGCGGAGGAGGCCCTGGCCCGCAAAACCGGCGCCCGCGGCCTGCGCGCTATCTTTGAGGAAATGATGCTGGATACAATGTTTGAGCTGCCTTCCCGCGAGGATGTGGGCGAGTGTGTGGTGACGCTGGAAACCCTGAAAAACCGCCAGCCGTTGCTGATTACCAAGGGTCAGGCAGACGACCACAAAACCAGCGCTTGAGTTTAGTTTAGCTTAAAAATATTCTTTAGGGGATAACTGCACAAGGTTATCCTCTTTTGGTAATTAGTTTTTGGATTTAGAAAAGAGGGTAACTTATGCCGGATACGAAGAACATAAACGAATGGGAGCCGGATTTTGACATACCGGACGACCCCGACGCACCGAAAGCGGCGGAGGATTTGGCGGCCTTTGACGATCTGGAGGGCCTGCCGCCGGGCTGCGAGGAGTTTCCGGCTATTCCGCTGCGCGGCATGCTGGTGTTTCCGTATTCCGCGGTGCATTTAGATGTGGGCCGGGCTAAGAGTATTCAGGCCTTGGACGAGGCCATGCTCACCGGACGGGAAATCTTTTTTGCGATGCAGAAAGATGTGCAGTCGGAAAACCCGGACCAGGAGGAGCTCTACGACGTGGGCACTATCGCCAGCGTTAAGCAGGTGCTGAAGCTGCCCGGTGGCACGGTGCGCCTGCTGATTGTGGGCCTGTGCCGGGCCAAGCTGGAATATTACAGCCAGCTGGAGCCCTACTCCGTGGCCGTGGTGCGGGAGTTCCCGGACGAGCCGGAAACCAACAAAAGGCGCGCTTTGAAGCTGGAGGCCCTGAAACGCCGCCTGAAAGAGGCCTTTTCCGCCTTTGCCGCGCTGAACAAAAAATATCCGCCGGAGGCCGCCAACCACATCAACGGGCTGGAGAACCCCGGCGAGTTGGCCGACACCGTCGCCAGCTATCTGTTTTTGCCGCTGGAGGAGCGGCAACGCCTGCTGGAGGCATTTGACCTGGTGCAGCGTATGGAAATGCTGCTGGGTATGATTGCCAAGGAAACGGAAATTCTCGATTTGGAGCGCAAAATTGGCACCAGGGTGCATAACCAGATTGACAAAAACCAACGGGAATATTACCTGCGCGAGCAGCTGCGCGCTATCAACCGAGAACTGGGCGACGGCGAGGACCGCAGCAGCGAGATTGAGGAATACCGTCAGCGTATGGAGGGCCGCAACCTGCCGGATTACGTGCTGGAGCGGTTGGAAAAGGAATTTGCCCGCCTGGGCCACATGCCCACCCTCACCGCTGAGGGCAACGTGGTGGAAAATTATATCGACTGGGTGCTGGATATGCCCTGGGGCGAGTATACCGAGGACAATTTGGATTTGGCCAAGGCGGAGCAGGTGCTCAACGAGGACCACTTTGGCCTGACTAAGGTTAAGGAGCGGATATTGGAGTTTTTGGCGGTGCGCCAGCTGACCAACTCTCTCAAGGGGCCGATTTTATGCCTGGTGGGGCCGCCCGGCGTGGGCAAAACCTCTCTGGCGGCCTCCATTGCCAGGGCGCTGGGCCGCAAATACGTGCGCCTTTCCCTGGGCGGCGTGCATGACGAGGCGGAAATCCGCGGCCACCGGCGCACCTATATCGGCAGCCAGCCCGGCCGGATTATGCAGTATTTGAAAAACGCCGGCACGGCTAATCCGCTGTTTTTGCTGGACGAAATCGACAAAATGGCTAGCGATTTTCGGGGCGACCCGGCCAGCGCTATGCTGGAGGTGCTGGACCCCGCCCAGAACAACACTTTCAGCGACCACTATCTGGAAATGCCGTTCGACCTCTCCCAGGTGCTCTTTATCACCACCGCCAACGTGGAGGCGGATATTCCGGAACCGCTGTGGGACCGTATGGAGATTGTGCGGCTGGACAGCTACACCGAGGACGAAAAAATGCAGATTGCCCTGCGCCATCTGCTGCCCCGGCAGTTGCAGGAGCACGGCCTGAAAAAGGGCCAGCTGAAGCTTTCTGAAAACGCCCTGCTGGAAATCGTCCGCACCTACACGCGGGAGGCCGGCGTGCGCGGCCTGGAACGCCAGCTGGCCAAAATCTGCCGCAAGGTGGTGAAAGGCATTGTGGCCGGCAAATGGGAGAAGCTGAGCGTCAGCCGCCGCAACCTGAAAGAGCTGCTGGGCGAGCCGCCTTATCACTACGATTTGGTGGATAAGGAGGACCAGGTGGGCGTGGTGAACGGCCTGGCCTGGACGGCGGCCGGCGGCGATACCCTGACGGTGGAGGCCCAGCTGCTGCCCGGCAAGGGCAACCTGCTGCTGACCGGCCAGCTGGGCGACGTGATGAAAGAAAGCGCCCAGGCCGGCTGGACTTATCTGCGCTCCATTGGCGAGCAGTTTGCCATTCCGGAGGACATCAGCAATCTGGACGTGCATATTCATGTGCCGGAGGGGGCTATCCCCAAGGACGGGCCCTCCGCCGGCGTCACGATGGCCTGCGCCCTGGCTTCCGCGTTCAGCGGTAAACCCGTGCGGCGCGACGTGGCGATGACCGGAGAGATAACCCTGCGCGGCCGGGTGCTGCCGATTGGCGGCCTCAAGGAGAAATCGATTGCCGCCCTGCGCGCCGGCGTGAAAACCGTGGTTATCCCCAAGGGCAACAAGCGCGATTTGGCGGAGCTGCCCCAGGTGGTGCGCGATAACTTGAAATTCGTTTTTGCGGAAACATTGCAGGACGTGCTGCATGTTGCGCTACGCTGAAAATAATTATAATTGGTAGTAAATAATATGAAGATTAAACAGGCACAATATTTGTTGACGGCCGTGCGGGCGGAGCAGTATCCGGCGGAGGTTTTGCCGGCGGTCAGCTTTTGCGGGCGTTCCAACGTGGGCAAAAGCTCTCTGATAAACGCCCTGCTGAACCGGCGCAATTTGGCCCGCACCAGCAGCCAGCCCGGCAAAACCCGCACCATCAACTTTTTTGCGGTGCAATCCGCCCTGGCCGAGGAGGCGCTCTGCCGCTGGTATCTGGTGGATTTGCCCGGCTACGGCTACGCCAAGGTGGCTAAGGAGGCGCGGGAAAGCTGGCGGCTGATGATTGAGGAATATTTGCGCCGCTGGCCGGGGCCGAACCTGTTTTTGCAGCTGGTGGATATTCGGCACGAGCCGAGCACGCTTGATGTGCAGATGTGGCAGTTTTTGCAGTCTAGCGGGGCAAACTGCCGGCTGGTTGCGACCAAGGCAGACAAAATCAGCAAGGGGGCCAGGGCCCGGCAGCTGAGCCTGATTGCCAAAACCCTGCAAGCGCCGCGGGCGGAGATCTTGCCCTTTTCCGTGCCGGGCAAGGAGGGCCGCGACGAGCTGCTGGCCTGGTTGGAGGAATATCTGGCAGGCTGCGGCCGGCCGGCGGCGGATTAAGGAGGCCTGGCAATGGAAAAAACCTGTAGGGCGTTGATTGTGGGCGACGTGGTGGGCCGCTGCGGGCGGCAGGCCTTGGAGCAAGCCCTGGCGGAGCTGCAATGGGAGCTGCGGGTGGATTTCACCGTGGTAAACGGCGAGAACATCAGCGGCGGCAAAGGAATCAGCCGCCGGGGCTTTGCCTTTTTGCGCCAGCTTGGCGTGGACGCGGTGACGCTGGGCAACCACATTTGGGGCCACCGGGAGGTGGCCGGCCTGCTGGAGCAGGAGCCGGGCCTCTGCCGGCCGGCCAACCTGCCGCCGGGTACGCCGGGCTGCGGCTGGCGGCTTTTGCCATGCGGCGGGCTGCAAATTGCCGTGGTTAATCTGCTGGGCCGGGTTTATATGAATATGCCGGCCTTGGATTGCCCGTTCCGCACGGCGCAGGCCTTGCTGGCGGAAATCCGGCAACACACGCCGATTATTCTGGTGGATTTTCACGCCGAGGCCACCTCGGAGAAGCAGGCCTTGGCGAACTTCCTGGACGGCCGGGTGACGGCGGTTTGGGGCACCCACACCCACGTGCAGACCAACGACGCGCGCCTGTTGCCCCGCGGCACGGCTTATCTGACCGACGTCGGCATGACCGGGGCCCGGGATTCTATCCTGGGGGTGGAAACGGAGGGCGTGGTGGAGCGGTATCTCACCGGCCGGCCCCAGCCCTTTGTAGTGGCCCAAGGCGGCGATGCGCAGCTGAACGGGCTGCTGCTGGAGTTCGACGCGGCCGGCCGGGCCCGGCAGATTGAAACGGTGCAGCGGTTGGTGACGCTGCATTAAAATAATACTTCATTAAAATAATACCTCCTTGTTGGCTCAACTCTACGGAGCGTTTGTTGCTTTTGGCTGCCAAAGCTTGTATAATGGCCTTAGACAACAAACGATGAGCTAAAAGAAAGGAGGTTTTTTTTATGCAGTTTACAGCCTTTAACGGCAGCCCGGCCGGCCGCAACAGCGCCAGCAATCGGATTATCACGGCTTTTTTGCAGGGAGCGGAGCGGGCCGGCGCGCAAACGGCTTGCTATCAGCTGGCGGATTACCAAATCCGCCAATGTCAGGGCTGCTTTGCCTGCTGGTTTAAAACGCCGGGCCGCTGCGCCTTGGCTGACGATATGCCGGAGCTTTTGCAGGCCTATCAGGCGGCGGACGTGGTTTGTTTTGCCTCGCCGGTTTATTCCTGGAATATGACCGGTCTGCTGAAAAATTTTGTGGACCGTCTGGTGCCGCTGAAAAGCCCCCAGGTGCAGGAGGAGGCCGGCAATTTTGATATGGCCGACGCCCAGCTGCGGCCGCAGCGGTTTGTGGCCATTGCCAACTGCGGCTTTCCGGGCGAGAACAATTTTGCGATTATTAAAGCGGCGTTTTCCTGCTGCAACCCCTGCCTGGAGATTTACCGCAACTGCGGCCGGCTGCTGAAATCCGCCAACCCGGCGGTGCAGCCGCTGGTGGAGGCCTATCTGCGGCGGGTGGAGCAGGCCGGCTTTGAGCTGGCCGCCACGGGCGCGGTCAGCCCGGAAACCCAGGCTGAGATGGCTAAGCCGCTGCTGAGCGTGCCGGAATATCTAAAATTTTTGGGTATGTGAGGCCTGATTTGCGTGAACACTTAGCGATTGGCAAGTCCACTTTAGTGGACGCAGACAGAGCTTAGTGTGAACCCATATCAACCAGACACGACCTTTAGGGTAGTGGCTGGTTGATTGAAAAAACTTATCTAAACAAATGCCTATCCGTATGAAAAAGTGTTGAGTTTTCATACGGATATAGCTTTAAAAAAGATTTTTAATGGCCTAACTTATTGCAAAAAACGGGGCATTGTGCTAAACTATATAATGAACCTGAAATTTTTCAGGGTGATAGGAGGTAAAAGACTAAGTGATAAGTTTAGCCAAACCCAAGCTGTTGGCGATTTTGCTGGCCCTGGCGGCCCTGCTTTGCTGTGCACCGCAGCCGGCCTGGGCAGCCGGCACTCAGACGGAGGAGGAAAAGGCGGCCAGCCAGATATACGCTATTTATGCCGAGCAGGAGGGCGGCGCTTCCGGCAGCTCCACCGGCAGCCAAACAACGCCAAGCGACGGCACACTTAACCAAAACGACGGCGTTTATGAGCCAATTCCCGGCCATTTGGAGGAGCAGGAGGAACCGACTGCCAACCCGGATAAAGAACAGAATAACGGTCAGAATAACGGTGAACAAAATAATAGCGAGCCAAATAATAACGGCCAGAATAATAATCCGCCGAACAATAACGAGCAGAATAATAACGCGCCAAATAACGGTGAGGAGAATAATAACCAGGCAAATAATAACCAACAGAATAGTAATGAGCAGAATAATGAGCAAAATAACGGCGAGCCAACTCTCGGCCTTTCCGCGGATTTTCCCGCTTTGGCGGACAGCTTGCAGGTAATGCTTTGGGACGCGGCCGCTCAAAACAACCGGCGCACCAGCGTGGTGCCGGTCAATTTGGCCCTGCGCGGGGAGTATTTGCCCAGCGACGTGCCGGGCGTGGCTGTTTCCGGCCGCACCTTGGTGCCGGTGCGCTTAATCAGCGAGCAAATGCAGGCCGGCGTGGCCTGGGACAAGGCCACCAATACCGTCACGATTACCCAGGGGAGCAAAACCATTGTGCTGACGATTGGCAGCAGCACCGCCTTGGTGGACGGCCGGCCGGTGCAGGTGCCGGACGACGTGAGCGTTTCTCTGGTGACCTACGAGGGCGTGGCCCGCACGATGGTGCCGGTGCGCTTTGTGGTGGAGAACCTTTCCGCCGCGGTGAATTACGACCAAGCCCGGCGGATTGTCAATATTACGCCGCCGCTGCTTTCCCCTGATATTCAGGAGGAGCAGCCGCCGCAGGAAACCCTGCCGGAGATTATCCCGCCGCCCGGTTTAGATGAGAACGGCAATCTGTTCCGTCGGGTGGTGGTGGACGCCGGCCACGGCGGTTCCGACCCCGGCACCAACGGCGGCGGCACGGAGGAAAAGACGGTTAATCTGGCCGTTTCCCTGAAGCTGAAAGAGGCCCTGCAAAACGCCGGCTATGAAGTGATTATGGCGCGGGAGGCGGACGAATATGTTTCCTTGCTGGACAGGGCGGCCCTGACGGTGCAGGCGGACGCGCCGGTGTTTGTGAGCGTGCATTGCAATTCCGCCGCCAATATTCCCTCGGCTAGCGGCATTGAAACCTACGCCGGGCCCAGCGACGCGGACGACGCGGAGTTGGCCGGCTATATCCAAAAGGCGGTTATCAGCGCCACCGGCGCCAAGGACCGCGGCGTGAAAACCTCCGCCCTGGTGGTGCTGACGCACAATACCGCGCCGGCCTGCCTGGTGGAAATAGGCTTTATGAGCAACAGCGCGGAGCGGGCCAAAATCACCGATGCGGCTTATCAGCAAAAGCTGGCCGACGCGATTGCCGCCGGCGTGGACGCTTACTTTGCCGCCCGTGCGGCGGCTGCGGCCAACTGAAAAAGGTTAATTAAATTTGGGTTTAGTTCAGCCCCTTATTATATATAATTATAATTGATGAATGGGTCTGCAAACACTGCCGGCCCGCTTGAAGGAGGTAAAATAATGACAACAGAACCAAAAACTCAAGGCCCTCTGTCCGAGGAAATGCTCAAAAAGATGGACGCCTACTGGCGCGCCAGTAACTACTTGGCCGCCGCGCAGCTTTATCTTTATGACAACCCGCTGCTGAAAGAGCCGCTTACTCTGAAGCATGTTAAGCCCAACGTGGTGGGCCATTGGGGCACCGTGCCCGGCCAGAACTTCATTTATACCCACCTGAATCGGGTGATTAAGGAAAACGATTTGAATATGCTCTACATCAGCGGTCCCGGCCACGGCGGCAACGCGATGGTGGCCCAGACCTGGTTGGAGGGCTCCTACACGGAGGTTTATCCGGACATCACCCAGGACGAGGCCGGTATGAAAAAGCTGTTTAAGCAGTTCTCGTTCCCCGGTGGCATTTCCAGCCACGTGGCCCCGGAAACCCCCGGCTCCATCAACGAGGGCGGCGAGCTGGGCTACTCCCTGGCCCACGCTTTTGGCGCGGTGCTGGACAATCCTGATTTGATTGCGGCCACTGTGGTGGGCGACGGCGAGGCGGAAACCGGCCCGCTGGCGACGGCTTGGCAGGCTAACAAGCTGATTAACCCGGCCACCGACGGCACCGTGTTGCCGATTTTGCACCTGAACGGCTATAAGATTGCCAACCCGACAATTTTTGCCCGTATTTCCAAGGAGGAGCTGGAGTCTTTCTTCAAGGGTTGCGGCTGGCACCCCTACTTTGTGGAAGGCAGCGAGCCGGCGGAAATGCACCAGAAGATGGCGGCGGCTTTGGACGCGGCTGTGGCTGATATTAAGGCTATCAAGCAGGCGGCGGCCAATGGCGAAACCCGGCGGCCTATCTGGCCGATGATTGTGCTGCGTACTCCCAAGGGCTGGACTGGCCCCAAGGAGGTTGCCGGCAAAAACATTGAGGGCACTTTCCGCGCGCATCAGGTGCCGATTGCCGTTACCAAGGAGGCGCCGGACAACGTGGCCCTGCTGGAACAATGGCTGAAGAGCTATCACCCGGAGGAACTGTTTGACGAAAACGGCTATATTATGCCGGAGCTGAAAGATTTGGCCCCCGCCGGCAACCGCCGTATGGGTTCCAACCCGGTGACTAACGGCGGTGTGCTGCACGATTTGGCCCTGCCGGACTTCCGCGATTACGCCGTTAAGTTCGACGTGCCCGGCAGCGTGATGGCTCAGGATATGCTGGTGCTGGGCGGCTTTGTGCGCGATGTTATGGCGGATAACGAGGAACGCCGCAACTTCCGCGTTTTCGGCCCGGACGAAACAATGAGCAACCGCCTGGGCGCGGTTTTTGAAGTGACCAATCGCCAGTGGAACGGCGAAATGGACAACGATGAATTTTTGGCTAACGACGGCCGCGTGATTGACAGCATGCTGTCTGAGCATATGTGCCAGGGCATGTTGGAGGGCTATCTGCTGACCGGCCGCCACGGCTTCTTCAACAGCTACGAGGCGTTTATCCGTATTGTGGACTCCATGTTCAGCCAGCACGCCAAGTGGCTGAAGGTTTGCCAGGATTTGCCCTGGCGGCGCTCCATTGCCTCGCTGAACTATGTGCTGTCCTCGCACGTTTGGCAGCAGGACCACAACGGCTTCACTCACCAGGACCCCGGCTTCTTTGACCACGTGGCCAACAAAAAGGCTGACATCGTCCGCATGTATCTGCCGCCGGACGCTAACTGCCTGCTTTCCTGCTTTGACCATTGTATCCGCACCCGCGATTATGTGAACGTGTTGGTGGCTTCCAAGCACCCGCGTCCGCAGTGGCTGACTATGGAGCAGGCGGTGAAGCACTGCACCCAGGGCGCCGGCATTTGGCAGTGGGCCAGCAACGACCAATACTCCGAGCCGGACATCGTAATGGCCTGCTGCGGCGACACTCCCACCCTGGAAACACTGGCGGCGGTGTCTATTATCCGCCACTATCTGCCGGAGGTTAAAATCCGGGTGGTTAATGTGGTTGACCTCTTCAAGCTGCAACCGCAGGAGGAGCACCCGCATGGCTTCTCCGATTCCGACTACGATTTGCTGTTCACCAAGGATAAGCCGATTTTGTTCGCTTATCACGGCTATCCCAGCCTGATTCGGGAGCTGACCTACAAACGCTGCAACCGCAACTTGACTGTGCGCGGCTATCTGGAGGAGGGCACCATCACCACGCCGTTTGATATGCGCGTGCAGAATGAGCTGGACCGCTTCCACCTGGTGCAGAAAGCTGTGGAGCTGCTGCCGCAGTTGGGCAACCGCGGCGCTTATCTGATCCAGATGATGAAGGATAAGCTGGTTGAGCACAAGCAATATATCAGTGATTACGGTCTGGACCTGCCGGAAATCCGCGATTGGACTTGGGCGGAGAGCATGAAAGACCTTTAAGCTACCGACGACTGTTTAATAATGTGAGGGCCTCGCCATTTTGGCGGGGCTTCTTGCATATAATGAGGCGGAGGTGGTTTTGGTGGCGGAGTTTGCTAAATTGATTGGGGTTAGCTGCGGGCTGGCGGCTGAGGAAAATTACCTTTTACGGCAGTATTATGTGCAGGCCTTGGGGCGCGTTGGGGTGCAGGCGCTGATTTTGCCGCCGCCGTTGGCTCAGCCGAGCCTGTCGAGTCTGCCGGGCCGGTTGGCTCAGCCAGATTTGGCGGCGCGGGCGGCGGTTTTGGCCGAGCGGTTGGACGGCCTGCTGCTTTCTGGCGGGGGTGATTTTCGGCCCCAGCTATGGGGTGAATATCCGCACCCTGGTTTGGCTCTTTCAGCGGCGGATTTGGTGCGGGAGGCTTGGGAACTGGCTTTGTTGCGGGCCTTTTTGGCGGTCGGCCGGCCGGTGCTGGGTGTTTGCCGGGGTATGCAGCTTTTGAACGCGGCCCTGGGCGGCAGCCTGTGGCAGGATTTGGCGGAGCGGCCGGACACGTTGCAGCATAACCCAGAGCAGCCGCCGGAGCAGCCCAGCCACCCGGTGCGTTGCCGCGGGCGGCTGGCGGAATGGCTGGGGACGGAACAGCTGCTTGTCAACAGCGTGCACCACCAGGGCGTGCGTTTGCTGGGCCACGGCTTGCAGACGGCGGCCGTTGCCCCGGATGGGCTGGTTGAGGCTGTTTTGCGGCCGGGGCCGGGCTTTGTTTTGGGCGTGCAGTGGCACCCGGAGCGTTTGCAGGACGCAGCCAGCGGGCGGCTTTGGCGGCGGTTTGCGGCCGCCTGCCGGGCGGGACAAATTAAAAGTTGAAATATTATTTTTCCTATGATATAATAAATAAAATAAACCGAAATTAAACAACAGGATTGGGTTATATGGAAGCAAAAATTTGGCAATTATGCACCTATTCGCCGGCGGAAACCTTTGAGCTGGGCTGCTGGCTGGGCAAGTTTGCACCGCCCGGCAGCTGCCTGCTGCTTTCCGGTGATTTAGGGGCCGGCAAAACCCTGTTCGCGCAGGGGTTTGCCTACGGCCTGGAGGTGGAGGAGCCCGTCACCAGCCCCACCTTTACGGTGGCGAATCAGTATGCCAGCGGCCGCCTGCCCTTTGTGCATATGGATTTATACCGTTTGCAAAGCGAGGAAGAGGTTTGGGAGCGCGGGCTGGAGGAATATTTTGACGGTCAGGCTGTGGCCTTGCTGGAATGGCCGGAGGTTATGCGGCCCTTGCTGCCGGCGGAGCGGCTGGAAATCAGCATCACCAAGCATTATGCGGATGAGCCGGAGGGCGGCGAATGGCGCAGCTGGCAGCTTACGCCCATTGGCGAGCAGCCTTGGCTGAAGGAGGCGTTGAAGCATTGTGAAAATCTTAGCAGTTGACGCGGCCGGCAAGGCCCTTTCCGTGGCGGTGGCCGAGGACGGCCGTATTTTGGCCAGCGCGGCCCTCAACGTGGGGCTGACCCACTCCCAACGCCTGCTGCCGCTGCTGCAAAGTCTGCTGGCAGCGGCTGATTTGCCGCTGGCGGCGATTGACTTGCTGGCGGTGGTGAACGGGCCGGGCTCCTTTACCGGCCTGCGTATTGGCGTGGCCACGGCCAAAGGGCTGGCCTGGGCCTTGCAAAAGCCGCTGCTGCCGGTTTCCACGCTGGAGGCGGCGGCCTACAACGCTTTGGGCGCGGGCCAGCCGGATTTGCTGGCCTGCCCGGTGCTGGACGCGCGCCGCAATGAGGTCTACACCGCGCTTTTTGCGCCTGGTTCGGGCCGGCAGCCGCAGCCTTTGTGGCCGCCGCAGGCAATTTCGCCGGCGTTGTTGGCGGACAAGCTGCTGGCCGAGGCGGCGGGGCGCAGGGTGGTTTTTGCCGGCGACGCGGCGGAGCTGATTTTTGCGGAAATGCAGGCCCGGCTTGGTGATTTGGCCGTGCTGGCGCCGCCGGAGCGCCGCTGTTTTAATGCCTGCGCCTGCGCTTTGCTGGCCAGCGAGCGGGCGGCGCAGGCCAAACCGCCGGCGGAGGTGGGCGCTTTTTATCTGCGCGCCTCGGAGGCGGAGCGCAACCGGCTGGCTAAGCTGGCAGCGGAAGCAAAAGCGGCGGGAGGCAATCTGGCATGAGCGTGCTGCTGGAGCTGGATGAGGCTAATATTGAAATTTATCTGGAGCAGATGCTGGCGATTGAGCAGGAGGCATTTGCCGAGCCCTGGAGCCGAGAAGCTTATCTGGAGGAAGCTGCCCGGCCGATTGCTCATCTGCTGGCTTTGGTGGACGACGCCCAACCGGAGCGGCTTTTGGCTTACGCCGGCTTTTGGCAGGTGTTGGATGAGGCCAATATCAACAACGTGGCGGTGTTGGCCTCCTGCCGGGGGCAGGGCTTGGGCACGTTGCTGATGGCCGGCCTGCTGGATTGGGCGCGCCTGCTGGGCTGCCGCCGGGCGATTTTGGAGGTGCGGCCCAGCAATGCGGCGGCCCAGGCTTTATATACCAAAATGGGTTTTACAATCTGCGGCCGGCGGCCCGGTTATTATGAGGACAATGGCGAGGACGCTTTGCTGATGGAATGCCTGTTGGCGGCGGACTTGAGCGAATAAAAACAGAGGAATTGACTATGGTAAAAATTTTGGCGATTGAAAGCAGCTGCGATGAAACGGCCGCCGCGGTGGTGGCGGACGGCTATCGGCTGCTGGCCAACGTGGTGGCGACGCAAATTCCCGTGCACCAGCTTTACGGCGGGGTGGTGCCGGAGATTGCCTCCCGCGAGCATTTGAACGCAGTGGCGCCGGTGGTGGAGCGCGCCCTGGCGGAGGCCGGGCTGGCCTTGGGCGATTTGGACGCGGTGGCGGTGACGCAGGGGCCGGGCTTGATTGGCTCCCTGCTGGTGGGCGTTTCCTATGCCAAGGCTTTGGCTTTGGCGGCCGGCCTGCCGCTGCTTGCGGTGCACCATTTGGCAGGGCATATGAGCGCGCCTTTTTTGGAGCACCCTGATTTGCAGTTTCCTTACCTGGCGTTGGTGGTGTCCGGCAGCCACAGCGGGGTGGCGGTGGCGGAAGCGCCGGGGCGGTATCGTCTGCTGGGCCAAAGCCGGGACGACGCGGCCGGCGAGGCCTTTGATAAGATTGCCCGCGCTCTGGGCCTGCCCTATCCGGGCGGGCCGGCCATTCAGCGGGCGGCGGCGGCCGGACAGCCGATTTACGATTTCCCCTGCGCTTGGCTGGCGGATAGCTATGATTTCAGCTTCAGCGGCTTAAAATCGGCTGTGCTGAACTTTTTGAACCGCTGCCAGATGAAAGATGAGGCTTATCGGGTGGAGGACGTGGCCGCCTCTGCCCAGGAGGCTATTGTCAAGGTGCTGGCTACTAAGGCGGCGCGGGCGGCGGCGGAGTTGGGGCTGGATACGATTGTGTTGGCCGGCGGCGTGGCCGCCAACCAGGCCTTGCGCGACCGGGTGCAGCAGCTGGCCGAGGGCCGGCGGGTGGTTTATCCCTCGCCGCAGTTTTGCACCGATAACGCGGCGATGATTGGCGCGGCGGCTTTGACTAAGTATGAGCAGGCTGACTTTGCTGACTTCAGCCTGAATGCGCAGGCCAATCTGCCCTTGTATTTTTACGATTGATTTGCCGGGCGAGGAGAGGAGGCGGCTGACTGAATGAGCGATTTAGCTAAGCAGCAGGACAAGCGGACGTTGCGGCAGGAAATGTTGCAGAGGCGGCGGCAAATGCCGGCGACGGAGGCGGCTGCGGCCAGCGCGGAAATTTGCCGCCGCTTGGCCGAGTGCCTGGCAGAGCGGCTGGGGCCTTTGGGGCCGACTGGGGCGGTTTTCAGTTATCTGGCTTGCGGCCGGGAGGTTGATCTGGCGGCCCTGCACCGGCAGCTTTGGCAGCAGGGGCGGCCTCTGGCCGTGCCGCGCACGCAGGGCCTGCCGCCGGGGATTATGCAGGCGGTCTATTTGCAGCCGGAAGAGCCCCTGAGCCGAACGGAGAGGGGCCTGGCCGAACCCGGCCCGGAAGCGCCGCTTTGCCCGCCGGAGGCGGTGGCGGCGGTGCTGTTGCCGGGTGTGGCTTTTGACGAGCAGGGCGGCCGCTTGGGCCAGGGCGGCGGTTACTATGACCGTTTTTTGGCGCGGCTGGCCCCGTCGGTTTTGTTGATTGGCGTGGCTTATGATTGGCAGCTGCTATCCGCGGTGCCGCAGGCAGGTTGGGACCGGCCGGTGCAGTTGGTGGTTACGGATAAGCGATTGTTGATTTCTGGCAGATAATGTTAAATATACCAGAAAAATGCTTTCATTTGTCGGCGAGTTCTGTAAAAAAGCCGCAGGTTATAAGGATATTTTACAGAAATATTGATATTAAGCTTTTTTTTGGGGGAGGATGATGCTGCAATGGAGAGAAGCTTGAACAATATTTTTGGTGAAGCTGTTTGGCAGGAAACGATGGAATTTGCCAGTTTGCTGGTGCAGGTTTTGTCGGTTATGCCGGTTCGCTTGCTGCTGATGGATAAACAAAGCCGCGTGCTGGCAGCAACAAACGCTTGCCTGGATGAGGTTTTGCATCTGGAGCGGCCGCAGGTGTTAAACCAAATGCTGCCGACGGTTTTGGGCGTGGGCCGGGAGGAGGCCACGGAGGAAACGATGCGCCAGGTTTTGGCGGTGCAATCGGCTTTGGATTGCCCGCTGGCTTGGCAGGGAACCCTGTGCCTGCCGGGGCAAAGCCTTAGTTGGCTGGTGCGGGTGCAGCCGCTTATCAGCAGCAAGGGGGAGATTGAGGCCTCCATTTTGTCGTTTG
>JAETTP010000022.1 GCA_021769035.1 Bacillota bacterium | reverse complement strand
ACCGAGCTGTGGTGGAGGTTATGCGCGGCTGCAACCGCGGCTGCCGCTTTTGCCAGGCTGGGATTATCTATCGGCCGGTACGGGAAAAATCGCCGGAGGTGCTGCGCAAGCAGGCTGCCGCGGCGCTAGCGGCTACGGGTTATGACGAGCTGGGAATGATTAGCCTTTCCACGGCGGATTATTCCTGTGTGGGCTCGCTGATTGAGCAGCTATTGGCGGAGCACAGTGCGGCTGGGGTAAGCGTGTCGCTGCCCAGCCTGCGGGTGGACGCGATTTCCGTCGGTTTGGCGGAAAAGCTGCAAACGGTGCGCAAGGGTGGGCTGACCCTGGCGCCTGAGGCCGGCACGCAACGTCTGCGGGATATTATTAACAAGGGCGTTGCCGAGGAGGATATTTTTGCGGCGGCTGAGGCGGCCTTGGCGGCCGGCTGGAATTCCATTAAGCTTTATTTTATGGCCGGCCTGCCTTATGAAACAGACGACGATTTGCGAGGGATTGCCCAACTGGCTAAACAGATTTTGGCTTTGGCCCGTAATCAGCAGCGAAAACGGCCGTTGAGTATTACGGTCAGCGTGGCTTTTTTTGTGCCGAAAAGCCACACGCCTTTTCAGTGGTTCGGCCAGAACAGCCGAGAGGAACTGGCCCGCAAGCGGGAGCTTTTATATGCGGAATTTAAGCCAATACGCGGGGCGCGGCTGAATTGTCACGATATTGAGCTGAGTTTTTTGGAGGGTGTTTTCAGCCGGGGCGACCGGCGGCTGGGCCCGGTGTTGCTGGCTGCGCACCGGCTGGGCTGCAAATTTGACAGCTGGCATGAACATTTTGCTTATGACAAATGGCTGCAAGCCTTTGCGCAGGCGGGCATTGACCCGGCCGCCTATGCGGAGCGTTGCTTTGCGGAGGACGAGCTGCTGCCATGGGAGCATATCGATTGCGGAGTCAGCAAAAAATGGCTGTGGCGGGAATGGCAAAAAGCGGCGGTGGCGGAGAAAACGGCCGATTGCCGCAAAGGGCCCTGCAACGGCTGCGGCGTTTGCCAGGCTTTGGCTTGCGACAACCATTATATTAAGCCTGCGGGGGAAAAGGAGGCCGAAAGATGAGTTTGCAAGAGCCGGCTGCCCAGCCTGTGACGGTTCGTTTTGTTTATCAGGTGACGGGCGTGCTTAAATTTCTTTCCCATTTGGATTTGCTCAAGCTGTTTAACCGGGCCTTGCTGCGGGCTGATTTGCCGGTGGCCTATTCCGAGGGCTTTAATCCGCATCCTAAAATCAGCTTTGGCCCGCCGCGCGGCGTTGGCCAGGAGGGCTGGCAGGAGCTGGGTGATTTACAGCTACGCGAGGCTGTGCCGCCGGAGGAGGTCTGCCGGCGTTTAAATCAGGCTTTGCCGGCGGCTGTGCGGGTTTTGCAGGCCCGGCTACTGTTTGAGCCCGGCCCGGCCCTGATGGCGGTGATTAATCTGGCGGTTTTTGAGGCGGAATTTCCGGCAGCGGATCCCTTGCTGCCCCAGCTGGCCGCCAATGTGCAGGCCTTTTGGGCGGCGGATAAGTTGGAAATTGTCCGTTATCACCCTAAAAAACGCCCCAAAACTATTGATTTGAGGGCCGGCGTGCAGCTGCTTGAGTTGGCGGAAAACCGGCTGCATTTGGAAATCCCCTTTGCGGAGGGGGGCAGTGTGAAAGCGAGCGAGGTTTTGCAGCAGCTGTTGCCGGCAGGCTTGCCGTGCCGGCTGGCCCGGGCGGGTCTGTTTGTGCAAAACGCCGCCGGGGAGCGCAGCCTGCCTTGAAACGTCGGACGATAAAAATTACTGAGAATTGGTATTAAAATAATGAGGTTGTAGTTGTAATGGAAAAAAATATTATTGTAAAGCAGGACGAATTTGAAACAATGGTGGCCTTGCTGGAGGACGATGTTCTGACTGAGGTGTTTTTTGAGCGCGAGCATAGCCATAGCGTTGTTGGCAACGTTTACAAAGCGCGGGTGGATAATGTTCTGCCGGGAATGCAGGCGGCCTTTGTGGATTTTGGCGAGGAGCGCAACGGTTTTTTGCACCTGCGGGACACGATGGCGCCGCGCCTGGACGCGGAGGGGCGACTACTGGAGCCGGAGCTGACGATTGACAAGGTGCTACGCCCCGGCCAGGAAATTATGGTGCAGGTGCTAAAAGAACCCACCGGCAACAAAGGGGCCCGGCTGACGATGAATCCCAGCTTTCCGGGGCGTTTTTTGGTGTTGCTGCCTACCAACAGCACGCTGACAATCAGCCGGCGCATTGAGGACGAAGCGGAACGCCAACGCCTGCTGGAGCAGGTTCGCTCTCTTTTGCCGGCCGGTATGGGGGCGATTATCCGCACCGCGGCCCTGGCTGCCAGCGCGGAGGAGCTGGCGCAGGACGTGCGCTCTTTGCTGAAGCTTTGGAAGTGGCTGCTGGGCAAAAATGCCACCGCCTCAGCCGTCGCGCCGCTTTATCAGGACGCCGGCTTGCTGGAGCGAGTGGTACGCGATTTGTTTTACAATGATATTGGCCATATTTACGTGAACAACTCTCAAACGGCCACAAAACTGGCGGAAATTGTCGGTTTTATTGCACCGGCCTGTCTGCCTAAAATCGAACAGCCACGCTTTGATGTGATGGCGGTTTACAATATGTCGGCTCAGCTGCGTCAGGCCTTGGCGGATAAGGTTTGGTTAAAATGCGGCGGTTATCTGGTTATTCAGCACATGGAGGCTTTCACTATTATCGACGTCAACACCGGCAAGTACGTGGGCAGCTCCAGCCAAAGCTTTGCCGACGTGGTGTTGCGCACCAATATGGAGGCGGCCAGGGAGGTGGCCCGGCAAATGCAGCTGCGCAACCTGGGTGGCATAATTATCGTTGATTTTATTGATATGAAAGAGGACGAGGAGCGCAGCCGGGTATTGGCCGCCCTGAATGAGGAGCTGCAAAAGCACCGGGTGAAAACCAACGTGTTGGGCTTTACGCAGCTGGGCCTGCTGGAGATGACCCGCAAAAAGAACGGCCACAGCTTGCAGGAGCTTTTTGAACGCCCTTGTCCGTTCTGCGGCGGCAAAGGCAGCGTGGCCTCGGAGGACAGCGTTTTTGTGGATATTCTGGCCGATTTGAGCAGCCTGGCGGAGCAGACGCAGGAGCGGGCCGTTTATATTGAAACCAACCCGATTGTTTCCTCTTACATAATCGGGCCGGCAGGTGAAACCAAAGCCGCGTTGGAAAAGCGGTTTGGCAAAAGGCTTTGCGTGAAAGGCAATCCGGAGCTGAAAATGACGGATTATGTGCTACGGCCTTTAACCGAGGATTTAACCGGCCTGTTGGACGAAGCGCCGTTTGCCGTGGGCGAGGTTATCGATTGTTTTTTGTGCGAGAAGCACAACGCCAACAAAAACGATGCTATCTGTCGGGTGAACGGTTATGTGGTGCTGGTGCAGGACGGCGCGCCTTTTGTGGGCCAAAAGCGCCTGCTGCGGATTACGGAGGTTCATCAGACGTTTGCCTGTGCTGAGCTTTGCGGCGCTAAGGTGAATTAAATATAAGATTAATTAAATATATTGTAGGGGGTTTTAGATATGCAAGTTGACAACCAGGCGGCTCTCAGCGCCAAAATTGAGTCAATGCGTGAGGCTCAGCGCGCTTTTGCCGCCTACACACAGGAGCAGGTGGATAAGATATTTTTCGCGGCGGCCAAAGCGGCCAATCAGCAGCGGATTCCGCTGGCTAAGATGGCGGTGGCGGAAACCGGTATGGGAATTGTGGAGGACAAAATCCTGAAAAACCATTTTGCGGCTGAATATGTTTACAACGCCTACAAGGATATGAAAACCTGCGGGGTGATTGAGGAGGAGCCGGCTTACGGTTATAAGAAGATAGCGGAGCCGGTGGGCCTGGTGGCGGCCGTGATACCAACCACCAATCCCACCTCCACGGCCATTTTTAAGGCCTTGCTGGCCTTGAAAACCCGCAATGCGATTATTTTTTCACCACACCCAAGGGCCAAGGCCTGCACCATTGCAGCGGCCAAGCTGTTGCTGGAGGCGGCGGTGGCGGCCGGCGCGCCGCAGGAGATCATCGGCTGGATTGACGAGCCCAATCTGGAGCTGACCAATCAGGTAATGCGAGAGGCCGATTTGATTTTGGCCACCGGCGGGCCGGGCATGGTGCGCGCGGCCTATTCCTCCGGCAAGCCGGCGGTGGGCGTGGGGCCGGGCAATGTGCCGGCTGTGATTGATGAAACGGCGGATATTAAAATGGCCGTCAGCTCTATCATTCATTCCAAAACCTTTGATAATGGCGTAATCTGCGCCAGCGAGCAATCCGTCACCGTGCTTGATTCCATATACGCAGAGGTGCGGCAGGAGTTTGCCGCCCGCGGCTGCTATTTTTTGTCGCCGGCGGAAATGGATAAGCTGCGGCCGATTATTGTGGTGGACGGAGAGGTCAATCCGGCGATTGCCGGGCAGAGCGCTGCCAAAATTGCGGCAATGGCCGGCTTGCAGGTTGACCCTGCCACCAAAATCCTGATTGGCGAGGTGGAAAGCGTGGAGATGAGCGAGCCGTTTGCGCGCGAAAAGCTCTCGCCAATACTGGCAATGTATCATGCCAAGGATTTTGCCGAGGCCGTTTGCAAGGCGGAGCGTTTGGTGGAGGGCGGCGGCCTGGGCCACACGGCTTCTCTTTATATCGAACCCAGCCAGCGGGAAAAGCTGGCCCACTTCACGGCGGTTATGCAGACCGGCCGCGTGCTGGTGAACACTCCCTCCAGCCACGGCGGTATCGGGGATATGTATAACTTCCGTCTGCGGCCCTCGCTGACTTTGGGCTGTGGCACTTGGGGTAACAATGCGGTGAGTGAAAACGTGAGCCCCAAGCATTTGCTGAATATTAAATCGGTGGCTGAAAGGAGAGAGAATATGTTGTGGTTCCGCGCACCGCAAAAGGTTTATTTTAAGCGTGGTTGTATGCCGATTGCTTTGGATGAGCTGCGCACCGTGCTGCATAAAAAACGGGCCTTTGTGGTGACGGACACCTATCTTTATCACAATGGCTACACCAAGCCGGTGACGGAAAAGCTGGATAAGCTGGGCATTATCAACACCGTTTTTGCCAATGTGCAGCCGGACCCGACCCTGGCCAATGCCGAGGAGGGGGCCAAGGTGATGAATGATTTCCAGCCCGATGTGGTGATTGCCCTGGGCGGCGGCTCCGCTATGGACGCGGCCAAGATTATGTGGGTTCTTTACGAGCACCCGGAGGTTGATTTCCAGGACTTGGCAATGCGCTTTATGGATATTCGCAAGCGCGTCTATACTTTCCCGAAGATGGGGGAAAAGGCCTACTTCATTGCGATCCCTACAACCTCCGGCACCGGCAGCGAGGTTACGCCGTTTGCGGTTATCACCGACCAGAACAGCGGGGTGAAATATCCGCTGGCTGATTACGAACTTTTGCCGAATATGGCAATCGTGGACGTGGATAATATGATGACCCAGACGCCCAGCTTAACCAGCGCCGGCGGCCTGGACGCGCTTACGCACGCGCTGGAGGCTTATGCCTCAATGATGGCCACAGATTACACGGACGGCCTGGCCCTGCGGGCAATGCGCAACATTTTTGAGTATCTGCCTGCCGCCTACAACGACGGCGATAATATGGAGGCACGCCAAAAGATGGCGGACGCTTCGTGTATGGCTGGCATGGCCTTTGCCAACGCTTTTTTAGGCGTTTGTCATTCAATGGCTCACAAACTGGGCGCTTTTCATCATCTGCCCCACGGTCTGGCAAACGCGCTACTGATTTCCCTGGTGGTGGAATATAATAGCGAAGAATGTCCGCCCAAGATGGGTACTTTTCCGCAGTATCAGTATCCTCACACGCTGGCCCGTTATGCGGAGTGCGCCCGTTTTTGCGGTATCAATGCGGCCAGCGACGCGGAGGCTGTGCGTCTGCTGATTGCCCGGATTGAAGATTTGAAGCGGACTGTGGGGGTTAAGGCCACCATTCGGGAATATGATGTTGACGAGCAATATTTCCTGGAAACGCTAGACGAGATGGTGGAGCAGGCCTTTGACGACCAATGCACCGGGGCCAATCCGCGCTATCCTTTGCTGAGCGAGATTAAGGAAATGTATCTAAAGGCCTACTATGGTCCTGATTATACGGTCTAAATTAAATAAGTATCCACCGGCTTAGCCGGTGGATACTTATTTAATTTAAGGAAAGA
This sequence comes from Bacillota bacterium, assembly GCA_021769035.1. Classification (GTDB taxonomy): domain Bacteria; phylum Bacillota; class Dehalobacteriia; order UBA4068; family UBA4997; genus Avidehalobacter. The sequence goes on along the minus strand of JAETTP010000022.1, from coordinate 27,909 downwards.
TATAATGGCAGTTTTAATCAGCCAGGGCGGCGTCAATAGCCGCCAGTAGCTCGTTAGGTTCCAGAGGTTTGGCCACAAAGGCTTCCGCGCCGATACGTTCAGCTTCCTTAAAAGTATCATCATAGGCCAAGGAGGATAGCATAATAATTTTAGCTTCCGGGTGTTCCTCCTTTAGGATGCTGGCAGTTTCCAAACCGTCCATTCCTGGCATAATAATATCCATTGTCACCAAATCCGGCTGTACCTGCGCATATTTGTCCAAGGCATCTTCACCCGACTTGCAATACTCGACTATTTCATAATTGGTGTTGGCCAAGATTTGTTTAATTTGCATATAAACCAATTTGGAGTCATCTACAAGCATAATTTTTTTTCCCATTTTTCAACTCACTTCTTTATTGAAATATTTGCAGTTTAAGGCTGCTGAATTTACATAAGACAAATTTCATTACCAATCAAGCGAGCGTGACACATATGAGTTTCATGCGTCAGCCTTTTGCTGACGCCGCCAATGGTAACCTGGGTGCCTGGGTGGGCGACGCTGCATATAAGCCGTCTTTTGTCTTGTTCCGAAGCGCTTTCTGCCTGAAATTTTTCCCAGGTTTCGTTAATTTGGGTCAGCTTGCTTTTGTTTACGGCGATTTTCATACGCAGTTTAGACATCATGCTAAGCTTAGTGGGGCTGTTGGGCTGTTTTTCAAATTTATCATAATCAGCTTGCAACTTCGCCAGCTCTTGTTCTAGCATTTCCTTTTCAAAATTATCGCAGGGTAGGCCGCCCAGGATAATATTGGTGAGGATTTCCGATTTTGCGCCAACCGTGGTGGCGTTCACTTCCTGGGCTGCGTGGATGTTGCCGCCAATAATAATTCCCTGGCCGGTGCGGACCTGCACGGTGGCGTCGCTGTAAACATCGCAGTTCATAATACAATCGGCCTGCAAATTCTCATGGGCGCAAACGCTGGCATTTTCCAAATATTTGGTGTAAATGCCGCGGTGGGAGCGAATAACAGCCTGGTTGTTTCCCAAAGCACCTTTAACCATAATCAAATCACCGCCAGCTTCAATCGTGCAGGATTCCACCACGCCGTCAACAGTGATACTGCCCACGGCCCGCACCGTGAAGCCGCTGCAAACGTCGCCGTGAATATGTACATCGCCCAAAAAGTTGATATTGCCGGTGGAGTAATCGACGTTGCCGGGGATTTCCAGCACCGGCTTAACCTGAAAGCTGCGGCCGCTGAATTCCACGTGCCCGGTCATAGAGGCCAAAAGCTCGCTGCCGTCTTCGGAAAGCTCTGTGTTGCGGCCAACGGGCACGGTGGCTTTTTTGCCGTCCACCGCGGTCAGCTCGCGGTCTAGCACGGTGCGGCCGGGCACGCCATTGGTGGGAGCAAAAATCCGGCAGATTGGTTCTCCCTTGCTTACGTTGCGGATGAAGTTAAGCGACATATAGTCCACCCGGTCAAATTCATCCACCGTAAACTCGTGGGTAATCGTGCGCGGAAACAAATCCACCACATAGCCGTCCTGACCGCGCACCGGCGGCACGCCCTGGGCGATAAGATACAGGTGAAAATAACGCCCCTCATCTTTGGGAATAGCCGTCAGCAATTCCTCGTCCAAGCCGTAGCAAATGCCTTTTTCCTTTAGGGCCTGTTTCAGCATTTCCTCGTCAACTTCCTTGCCTTGGCCCACCGGTGGGTAAATCAGCAACCAGGCCGACATCTGGCCGGCGGTTAAAAAGGTGACAATTTGGGCGTCCAAATTGGGGATTTCCTCTTCATCCTTTTTGGGCAGGGTATTTTTTAAACGTTTGTTGGCGGTGGAAACAACCGTCAATTTCAAGCGAGAAAGCTCCTTTTGAATTTGGTCTGGCGTTAAGGCTTCCGGCTTATCCGGGTGATTTAGCATCCGTAAAAACGGCCTGTTATGGCGGCCGGTTTGTTCAACCCACAGAGTCCACAGCTGGGTTAGGGCGTTGTCGTCCGGCAGCTGTAGCTCGTCCAGGTAAATCTCAGGCTGCATAAAACTTGGTTCGCTTTCCATCTGCTCGTCTGTTTCCGTGGTTAGCTCGTCAGGCATTTGGCCAAAAACCGGCGGCGCTTCGCCTTGTTCTTCCTTGATGCTTTCAGGCTGTGTCTGGTTGGAACGGGTGTTTTTGAACAGCTTTAGGGAAGTGTTTTTTAATGTTGTCCCCAGGCGAGCTATAAACGAATCTTTCTTCGTCATGTTTCAACACCTCCATGTTTTGTTTGGTTCATCTCCTCTGATTTAACTTATCTATACAATATTATACACTCTCACTGTAAATTTGACAAGAGATAACTTGTTTTTTTAATTTTTTTTAGGTACAAATTAAGAAGCAAGGAAAGTTTTTGATATTTTTCATTTTTTTCAGTAAAAAAGCGGAAGACATCTTGTCAAGCCGCATTTTTTGTTATACAATATGCAAAGAAGCATTTTATGTATTTGACGGATTATTTTGGCAAGGGGAGATTAGCGATGTATCAAGGAATTGCGGCGGCAAAAATTAATCTGACGCTGGCGGTGCTGGGCCGGCGGCCGGATGGCTATCATTTGCTGGAAAGCGTGATGCAAACGCTTTCGCTTTGTGATGTTGTTGAGGTGGAGCCAGCGGCCGAAACCTCCCTCAGCTGTGATTTGCCAGGCCTATCCTGTGCGGAGGATAACCTGGCCTGGCGGGCCTGGGCTTTGATGCAGCAGGAGTTTGCATTGGACGCCGGTTTGAAAATCACTTTACACAAGCAGATACCTTTAGGCGGCGGCCTGGCCGGCGGCTCCGCCAACGCCGCGCAAGTGCTGCTGGCCGTGAATGAATTGTTTGCGCTTAAGCTGCCGGCGGAGCGGCTGCTGGCCTTGGCGGCCCGCCTGGGGGCGGATGTGCCTTTTTGCCTGTTTGGCGGCACTGCTTTGGCTTCCGGCATTGGCGAACAGCTGCGCCGACTGCCGCCTTGCCCGGAGCTGCGCTTAGTGTTGGTAAATCCCGGTTTTGCAGTGGATACGGCGGCGGTTTATCAGCAATATGACAGGTCGCCAGCCGAAGCTGAGGCCAGGGCGGCGGAGAAAATGCTCCAGGCTTTGCAGCAAGGCGATCCGGCGGCTATTCGGGCCAGCCTTTACAACGCTTTGGAAGCGCCGGCTTTTCAGCTATTTCCGCAGCTGGCGGCGATTAAGGCGGAGTTGCAGTCTTTGGGCTTGGCCGCCTTGCTGTGCGGCAGCGGCGCCACGGTGCTGGGCATTGCCGCGGATAAAAAACGGGCGGCCATTGCCGCCGAGGCTTTGCAGGGTAAATATCCTTTTGTGCGGGCCGTAACCACGCGCAATCCGTCTGTGGGCTGTTGAAGCAATTTGTTGGGATTTTGAAGCTTTAAGGGAGGGACGATTATGTCCAGAGAAAAATTATCGCCAATTCGCTTGGAGGGTTATCAGCCCTTGCGCGATATGGTTTTTGACGTTTTGATGAACGCGATTATGCAGGGGCAGCTTTCGCCGGGCGAGCGCTTGCTGGAGGTGCAGCTGGCCGACGAAATGGGGGTTAGCCGTACGCCGGTGCGGGAAGCTATCCGCCGTCTGGAGCTGGAGGGCTTCGTGGTGATGGTGCCGCGCAAGGGGGCCTATGTGGCTGGTCTTTCCGTTAATGATGTGGAATCGGTTTATGAGATCCGCACTGCTTTGGAAACTCTGGCGGTTAAGCTGGCAGCGCAGCGTATGGAGGCGGCGGATTATGAGCAGCTGGACGCGCTGGCCGCCAAAATGGAGCAAACCTGGCAGGAGGGCAATGTGGACAACTGGGTGGCTATGGACGCCCGCTTTCATGAATTGCTTTACACTTTCAGCCGCAACGAGCGTTTGGTTTCAATGATGAGCAATATTATGGAGCAGCTTTCTCGCTACCGTATTATTTCTCTGGCCAATGTGGAGGTGCGCCAAAATTCTCTTAGCGAGCACCAAACCCTGATCGAGGCCCTGAAACGTCGTGATAGCGAGGCTGCTGCGCTTGCTGCCGCTCATCATATTGAAAATACCAAACAAAGCCTGGTTAATATGCTTAAAGCTAAATTTGCAGCGGCTGAAAAATAACTTATAATATATATGTGAAAAAAAATTAAATATGAAAGGTAGGATTAAAATGCTTTTTATTGAATATCCTAAATGCACAACCTGCAAAAGAGCCAAAAGCTGGCTGGATGAGCAGGGCTTGGAATATACGGACCGTCATATCAAGGAGGCCAACCCCACGCAGGCGGAGCTGGCGACCTGGCACAAGCTGAGCGGCCTGCCGCTGAAAAAGTTCTTCAACACCAGCGGCGTGCTCTACAAGCAAATGCAGCTTAAAGATAAATTGCCACAGCTGAGCGAGCAGGAGCAGCTGGCTCTTTTAGCCAGCGACGGCATGCTGGTGAAAAGGCCGCTGCTGGTGCTAGATGATACCGTTTTGGTGGGCTTTAAGCCGGAGCAATGGGCGGAAAAGCTTAAATAAAGACGAAATTTTGCTTAAACTTTGAATTAAACATTGAATTGAATTAAACATTGAATTGAAAGGAAGATTACGGTGGCGTTCAATTTGGCAAAGGCCGCTGTAATTAAGGGTGATTAGCCAGATGGCAGAAGAAAAACAAACTCAGGCAAATACCAAAGCGCGAATGGATTATCTATATCAGGAAATTCCCCGTTTAAATCAGGCTTACTATGACGAGGACGCGCCACTGGTGACGGACGCGGAATATGACGCGCTGCTGCGGGAGTTGCAACAGCTGGAGGCGACCAATCCGCAGTGGCGGCAGGCGGACAGCCCAACCCAGCGGGTTGGCGGCAGCCGCCTGGCTAAATTCGCCCCGGTGCAGCACCAAGCTCCGTTGCTCTCTCTGGCTAACACTTTTTCCGGCGAGGAGCTGCGCGAGTTTGCCCAACGCTGCGAAAAGCTGGCGGAGCAGCCTCTGAGCTATGTCTTGGAGCCAAAAATTGACGGCCTCACAATTGCTTTAACCTATGAAAACGGCCGGCTGGTGCAGGCGGCTACCCGCGGCGACGGTCTGGTGGGGGAGAATGTGCTAGAAAACGTGCGCACGATTGCCGGCCTGCCCAAACAGCTGACGGATTTTCAGGGCCGCTTGCTGGTGCGCGGCGAGGTTTATATGCCTAAGCAGGCCTTTGCGGAGCTGAATGAGCAGCGCGAGGCGGACGGGGAAACGGTTTTTGCCAACCCGCGCAACGCCGCGGCCGGTTCCCTGCGCCAGCTGGACGCCGCCGTCACCGCCAGCCGCCGGCTGGCCGTTTGGCTTTACGATATTTTGCTGTTGGAGGGAGCGGAGTGGCCGCAAACCCATCAGCAGGCTTTAGCCTGGCTACAAAAGCAAGGCTTGCCGGTGATACCGGAGGTTTTTGCCGGCGATATTGAAGCGGTGGTGGCGCAGCTGGCGCCTTGGCAGGAAAAACGGCATCGGCTGGATTTTGATATTGACGGTCTGGTGCTCAAGGTAGATAACGAGCAGGTGCGGGCGCAGTTGGGCAACACGGCCAAAGCGCCGCGGGCGGCGATTGCCTACAAATTTCCGGCGGAGGCCGTGGAAACCATTGTTTTAGATATTCAAGTTGGGGTGGGGCGCACCGGCGTGCTGACCCCGCTGGCGGTTTTGGAGCCGGTCTGGGTGGCTGGCTCGCAAATTAGCAAGGCCACTCTGCATAATGAGGACAACGTGGCGGCTAAAGATATTCGGATTGGCGACCGAGTGCTGCTGCACAAGGCCGGCGATGTTATCCCGGAGATTATCAAAGCATTGCCGGAAAAGCGCACCGGTCAGGAGCGCGTTTTTGTGATGCCGCACAACTGCCCAGAATGTGGCACGCCGGCCAAGCGGCCGGAGGGCGAGGCTGCCTGGCGCTGCCCCAACCGCCAATGCCCGGCCAGGGTGCGGGAGGGGCTGGAGCATTTTGTTTCCCGGCAGGCGATGTATATTGAGGGACTGGGGCCGCAGCTGCTTAATCAGCTTTTGGCGGCTGGCAAGATTAAAAATGCGGCGGATATTTTCCAGCTGACAATGGACGATTTACTGCCGCTGGAGCGAATGGGCCAAAAATCAGCCCAGAATGTGCTGGACGCGATTGACAAGGCGCGCACGCGGCCTTTGGGCGCGCTGCTGGCCGCTTTGGGCATTCCCTATGTGGGCTCGCGCGCGGGGCGTTTGCTGGCGGCAAATTTCCCCTCGTTGCAGCTTTTGACCGCCGCCAGCAAAGAGGATTTGTTGGCTGTGGCGGATATTGGTGAAATTATTGCGGAAAGCGTGGTAAATTGGTTTGCCGACCCAGATAATCAACAGCTTTTGGCCGGCCTGCAAGCCGGCGGGGTGCAGCCGCAGGCGGAGGTCGTCGCCGATAAACCGACCGAGGGCCCCTTTGCGGGCAAGGTGGTGGTGCTGACCGGCACCCTGCCAAATTTGACGCGCAGTGAGGCCAAAGCCAAGCTGGAGGCCGCCGGCGCCAAGGTGACGGGCTCCGTTAGCCGCAAAACGGATTACGTTTTGGCTGGGGCGGAGGCCGGCAGCAAGCTGGCTAAGGCGCAAGAGCTGGGCATTGCCGTAATCGACGAGGCGGCAATGCTGCAAATGCTTTCCTAGGAAAAGGCGGGGTGCAAGATGAGCGATATGATGCAATTTGCCAGCCGGGAAGAGTTCAGAAAATGGCTGGAGGAAAATTGTTTGTCCAGCGCGGGCGTTTGGCTTTTGTTTGGCAAAGCCGGCGGGCCGAAAACCCTGAAAGCGGCCGAGGCGCTTGAGGAAGCGCTCTGCTTTGGCTGGATTGACGGGCAAATGCAAAGCCTTGACGCTAAAACCTATAAGAAATATTTTTCCTTACGCAGGGCGAATAGCAAGTGGTCGGAAAAGAACAAAGCGTTGGTTAAAGGCCTGGAGGAAAGAGGGCTGATGACCGATTTTGGCAGGAAGAAAATTGAAGAGGCCAAGCAAAACGGCCAATGGGACGCTCCCAAGGCTGCGCCGGTCAATGAGGAGCAGATTGCCTGCCTGGCCGCTCTGTTGGCGGCCTATGAGCCGGCCTTTACCAATTTCCAGGCAATGCCTTTATCTGTAAAAAAGACCTACACCAAAGCCTATTTAGCCGCCAAAACCGACGCAGGACGGGAAAGGAGAATGGCCTGGCTGGTGGATAGGCTGAATAAAAACCTGAAACCGATGTAACTGCGGAGCGGGTGGAGAGAGGGGCTAAAAAGAGATTATTCAAATTACAAGTGCGTTTTTTTAATTAAGCGCTTGATTTGTTTAGTCAGCCTTGCATTAATATGAGAAATATGTTATAATGTGAGTACTCAGTGAAATCAAGTCCAGCGGAGCTGTACGTAGATTGAATTGTAGTCGAACTAATACCATAGTGCAATTTTTTAGAATTAGGTAAAATAACCTTGTCCCTATGGTATAATGTGAGCAAAGGCGAGTGCCAAGCCCAAATGGCGCCGGCAGAGCCCATTGCGAACAAATACCATAGTGCAATTTTTTAGAATTAGGTAAAATAACCTTGTCCCTATGGTATAATGTGAGCAAAGGCGAGTGCCAAGCCCAAAGGGCGCCGGCAGAGCCCATTGCGAACCAATACCATAGTGCAATTTGTAAAATTAGAAAAATAACGTTGTTTCTATGGTATAATAATAAACGTGATAAGAATCGGTGTGAAAGGCGCCGTGGAAAAATTATCAGAAAAAGGGGTTTAAACTTATCAGAAAAGGGGTTGAGGAGTTTTGGGGAAAAAATTTACTGTTGTTCTTAATGCCAAAACCTGTAAGGCCTGCGGCATTTGCGCCGCACTGTGCCCCAAGGATGTTTTGAAAATCCGGCCGGACGGTAAGGCTGAGGTGGCTAATGTGGAGGCTTGCATTGGCTGCCAAAGCTGTTCCTTGCATTGCCCGGATTTTTGTTTTGAGATAAAGGAGGTGCCGGCTGATGACTGAGCCTAAAAATCAAACTGCTGCTTTGCGGGAAAACGTGGTGCTGATGCAGGGCAACGAGGCCTGCGCTCTGGGCGCCATCAAGGCCGGGGCCTCTTTTTTCGGCGGCTATCCGATTACGCCCAGCACGGAAATTGCCGAGTACATAGCCAGGGAATTTCCCAAGCTGGGGCGCTATTTTATGCAAATGGAGGACGAGATTGCTTCCATCGGGGCGATGATTGGCGCGTCTATGGTGGGGCACAAGGCTTTCACGGCCACTTCCGGCCCCGGCTTTTCGCTTATGCAGGAGCTGATTGGTTACGCCGCAGTGGCGGAGGTGCCGTTGGTGATTATCAACGTAATGCGCTTTGGTCCCAGCACAGGCCTGCCTACGATGCCTCAATCGGGCGATATTATGCAGGCGCGCTGGGGCACGCATGGCGACCATTCAATCATTGCGCTATCTCCCTCCTCCGTGCAGGAGGCGTATTACACAACCATTCAAGCTTTCAATCTGGCGGAAAAATATCGTACGCCGGTGATTGTGTTGCTTGATGAAAAAATCGGCCACCTGCGGGAGGGCTTTGATATCTCTCAGGACCCGGAGCCGGAAATTATCGAAAGGGCCGGCAAGGATACCAAACAAGGCGAAAAATATCTGCCTTTTGCTAACACGGTCAGCGGCGTGCCGCCATTTGTGCCTCTGGGCCAGGGCGAGCGCTATCACTTTACCGGCTTAACCCACAATGAAGCAGGCTTTTACACCTCAGACGCTGCGCAGGTGGAAACCTTTATCAACCGGCTGTGCCATAAAATCGAGGACCACGTGGACGAAATTGCCGAGCTGGAGCAGCTGGAATGTGCGGACGCAGATTGCGTGATTATCGCCTACGGGGCCGTGGCCCGTTCCGCGCAGGAGGCGTTGGAGGAGCTGCGTCAGCAGGGCCTAAAAGTAGGGCTGTTGCGCTTAAAGACGATTTGGCCTTTCCCGGCGGCGCAAATCCGGGAAATCTGCGCGGACAAAAAGCTGGTGGTAATGCCGGAGATGAATATGGGGCAGTTGGCCGTGGAGGCCAAGGCAGCCCTGAGAGGGATTCCGTTCCTGTCTGTAAACCAGGTGAACGGCCGCCTGATAACCCCGGCCACCATTAAACAGGCCGTGGAGGCCAAGCTGGCCGAAGTGATGGGAGGTGCCTGTTGATGGAAGCTGTATATGAAAAGTATTTTCGGGACAATCTGCCGCATATTTGGTGCCCAGGTTGCGGCAACGGCATTGTGATGTCGGCCCTGGCCAGGGCTCTGGACAAATTGGGCTATCCGCAGGACGATGTTTTGCTGGTTTCCGGCATCGGCTGCTCTTCCCGAATGAGCGGTTATATGGATTTGAACACGATACACACCGCGCATGGCCGGGCGCTGGCCTTTGCCACCGGGGCCAAGGTTTGTGAGCCGCGCCTGAAAACCTTTGTGGTGATGGGCGACGGCGACGCGGCGGCCATTGGCGGCAACCATTTTATTCACGCCTGCCGCCGCAATATTGATATGACGGCGATTATTATTAACAATAGTATTTACGGCATGACAGGCGGCCAGTTTTCGCCGCTGACTCCTACCGGCAAACACGCCACCACGGCTCCTTACGGCAGCATTGACCGCGCCTTTAACCTGGTGGAGCTGGCCCGCGGCGCAGGGGCAACCTATGTGGCCCGCGGTGATGTTTATCACGCGGCGCAGCTGACTAATCTGTTGGTTGAGGCCAGCCGCCACAAGGGCTTTGCGGTGGTGGAGGCTGTGGCCACCTGCCCAATTTCCTACGGCCGCTACAATGATATACCGGAGCCGGCGGAAATGCTGTTCTGGCTGCGCGATAACACCGTGACGGTGCAGCAGGCGGCCAAAATGTCGGCTGAGGAATTGCAAGACAAAATCATAATTGGCAAGCATTTTGAAACCGAGGCTGTGGAATACGGCGAGCAAATGGCCCGGCTTTTGGCGGAAAATGGGGCTGCGGAAAAGGCTGGTGATAAATAATGAAATTTGAGGTTAGATTTTCCGGCACCGGCGGCCAAGGGATTATCCGCTGTGCAGTGCTGCTGGCGGAGGCTGCTCTTTATCAGGGCTACTTTGCGGCGCAAAGCCAGGTTTACGGGCCGGAATCCCGCGGCGGCAGCAGCCAGGGCGAGGTTGTTATCAAGGACACGCCGATTTATTATCCCAAGGTTAAGGTGCCGGACGTACTGCTTTGCCTCTCGCAGGAGGCTTATAACAAATACGCCGGGGATATTGCCGAGGGCGGTATATTGATTATCGACAGTGATTTTGTCAGCCCCACGGGATTGGAGGGCGGCTCCGTTAAGCTGCACAGCCTGCCAATGCTGGCGGTGGCCCGCGATAAGCTGCACAACGAGCTTTCCGCTAACGTGCTGGCTTTAGGCGTGTTGGTGGGCCTGACGGATATTGTATCGGAGGCGGCGGTGCAAAAGGCGCTGGCTAACAATTTTAAGGCCAAGCTGCTACCGCTTAATTTGCAGGCCTATCAGGAGGGTGTCCAGATGGCGCGGAGCCAGGCGAATAAATAAGCAAAAACCTCTCCAGCCTGACCGGATTGGAGAGGTTATCTAATAAAACAGAAAAATGAGGTAAAATGATGACGTCATTACTAAGCCCGGCTGATATTGCCGAGCTGGAAGCCTTTGAAGATGAAAACGGCGGCTATTACCACAAAATGGCGGCTTGGTTGGATAATTTTATTCAGGCGGGCGTTGAGGCCGACCGTTTTACGGAAGCCGAAGCCAAGGCCGATTTGCAAATTGCCCTGTGGTATGCCTACGCCAACAACAATGCGGACGATTATGCCTGCTACTGGAAAACAGTGCAGTGGCTGCCGGATTCCGAGGCCAATGCGCATGGTTGCGGCGCGTGGTATTACCGCTATTCCGTGGCTTTGATGTACTGCGGCCTGTTGGAGGAGGCCCGGCATTATGCGGAAGCGGGCGCGCATGAAGAGCCGGATTATCCCTGGGTGTGGTTGCAGGTGGCTAAGCTGCGCAGCCATTTTGGCGATAAGGACGGGGCTTTGGCGGCAGTGGAGCACGGTCTGGAGCTGGTGCCGGGCGATTACGAGTTCAGCACCCTGTGCCTTGAAATAGAGGAGGGCGCTACCCTGGAGCAGATGGAATATCACTTCATCAAGCCGGACGATGACCGGCAGCTTCAGGAGGGGCTGGATCCCAACGCAGATAACAAATTGCAGGCAATATCCTGTATTAGAGTCAACGAGGCCGGGCTGATGGGCTTCCGGATGTTGTTTAAGCTGAAAGAGCTGGAGCACACCCGTCCATACTGCACCTTTCATTATCCCATTCAAAGGCATGATGTGCAAATGGTGTTTTATATGAACGAAGCCGGTTTGTCCAAAATCCGCCTGGATTGGCTGAAGCAGCAAAAGCAGCTGTTAGACGAGAGCAGTTTGCTTTCCCGGCCGGAGCCAGACGGCAGCCGGGCTATGCTGCAAGCGGTTCTGTTCTATTTGGATTATCAGGTGATGTTGGTTTACTGGAACCCGGAAACCGACGAGGAATTTATGCTGCCGTTGGTTGAGGCGGCCGCCGCTGAAGCGGAAAGGCCCAAGCCCTGCGCTTAAATCAGCCGGCCGGAAATATAGAGATATTACGGAAAGGATATTGGAGAAAAATGACAGAAATAGTAACCAGATTTGCCCCCTCGCCGACAGGGTTTATGCACATCGGCAACTTGCGGACGGCGCTTTACGCCTGGCTGTTGGCCAGGGCCGGCAACGGCAAATTTATCGTGCGGATTGAGGACACCGACCAGGTGCGTCTGGTGGAGGGCGCGGTGGATGTGATTTTGCAAACCCTGCGCCAAACCGGCCTGAATTACGACGAGGGGCCGGGCATTGGCGGCCCCAACGGCCCCTACGTGCAGAGCGAGCGCAAGGAGATTTATCGCAAATATGCGGAGGAGCTGGTGGCAAAGGGCCATGCTTACTACTGCTTTTGCACGGCGGAGCGTTTGCAGCAGTTGCACGACGAGAGCGACGGCGTTGGCGGCTACGACCGACATTGCCGCAACCTTTCCGCAGATGAGGTGGCAACGCATTTAGCCAATGGCGAGCCTTATGTTATCCGGCAGAAAATTCCGCTGGAGGGCGTAACCAGTTACGTTGACGAGGTTTTTGGCGAAATCAGCATGGAGAACAAGGAAATGCAGGATCAAATCCTGCTGAAAGCAGACGGTTATCCCACCTACAACTTTGCCCACGTGGTGGACGATTATCTGATGGGAGTGACGCACGTGGTGCGCGGCAGTGAGTATCTGACTTCCACCCCCAAATACGTGCTGTTATATGACGCTTTTGGCTGGCCGCGTCCGCATTATGTACATTTGCCGTTGCTGATGGGCCAAAATGAGGACGGCAAAATCTCCAAGCTTTCCAAACGTCACGGCGCGGTCAGCTTCCAGGATTTGCTGCAAGCCGGTTACCTGCCGCAGGCCATTGTCAATTATATCGCTTTGTTGGGCTGGTGCCCCAAGGATTGCAATCAAGAAATTTTCACGCTGGAGGAGCTTTGCAAAATTTTTTCCATTGAGGGCATTAGCAAGTCGCCCTCGGTGTTTGATTACGGCAAGCTGAACTGGTTTAATTCAGAATATATCAAGCAAATGCCGGAGCAGACCTGCGCGGAGAGGATTGTTCCGTTGCTGCGGCAAAAGTGCCCGGCTCCTGGCTTGTGCTTGGACAAGCTGGCTGCTTTGCTGCACACCAGAGTTTGCACCTTTAATGAGGCAACGGAGATGGTGGATTTTGTGGCAGAGCGTTTGCCGCTTGATTTGGCGGCCTACACCAACAAAAAGAACAAAACCACGCCGGAGCTTTGCCGGCAGATTTTGGCGGAGGTGCAGCCGAAGCTGGCGGCCTGCCAGGATTGGCAGAACGACGCTCTGTTTGCGCTCTTAAAAGCTTACGCGGAAGCCAGCGGCATTAAGGCCGGGGCGGTGATGTGGGCGGTGCGCATTGCCGTGGCCCGCAAGCTGGTGACGCCCGGCGGCGCAACCGAGTTGATGGAGGTCTTTGGCAAGGAAGAAAGCCTGTCCCGTATTGAGCAGGCTTTGCAGGAATTGGGGGATTAAAAAATCCCGGCGTTGGTAAAATATATTAAAGTGACATCCTAAATAAATTGAAGTGATGGTGAAACGCATGAGAATTAAGCTTTCAAATCGCTTGCAGGCCGTGGCCAGGCAAATCCCGCCCGGCCTGCGCGTGGCAGACGTTGGCACCGACCACGGTTATCTGCCGGTTTATCTGGTGGTTAATGATATTGCCCCTAAAGTGATTGCCAGCGATAGGGGCAAGCGGCCGCTGGATTCCGCCCGCCAGCTGACCAGTTTGCTCTCGCTGGAAAATCAGATTGACGTGCGTTTGGGCGACGGCCTTTCGGTTTTGCAGCCAGGGGAAGCAGAGGTAATCTGCCTGGCCGGTATGGGCGGCGTGGCAATTAAGGAAATCATCTCAGCCGATTTGCCGCTGGCTCAGGCGGCCAAAAGGCTGGTTTTGCAGCCGCAGCGCAATGTTCCGGCCGTGCGCCGCTTTCTGGCAGAAAACGGTTTCAAAATTGTGGCGGAGGATTTGGCCGAGGACGACGGCTTTTACTACGAGATAATTGCCGCCGAGCCGGGCCAAATGGAATTGACCGATCAGGAGGCGGACTTTGGCCCGCTGCTGCTGCGCGACGGGCACCCTCTGTTTAAAGATTTTTTGATTTTGAAGGAAACGGATATGACCCAGCTGTTGGCGGCGATGGCGGATAACAACAGCCAGGATTCCGTGCAGCGCAAAAAGCAGCTGGAGGAGGAAATCTCCCGCATTGGCAAGCTGATAGGCAGCTTGTGATAACAATGAGGTGATTAAATGCTGAAAATTAAGGATATTGTGCAGGCGGTGGAGCGGTTGGCTCCGCCTGTCTTGGCGGCGGATTGGGATAATCCAGGCCTGCTGCTGGGCAATCCAGAAGCTGAATGCAGCCGGGTTATGGTGGCTCTGGATTTGACCTCTCCAGTGCTGGAGCAGGCTGCAGCGGCAGGCTGTCAGCTAATTTTAACCCACCACCCCTTTATTTTTACCGGTCAAAAGCAGGTTTTGGCCGGAAGCTACGAGGGCGATTTGATTTTGGCTTTGGCTCAGCGCAATATGGCGGCTATGGCCGCCCATACCAACTGGGATAACGCGGCCGGAGGCATTAACTGGACATTGGCGGAGGCGTTGGAGCTGCAAGAGGTTGCGCCAATTTTAGACCCCAATAACACTGCAGCGGAGATTTTGCTGCTGGCCGGCAATTTGCCACGGCCTATGGCGGCGGCGGAGCTGCTGGCGCACCTGAGCGCTTGTTTGCAGCAGCCGGTGCTATGGGCGGCCGGTTTACAGCAGGGTAAAATGTATTGGCGGCTGGCTGTGGTGGGCGGCGCCGGTATGGATTTGTGGCCGCAGGCGCAGGCAGCCGGCTGCGACGCGCTGCTTTCGGCAGACGGCAAGCACCATATTGGTTTGCAGGCGGCGCACAGTGGTTTTGCGGTGATTGACGGCACGCATTTTGCCACGGAGATTATCGGTATCAGGCGTCTGGGCGCTAAGCTGGCCGAGGCCTTGCCGGAGTTGCAGGTCCTCTGCGCTGAGGAACAGGACGCTTGGGCATTTTATGATAAACTGGGAAACAAACTGTAAATAGGAGGCGTGAAAATGGATATTGAACAGGTTTTGGCTGCTTTTGCTAAAAAGGGCTATAAAACAGCGCATTTTGCCAATGGTGCGGCGGCGGCCGCTTACTTAAACGAGCAGATTGACGGCTGCACGGTGGCCTTTGGGGACTCGCGCACCTTATATAATATGGGCGTTTACGATTTGTTGGCCAGCCATAATCAGGTGGTTGATCCAATGCACCCGGAGCCGGGGCAGGACTTTTTTGAGGTTCTGCCGCTGACCACAGAGGGTGAAGTTTTTTTGACTTCCGTCAACGCGGCCACGGTGAATGGCGAGCTGGTGAATATTGACGCTATCGGCAACCGGGTGGCCGGCACGCTTTACGGCCACGGCAAGGTTTACTTTGTTTTCAGTGTGAACAAGCTGTGCGCTGATTTGGAGCAGGCCGTTTGGCGGGCCCGCAATGTGGCCGCGCCGCAAAACACGGCCCGCAAGGGCTATCGCACGCCTTGCGCTGTTAAAGGCGACAAATGCTATGATTGCCAAAGCCCGGACCGCATTTGTAATGCGCTGGTGATTCATTTGCATTGCTTGAAGCGGGCTGAGGCGGAGGTTATCTTGATTGATGAGGAATTGGGTTTTTAAACCAGCCTGAATTTTTTCTAAAAAAGCGATTGCATAAGGCCAAAAAAAATGCTATAATGAGAAGTCAATAAAAATAGATAAATTTTTGTTGATTTTTGCCAAAACATAAACCAAGTAAGCTGGATGAACGCGGAGGGAAATCCCAAAAGGCTCTCTCTGAGGAAAGTCCGGGCTTCGTAGGGCAGGGTGCCGGCTAACGGCCGGTGAGAGTGATCTCAAGGCAAGTGCCACAGAAACAAACCGCCTAAGTTTGGCAGACGCGCCAAACCGGCAAGGATGGAACGGTGCGGTAAGAGCGCACCAGCGGTTGGGCGACCAACCGGCTAGGTAAACCCCACCTGAAGCAAGGCCAAAAGAAAACGCACAAGGCGGCCCGTCTTGTTTTCTGGGAAAGGCCGCAGGAGGCGGCTGGCAACAGCCGCACAAGATAGATGTTCATTCACGACAGAACCCGGCTTATAGGCTTGCTTGGTTTGTAATTTGGCATAACTGAATTTGCTTTGAAAAGGAGAAGATTAATGGAGGCTTTGTTTGCCAAATTGCGCGAATATTTGCAGATGGAAGAGGATATTCCTTTTGCGGAGTTTGCCGCCTATTTTAAAGAGGTTACGGCAGAGTGGCAGTCTAATTATCAGCAATATGATAAGGAAACCTTGATTAAGTGCCAGTCTATTGCCACGGTGGTGGCTGCCAATGCGATTGACCGGGGTGGCAGCAAGGATATGAATAGTAAGAAATTTAAGAAAATGGCCGAAAAGATGTCCTTTTGGGCGCAGGCTATTGAGCTGCGTCTGGAAAAGGAGCACGGCCTGACTAAAGATCAGGTGGATAAAGCGATAGACGAACTTTTGGCTGATGTTTAGGCTGAATTTCAAAATATATTAAGGAACAGTTATATGCGTTTGCGAAATATACCAGGCAGCAAGGAGTTGCTTTTGGCGCAGCCCAGGCTGGTGCTGCGGGCGGATACGGCTCCTCGCGGCTGTTGGCGGCAGCATTTTGCCGCCCAGGGCAGCCAGACGGCAAAGCTGTGTTTGGAAATTGGCTGCGGCCGTGGCCGTTTTGCCAACACTATGGCTCAGGATTTTCCGGATTTGAATATTATCGGCCTGGAAAAATATGATTCTGTTTTGGCAAAAGCCGTGGGGGATAACGTAGCGGCACCCCCAGCCAATTTGGCCTTTTTGTGGTTGGACGCTTACTTGTTAGGCACTTGCTTTGCGCCCGGTGAGTTGGATCGGATTTACTTAAACTTTTCCGACCCCTGGCCGAAAGCAAAGCATACCAAACGCCGTTTGACGCACAGTAATTTTTTGTCGCTTTATAAGGAGTTGCTGGCGCCTGACGGCGAGCTTTGGTTGAAAACGGACAATCGCAATTTGTTCAGCTTTTCAGCGGATAGTCTGTTGGCTGCCGGCTGGCGGTTGACGGAGCTGGATTGGGATTATGCTCTGCAAGCTGCGCCGCAAGACCGGCCTACGGAGTATGAAATGCGTTTTCGGCGCTTGGGCCAGCCGATTTATCGATTGGAAGCCCGGCCTGCCTTTAAGGCGTTAAATAATATGGAAGAAAAAGAATCAAACCAGAATTTTTTTGAGGTGAAACCTATGCAATATATCAGTACACGCGGCGGCGAGGCCGGCGGTCAAAATGCCGCGGCGGCAATTCGGCAGGGGTTGGCGGCTGACGGCGGTTTGTTTGTGCCAGAGTCGCTGCCGGCTTTTGAATATAGCTGGCAGGAGTTGCAGGCGATGAGCTATCAAACCTTGGCGGCTAAGATTTTGGGCCTGTTTTTAACGGATTATCAGCCGGAGCGTTTGCAGGAGATTGTGTCCGCTTCCTACGGTCGAAATTTTGCCAAACCGGAGATTGCTCCGCTGGTTAAGCTGGCAGACGGTCTACATATTTTGGAGCTGTGGCAGGGGCCGACGGCCGCCTTTAAGGATATGGCGCTACAAATTTTGCCGCGGCTTTTAACAGAGGCGGTACGTTTGCAGGGTGACAGCCACGAGATTGCCGTGTTGGTGGCAACCTCCGGCGATACCGGCAAGGCTGCCTTGGAGGGCTTTAAAAACGTACCTGGCATTCAGGTGATTTGTTTTTATCCGCACGGCGGCGTCAGCCAGGCGCAGTATCTGCAAATGGCTACCACCGACGGCGATAACACGCATGTGGTGGCGATTAAGGGTAATTTTGACAACTGCCAGAGCGGCGTCAAACAGATTTTTGCAGATAGGGAAATGCAGCAGCGGTTGGCTGCGGCCAACAAGGAGTTTTCCTCGGCTAATTCAATTAACTGGGGCCGTTTGTGCCCGCAGATTGTTTATTATTTTTGGAGCTATGCCGAGCTGCTACGTCAGGGCAGCTTGCAGCCGGGCGAAAGCTTTAATGTGGTGGTGCCCACCGGCAATTTTGGCAATATTCTGGCGGCCTACTATGCTAAGGAGATGGGCCTGCCGGTTGGCCGGCTGATTTGTGCCAGCAACAGCAACAAGGTGCTGGCCGATGTACTGGCGACCGGGGTTTATGACCGGCGGCGGGATTTTGTGAAAACCACCAGCCCCAGCATGGATATTTTGATTAGCAGCAATTTTGAGCGTTTTTACTATGCAATGACTGGCGGCGATGTAGATAAGGTGCGGGCTGCTTACGCTGATTTGGCGGAAAAAGGTTGTTTTGAGGCGGACGCGGCGGCCTTTGCCAAATGGCAAACCTTAATGAGCGGCGGCTATGCCACGGAGGATCGGGTGGCGGCCACTATTAAAAAGTATTTCACTGAGCAGGGCTACGCTTTGGACCCACACACAGCGGTGGCCGTGGCGGTTTACGAGGATTATCTGGCCCAAAGCGGCGATAAACGGCCGGTGGTGGTGGCTTCCACAGCCAGCCCGTTTAAGTTCGGCCGGGCGGTTTTGGCTGCCTTGGGCGAGCCGGCGGCAGCTGAAGAAACTGAAGCGGAAATTCTGCGGCGGCTTTCGGCGGCTGTTGGACAGCCGGTGCATCCGGCCCTGCGGGATTTGGAGCAGCGACCGGTGCTGCACAAGCTGGTGGCTGAGGCGGCGGAAATGCCACAGGTGGTCTGCGACTTGCTGAAAATATAAGAAAATATAATAGGCTTAATCTGGGAATAATGTTTAGCGGATAGCTAAAATCTGCAGGGAATGAGGGGCGTTTGATTGATGAAAAAAGTGATGATTATTATGGGCAGTGATTCGGATTTGGCAACTATGCAGAACGCTTGTCAGGTGCTGGATGAGTTGCGCCTGCCTTACGAGGTGCATGTGAGTTCCGCCCACCGCACGCCGCAGCGCACGGCGGAGCTGGCTGCCGGAGCGGCGGAGGCTGGCTTTGGCGTGATTATTGCCGGGGCCGGCGGGGCGGCGCATTTGGCCGGGGTAATTGCGGCTGAAACCACCCTGCCGGTGATTGCCGTGCCGATTAAATCCGGCGCATTAGCTGGTCTGGACGCATTGCTGGCCTCGGTGCAAATGCCGGCCGGCATACCGGTGGCTACGGTGGCGATAGACGGCGCTCGCAACGCCGGTATCTTGGCGGCCCAGATATTGGCGTTGTCCGATAGTGATTTGTCAGGACGGCTGGCTGCTTTTAAGGCGGGCCTGCGCGACGGCGTTTTGGCTAAGGACGCTAAATTGCAGCAGCTGGGTGTGGCTGGGTATCTGGCCCAAAAGTAAGTCGATAGCTTGGGGATGAGGTGAAAAAGCCGTGATTGCTCGTTTTAGACTGCCGGAAATGGAAAAAATTTGGTCCGACGAAAACCGCTTTCAGCAAATGCTCCAGGTGGAATTGTTTGTTTGTGAAGCAATGAAGGATATGGGCAAGCTGGAGCAGGAAGTTTACGATGATATTGTGGCTAAGGCCGGTTTTGATTTGCAGCGGATTCGGGAGATTGAAGCGGTGACTAGGCATGATGTGGCGGCCTTTTTTGCGGCTGTATCGGAGCGGATTGGCGAGGAAAATGCGAAAAAGCTGCATTGGGGCATAACCGCCTCCGATTTGGTGGATACTTCCATGGCTGTGCAAATGCGCCAAGCGGTGGATTTGATTATCGGCAAGCTTTATCAGCTGCGAGACGTGCTGGCTGAGTTGGCCAAAACGCATAAATACACCTTGATGGTGGGGCGCACCCACGGCGAGCACGCCGAGCCGATGTCCTTTGGCTTAAAGATGGTGGTTTGGACGGGGGAGATTGATCGCACTCTGGCCCGGCTGCACCAGGCCCGTAGCAATGTGGCGGTGGGCAAAATTTCCGGTGCGGTGGGCTCATACGCGCATATTGACCCTTTTATTGAGGAGCACGTTTGCCGGCGTTTGGATTTGCGGCAGGCCATTTCCGCTACACAGATTTTGCAGCGGGACCGCCACGCGGAGCTGCTGTTGATGTTGGCGCTTTTGGGCTCCACTCTGGATAAATTTGCGATTGAAATACGCACGCTGGAGCGTACGGAAATTGCCGAGCTGGCCGAGCCTTTTGAGCACGGTATGGTCGGTTCTTTTGCCATGCCGCACAAAATAAATCCGGTTAAGGCGGAGCGGATTAGCGGCTTGGCCCGGATTTTGCGCGGCAATGCGATAGCTGCCCTGGAAAATGTGCCGCTTTGGGACGAGCGGGATTACACCCACGCCTCGGCGGAGCGGATAATCATTGCGGATAGCTGCCTGCTGGCGGATTATATGCTGCAAATGATGTTGGACACCTTGCAGGGAATCAGCATTAATCACGAGCAAATGGAGCACAATTTGGATATGACAAAGGGGCTTATCTTCTCCCAGCGGGTGCTGATGGCTTTGCAGGAGCACGGGGTGCCGCGTGTGCAGGCCTATGAAATGGTGCAGCGCAACGCCATTGCCGCGGCCAAGGAGCACATGGATTTCGCCTACTATTTGTTGCAGGACGAGGAGGTTATGAGCTTTATCTCCATTGAGGAGTTGGACTCTCTCTTTGATTACGAATATTATCTGAAACATTTTGATTATATCTACAAACGAGCCGGCATTTTTTAAATACGCTTTGCGGTTTTCGTTTTCGCATTTTTTAGATAATTTTTAGGTTTATATATTATTAATGGGATTAAGGCCGCAAGGCCGGGTTAATTGGGGAAATGAGGTACAATAAAATGCAAAAGGAGCAATGGCAGCGGGAAACCCCTTGGGACGAGCTGCACGAGGACTGTGGTGTTTTTGGCATTTACGACGCCACCAACAAAACCAACGTGGTGCAAAAAACTTATATGGCGCTTTACGCCTTGCAGCACCGCGGGCAGGAAAGCTGCGGTATTGCTGTCAACAACAATGGAACGGTTTCGCTGCACAAGGATTTGGGCCTGGTGCCTGATGTTTTCACGCGGGAGCATTTGGACGGTTTGGGCAGTGGCCAGATTGCAATCGGTCATACGCGCTACTCCACCACCGGCCAGCCTTATCGCTTTAACGCACAGCCGTTGCTTTCTCGCCACTTTAAGGGTTTGATGGTGCTGGCGCATAACGGCAATTTGATTAACACTGCCGAGCTGAAATCTAACCTGGAGCATAAGGGGATTACCTTTCAGACGACCACCGACACCGAGGTGATAAGTTCCGTGATTATTGAGCAATGGCTGCAAACGGAAACCCTGGAAGAAGCGGTGGAAATTGCAATGTTCCATTTAAAAGGCGCTTATTCGCTGGTGTTAAGCTGTGATGATAAAATGCTGGCCGTGCGCGACCCCTACGGTTTTAGGCCGCTGTGCCTGGGCCGCATGGATGACGCCTGGCTGGTTGCTTCGGAATCCTGCGCGCTGGAATGTATCGGCGCGGAGTTTGTGCGGGATATTAAGCCGGGTGAAATTGTGGTTATCGACAAAAAAGGTCCGCATAGTATCACCACGCATTGCGGCAAAAACGAGGGTGGCATTTGCATTTTTGAGTTCTGTTACTTTGCCCGTCCGGATTCCACTATCGAGGGGGTTAGCGTGCACAAATCCCGCCTGCGGGCCGGCCGCCTGTTGGCGCAGGATTATCCAGTGGAGGCCGACGTGGTAATCGGCGTGCCGGACAGCGGTGTGGACGCTGCCCTGGGCTACGCGCAGGAATCCGGAATCCCTTACGGCGTGGGCTTCATCAAAAACCGTTATATCGCCCGCACCTTTATTCAGCCTACCCAAAGCCAACGGGAAAATTCTGTGAAAATCAAGCTGAACGCTCTGCGGGAAACTGTCAGCGGCAAAAGGGTGGTTATGCTGGACGATTCCATCGTGCGCGGCACCACCAGCAAGCGGATTGTGGAAATTCTGCGGGCGGCCGGTGCCAAGGAGGTTCATCTGCGGATTGCCGCGCCGCCGTTTAAATATCCTTGCTATTTTGGCACCGACGTAGATCGGCCGGAAAATCTGATTGCCAATAAAGTGCCGTTGGACAAGCTGGCCGAACAGATTGGGGTGGACAGCCTGGGCTATCTTAAAGCGGAGCATTTCCCCAAGCTGATTGAAGAATGCGGCCTTAAATACTGCGAGGGCTGTTTTAGCGGCAAGTATCCGGTGCCGGTGCCTAAGCAGCAATATAAAGACCAGGAAAAATATAACTTTAGTATTTCAGAATAAAAGACAGGAGGCGGTTTTGCAATGGCAATTTCTTATAAGGACGCCGGCGTGGATATTGACGCTGGTAATCTGGCTGTGGAAAAGATGAAAGGCTTTGTACAGAGCACTTATCGGCCGGAGGTTTTAACGGATTTGGGCAGCTTTGCCGGGCTTTTTGAGCTGAATGTGCAAAAGTATCGCCAGCCGGTTTTGCTTTCCGGCACGGACGGCGTGGGCACCAAGCTGCGGGTGGCGCAGCTGCTGGATAAGCACGACACCGTTGGTATCGACGCGGTGGCAATGTGCGTCAACGATATTTTGGCGCAGGGTGCGGAGCCGCTGTTTTTCCTGGATTATATTGCTTTAGGCAAGCTGGTGCCGGAGCAGGTGGCCGAGATTGTAAAAGGCGTTGCCGAGGGCTGCAAGCAGGCCGGTTGCGCTCTGATTGGCGGCGAAACGGCGGAAATGCCCGGTTTTTATCCTGATGATGAATATGATATTGCCGGTTTTGCCGTGGGCGTGGCTGATAAAAGCCGGGTTTTGACTGGCGATAAGGTGGTGCCCGGCGATATTTTGCTGGGCCTGCCCAGCACTGGCCTGCATAGCAACGGGTTTTCCCTGGCGCGTCGTGTACTGCTGGAAGGCAGCCTGAATATTAACTCATACGTGGAGGAGTTGAGCCAAACAGTGGGTGAGGCTATGCTTACGCCTACGCGCATTTATGTTAAGGATATTTTGCCGCTGTTGGAAAAGGTGGAGGTTAAGGGTATGTGTCACATAACCGGCGGCGGTCTGCTGGAAAACCTGCCGCGGGTTTATGCCAAAGAGCTTTGCGCGCATATCGACGCTACGGCCTGGCAGGCTCCGGCTATCTTTGACCTGATTCAGCGTTTAGGTGGCGTGGAATATCTGGAGATGCACCGGGTGTTTAATATGGGCATTGGCTATGTGGTTATCGTGTCCCCAGATGATGTCGATAAAGTGCAAGGCTGCTGCCCGGACGCTATTGTGATTGGCCAGATGACTAAACGCGGTGCAGACGAGGCCGGCGTGGTTATTAATTACACCGCTAGGGAGGTTTAGCCTTGGAAAGTTTGAAAAATGAAAGCTTGAAAATCGCGGTGTTGGCTTCCGGTAGTGGTTCCAATCTGCAAGCGATAATTGACGAAATTAGGTCCGGCTTGCTGCCGGCGGAGCTGGTGCTGGTTTTGAGCGATAAAACGCAGGCCTATGCTTTGCAGCGAGCCGAGGCCGCCGGCGTACCGACCAAGGTTTTGCTGCCGGCTGATTTTGCCACCCGTGAGGATTATGACGCTGAAGTGGTGCGTTTGCTTAAAGCCAGCGGCGCGGAGGTGGTGGCCTTAGCGGGTTATATGCGTTTGGTGACGCCGGTGCTGTTGCAGGCTTTTCCGCAGCGCGTTTTGAATATTCACCCGGCTCTGCTGCCCAGTTTTCCAGGCCTGCACGGCCAACGCCAGGCTTTTGAATATGGCGTGAAGGTGGCCGGCTGCACGGTGCATTTTGTGGACGAGGACATGGACAGCGGCCCGATTATCCTGCAAGCGCCGGTGCCGGTTTTGGAGGACGACGACGCGGATAAACTTGCCGCCCGTATTTTGGAGCAGGAGCATATTATTTATCCGCTGGCATTGCGCCTTTTGGCGGAGGGTAAGCTGCATATTGAGGGGCGCAGGGTGCGTATAGCTGAATAAACAAACAAATTTGAAAATATAGGAGGGGTAGTTTTATGGCTTCCAGAAGGGCTATTATTAGTGTTTCAGACAAGACCGGGATTTTGGAGTTTGCCGAAGAGCTGGTAAAAATGGATTTTGAGCTGGTTTCCACCGGCGGTACTTTTCAGACGATTAAAGAGGCGGGAATCCCCGTCACCTATGTTAGTGAAGTGACCGGCTTTCCGGAAATTTTGGATGGCCGGGTGAAAACGCTTAATCCGCGTATCCACGGCGGCATTTTAGCGATGCGCACACCGGAGCACTTGGCGCAGTTGGAGGAGCATAATATTACCCCGATTGATTTGGTGGTGGTAAACCTTTATCCTTTCCGCCAAACCATCAGCAAGCCGGGCGTGGAGCTGGCTGAAGCTATTGAAAATATTGATATTGGCGGGCCCTCGATGATTCGGGCGGCTGCCAAAAATTATCAGTATGTAACCGTGGTAACCGACCCCGGCAAATATCAGGAGGTGGCGCGCCGTTTGCGGGACGGCGCGGTGGACGAGGCTTATCGTTTGCAGCTTTCGGCGGAGGCTTTCCGCCACACTGCGGAATATGATACATTTATTTCCACCTATCTGCAAAATAAGGCCGGCGTTAAAGAGGCGTTCCCGGAGCGTTTTTTGCTGTTGGCTGAAAAACAGCAGGATTTGCGCTATGGCGAAAACGCCCAGCAGCGGGCGGCGCTTTACAGCTGCTTTGGCAATAATGAGCACGGGGTGGGCCAGGCTGTGCAACTGACCGGCTTGCAGCTTTCCTATAACAACACGCTGGATTTGGACGCGGCAATGAATGTGGTGCGGGAGTTTGCGGAGCCGGCCGCCACAATTATCAAGCACACCAACCCCTGCGGCGTTGGCTTGGGCGCGGATATTCGCGAGGCCTGGCTTAAAGCTTACGAGGGGGATACCTTGGCCTCCTATGGCGGCATTGTGGCCGTAAACCGGGAGGTTGATTTGGCCTGTGCGCTGGAGATGAACAAGGTCTTTCTGGAAGCAATCATTGCGCCCTCGTTCTCCGAGGAGGCGCAGTCGGTTTTGGCTGCTAAGCCCAAACTGCGCTTGCTTACGGTAGACGGGTTGGACGCTTACAAGCCGGGCATTACTTTTTATCCGATTAAAGGCGGCCTGCTGTTGCAGGAAATGGACACGGAGCCAGTTAAGAATGAATATATGCGAGTGGTGACCCATCGGCAGCCCACCCCTGAGGAAGTTGCCCAAATGCAGTTTGCGATGACGGTTGCCAAACATGTAAAATCCAACGCGGTGGTTTTGGCTAAGGATTACCAGGTGATTGGCGTAGGCGCAGGCCAGATGAGCCGTATCAGCTCGGTGGATATGGCTTTCAATTCCGCGCAGCACCGTAGCTTCGGCGCCGTAATGGCCTCGGACGCTTTCTTCACCTTCCGGGATACGGTGGACGCTTGCGCCAAACACGGCATAACGGCTATTGTGCAGCCGGGCGGCTCCATTTACGATGCTATTTCGGTTTCGGCTGCTAATGAGGCTGACATTGCTATGGTGTTTACTGGAGTACGTCATTTCCACTATTAAAAGTTTGAGGTGAAATATATGAAAATTCTGGTTGTTGGCAGCGGCGGCCGCGAGCACGCCCTGGTTTGGAAGCTGGCCCAGAGTCCGCTGGCGGAGCAGATTTACTGTGCGCCTGGCAACGCTGGCATTGCCGAGCTGGCAGAATGTGTGAATATTCCGGCGGACGCAGTGGATACCTTGTTGGAATTTGCCCAGGCGGAGGATATTGGTCTGACGGTGGTTGGCCCGGAAGCTCCTCTGGCCGCAGGCATTGTAGATAAGTTTACGGCGGCCGGCTTGAAGATTTTCGGCCCCAGCCAGCAGGCTGCCATGCTGGAGGGCAGCAAAGCGCTGGCCAAGGAAATTATGGAAAAATACCATATCCCCACGGCCAAATATGCGGCTTTTGAGGATAAAGAGGCCGCTTTGGCTTATCTGGCGGAACACCCGGCGCCGATTGTGGTTAAGGCCGACGGTTTGGCGGCCGGCAAAGGCGTGGTGGTGGCGATGACCCAGGCCGAGGCAGTGGAGGCCGTGGAAGCAATGCTTTCCGGCAACGTTTTTGGCCAGGCCGGGGCCAGAGTGGTAATTGAGGAATATCTGGAGGGCGAGGAAGTCAGCGTGCTGGCGTTTAGCGACGGCCAAACGGTGCTGCCAATGGTTTCCGCTCAGGATCACAAACGGGTTTTTGACGACGACCAAGGCCCTAACACCGGCGGTATGGGAGCTTATTCGCCGGCCCCAATTTATACGCCGGAGCTGGCGGAGCAGGTTTTGCACCAGGTTTTGCAGCCGGCGGTGGATGGTATGCGCCAGGAGGGCCGAACCTATAAAGGAGTGCTTTACGCCGGTTTAATGCTGACTGCGCAGGGCGTTAAGGTGCTGGAGTTCAATGCCCGTTTTGGCGATCCGGAAACTCAGGCAGTGCTGATGCGCTTAAAATCCGACTTGGTGGAGATTATGTTGGCGGTGGTGGAGGAACGCTTGCAGGAATGTACGCTGGACTGGGCCGATGAAGCGGCTGTTTGCGTGGTGCTGGCCAGCGGCGGCTATCCTGCTTCATATGCCAAAGGGCTGCCGATTGCCGGTTTGGAACAGGCTGCTCAGCAGGCGAACACGGTTGTTTTCCACGCCGGCACCAAGTTTGTCGGCCAGCAGGTGATGACCGACGGCGGCCGGGTGCTGGGTGTGACGGCTTGCGCGCCGACAATTCAGCAGGCGATTTACAAGGCTTACACGGCGGTTGATTTGATTAGCTGGCCGGATTGCTTCTGCCGGCGGGATATTGGCGCTAAGGCGTTGAAAAGAATTGCTCAAAAGTAGCTGTTGAAAAATGGCTTTTGTTTATATTTTGCAATGCCGGGATAATACGATGTATACCGGTTTTACGTTGGATTTACGCCGCCGGGTGGCGCAGCATAACGCCGGGCAGGGCGCCAAATATACCAAACCGCGGCGGCCGGTGCGTCTGCTGTGGGCGGCGGAGTTGCCTTTGGCCCGTTTGGCCCGACGGGCGGAGGTTTTGGTGAAGCAGCTGCCGCCGGCTAAAAAGCGCCGCCTGGCCCAGGGACGGCTGACCCTGGCGCAGGCTTGCCCGCGTTTGTGGGCGGAAGAAAAGGAAAGGGTGCGGGTAAATATGGCAAAGGCAGAGAGTTTGGCTTGGGATAGGGAAATGCTGGCTTTAGCCCGGCAGGAGGCGGCGCAAGGCAGTACGGCCGGCGAGGGCGGCCCTTTTGGCGCTGTGGTGGTGGACGCGTCCGGTCAGGTGTTGGCGGCGGCGCATAATCAGGTGCTGGCTGGCCATGACCCAACCGCGCATGCGGAGGTTATGGCTATCAGGGCCGCTTGCGCCAAAATTGGCAGCCACGATTTGCAGGGCTGCACGCTTTACACCTCCTGCGAACCTTGCCCGATGTGCCTGGCGGCAATTATCTGGGCCAACATTGGCCGAGTGGTTTACGGCTGCACACGGGAGGACGCGGCGGCGATTGGTTTCCGCGATGAATTTATTTACGATTTTTTGGCTGGCCGCGGCGCGGCGCCTTTGGAGATGCAGGAGCTAGACCGCGAGGCCTGCCGGCAGGTTTTTGTTGCTTACCAGCAGCAGGCAGGCCAGCTATATTAATATATTTTAAGGGAGGGTTTTAACATGTTGGTATTGACGGAAAAAAAGCAGGGCGTGGGCTGGTTGTATCTGAACCGGCCGGATTCACTGAACAGTCTGACGGCTGAGCTGGCGGCGGACGTGGTGGCGGCTGTGGCGCAGCTGGAGGCTGACCCGGAGGTGCGGGTGATTGTCTTTTCCGGCCAGGGCCGCGCTTTTTGCGCCGGCGGCGATTTGGGCTCCTTGAAAGCACTGGAGCAGGAGGATGAGGCGGTGGCCTTTGTGCAGGCAGCCGGCAAAACCAGCGAGGCCCTGTTTAACTGCCGCAAACCGGTTATTGCTATGGTGAACGGCGTGGCGGCTGGGGCTGGCTTTAATCTGGCTTTGGCCTGTGATTTGGTTTTTGCCGCAGCTGGGGTAAAATTCATCCAAAGCTTCAGCAACATCGGCCTGGTGCCGGATTGCGGCGGCCATTACTTCCTGCCCAAGGCCATCGGCATTTGGCGGGCCAAACAGGCAATGTTTGAGGCCGCGCCCATCACGGCGGAGGAAGGCAAGGAGCTGGGCTTTGTCAACGCCGTCTATCCGGCGGAGGAATTGGTTGCGGCCACGGAAAAATACGCAGTGCAGCTGGCGCAGCGGGCT
>JAETTP010000021.1 GCA_021769035.1 Bacillota bacterium | reverse complement strand
GTTGCCTTAAACAGCGGTGCTGTTGATTTGGTGGTGACCGACCAACCCACCGCCATGGCCGCCAAGCTGGTTTACCCCAACTTTGTGCTGCTGGAAATGGAAGAGGGCAAGGATTTTGAGGCTTCCCAGGAGGACATCAACATTGGTATCTCCCTGAAAAAAGGCAACACCGAGCTGTTGGACAAGCTGAACGGTGTTTTGAACACTATGACCGAGGAAGATTTTGTTGAGATGATGAACAAGGCTATTGAAATTCAGCCTTTAACCAATGAATAAGCTGCGAGCAGCGCGAGCAGCGCGAGTAATTTAATATTTTCGCCTGAAAGGAGAGACAGTTTTAGCCTCTCCTTTTGAGCGTGTATATTTTACCTATAAATGAGAGGATCAGATATGGGAGAAAAAAATTTTTTAGAAAAAGTCCAGTTTTTAATCCAAAATTACGGCCCAGGCTATCTGGACGGCGCCAAGCTAACCCTGCTTCTGGCGCTGGTTGGTACATTTTTTGGCTGTTTGATTGGCTTTATCTGCGGTATTATCCAAACTATTCCTGTTGAAAAAAATGACAGCCCGGCCAAAAAGGTTTTCGTTCGACTGGTTAAGGGCTTTATCGGTGTTTACGTAGAGTTTTTCCGCGGCACCCCGATGATGGTTCAGGCCGGCTTCATTTATTATGGTATAATTCAATACACGCCTTATCGTATTAGTCCGCTTTTGGCCGGTTTTTTTGTTATCTCCATCAACACGGGCGCTTACATGGCCGAAACTATGCGCGGCGGCATTTTTTCAGTAGACAAGGGGCAAACCGAGGCAGCCAAAGCTATCGGTATGAACCACTTTCAAACCATGCTTTTCGTAGTGTTGCCCCAGGCTATCCGTAATATTATGCCACAAATTGGCAACAATTTCATCATTAATATTAAGGATAGTTCGGTGCTTTCGGTTATCTCCACCACAGAGCTGATGTTCTTCGCCCGCTCCGTTTCCGGCGTTTACTACACCTATTTTGAGTCAATGGGCATTGCCTGCGCTGTATATCTGACAATGACGCTGATTTCCTCCCGGCTGTTGCGCCTGGTGGAAAAACGCATTGACGGCGCGGATAACTATGATTTGTCCACCACCGACACATTGGCCCACACCAGCGGTATGACTGCGGCTCCTACCCAACACGACAGAAGGGGGCAATAGATATGACAGAACAAACAATCCAATCCAAAACCAGAGAACCGATTTTGGAGGTTAAACATCTGCAAAAATCCTTTGGTAGCCACCAGGTGCTCAAGGATATTGACTTCTCTATTTATCCCGGCGACGTCACCAGTATTATCGGCGCTTCCGGCTCCGGCAAAAGCACCCTGCTGCGCTGCATTAACGTGCTGGAAACCCCCTCCGGTGGTGAAATTCTGCACAAAGGCGTCAATATTTTGGACAAGAAAAACAACGTCACCAAATATCGCGCCAAAGTGGGTATGGTGTTTCAAAGCTTCAATTTGTTCAATAATATGACCGTGCTGGATAACTGCACTGTTGGTATCACCCAGGTTTTGAAGCAGAACAAAGCCTACGCCGAGGAAGTGGCAATGAAATATCTGACCAAGGTTGGTATGGAGCCTTACATCAAGGCCAAGCCCAACCAGATTTCCGGCGGCCAAAAGCAGCGGGTGGCCATTGCCCGCGCGCTTTCTATGCAGCCGGAGGTGCTGCTTTTTGACGAGCCCACCTCCGCCCTGGACCCGGAAATGGTCGGTGAGGTGCTGGATGTTATCCGCAGCCTGGCCGAGGAGGGTATGACGATGATTATTGTGACGCATGAAATGGCCTTTGCCCGCGACGTGAGCACCCACACCATCTTTATGAACGCCGGCGTTATCGCCGAGGCCGGCCCGCCGCAGCAGATATTCACAGCCCCGCAAAACCCGCGCACACAGGAGTTTTTAAGCCGCTTTATGAATAACTGAGCTTAAAAATAGATATGTGGTTTCGTCTAACGTCTTGCAAATCGTTAAGTGTTCACGCAAAAAAATTTCATTTACCCTATTGACAAATAACCGCGCATGGCGTATAATAATAGAGTATTCAGCAAAGGCGCTGCGGTAATCTTACCTGCGGCGTCTTTTTTTATTAAAACTGTTTACAACTTTAGCTTTCGCTAAAAAATAAAATGATTGGAAGAAATTTTTGGAGGTGCGTTTTATGTCTAATGTTCCTGAGTTGTTTGGCAGCAATGTCTTTAATGAAAACGTAATGAAGGAACGCTTGCCTAAAGCTGTTTACAAGGCTTTGAAGAAAACTATTCAATCCGGCAACCCCCTGGACCCTTCCCTGGCCGAATCCGTTGCGGTGGCTATGAAGGACTGGGCAATCCAGAAAGGAGTAACCCATTACACCCATTGGTTCCAGCCGCTAACCGGCTTCACCGCGGAAAAGCACGACAGCTTTATTGAACCAACCGAGGGCGGCAATGTGATTATGGAGTTTTCCGGCCGCAATTTAATCCAAGGCGAGCCTGACGCCTCCTCATTCCCATCCGGCGGCCTGCGCTCCACCTTTGAGGCGCGCGGCTACACCGCCTGGGACCCCACGTCTTACGCTTTCATCAAAGACAACACCCTGTGTATCCCCACCACTTTCTGTTCCTATGGCGGCGAGGTGCTGGATAAAAAAATACCCCTTCTGCGCTCAATGGAAGCTATCAACAGACAGGCCCTGCGGATTTTGCGCCTGTTCGGCAACACGGAGGCCACCCACGTCAGCACCACGGTTGGTCCGGAACAAGAATATTTCCTGATTGACGCAGAGATGTTTAAGCAGCGCGAGGATTTGCGCTTCACCGGCCGCACCCTGTTCGGCGCGATGCCGCCCAAAGGCCAGGAGCTGGAGGATCACTACTTTGGCGCTATCCGGCCGCGCGTTATCAGCTTTATGCAGGATTTGGACGAGGAGCTCTGGAAGCTGGGCATTTTAGCCAAAACCCGCCACAACGAGGTGGCGCCGGCCCAGCACGAGCTGGCCACCATTTACTCCACCACCAACAATGCCACTGATAATAACCAGCTGGTAATGGAAATGATGAAAAAGGTGGCGGCCCGCCACGGCCTGACCTGCCTGCTACACGAAAAGCCCTTTGACGGCGTAAACGGCTCCGGCAAACATAACAACTGGTCTATGGCTACTGATTTGGGTGAAAATCTGTTGGAGCCCGGCAAAACGCCGCGGGAAAATATGCAGTTCCTCACCTATCTCACCGCGATTATTAAGGCTGTTGACGATTATCAGGATTTAATGCGCATTTCCGTTGCCAGCGCCGGCAACGACCACCGCTTGGGCGCTAATGAAGCGCCGCCGGCCATTGTTTCCGTTTTCATCGGCGACGAGCTGGAAGCGGTTATCGAATCTCTGGCTAATGATGAAAAATACACAGAGCAGGGCAATGATTATCTGGATTTTGGGGTGCGTGCAATGCCCAAGCTGCCCAAGGACAGCACCGACCGCAACCGCACTTCGCCCTTTGCTTTCACCGGCAACAAGTTTGAGTTCCGTATGCTGGGCTCCGGCTTCTCGCTGGCCTGCCCCAATATTATCCTGAACGCGATTGTGGCTGATACTTTGTGTGTGTTTGCCGACGAGTTGGAGGCCGTCAGCCCGGCTGAATTTGACGAGGCCCTGAACAAGCTGCTGAAAACTCAGTTGCAGGCTCACAAGCGCATTATCTTCAACGGCAACAATTACGCGCCGGAATGGGTTGACGAGGCCGAAAGACGAGGTCTGCTAAATCTGAAATCCACGCCGGAAGCGTTGCCGCACTATATGGACGCCAAAAACGTGGCCATGTTCGCCCGCCAGGGTATTTACAGCCGCAAGGAAATGCAGGCACGCGTGGAAAGCATTATGGAAGAATACCACAAGGTTTTGCATATTGAAGCCTTAACCATGCTGGATATGGCCCAAACGGAAATTTTACCGGCGGTGCTCACCTACTCGCACGAACTGGCCGATTGCCTGTTGGCGAAAAAGCAAATCGCCGGAATCAGCTGTACGGCTGAGGAAAAACTGTTGACTAAAATTTCCGAATGCAGCGACGGCTTGGCTCAAAATATTGCCGATTTACAGGCTTTACTGAACGACTGCGACTCGCCCAATTCCGAAGCCAAAGCTATGTACTATCACGACAAGGTTTTGCCCAAAATGAATGAGCTGCGGGCGGTTGCCGACCAGCTGGAGGGCCTGTGCGCCGCTAAGTACTGGCCATTCCCGACCTACAGTCAGCTTTTGTTCTACTAAAATTTAATATTTCGACACAAAGACGTGCCAAGTGAAGTTCCGCTTCACAAAGCACGTCTTTTTTATTTTATTTTCGTTTAACACATTATTTTTATATAAACAAAATTGGAGTGATTTAACAATGGATGAACTTATTATCGGTCTTGATACTCTTTGGGTGCTGTTGGGTGCTGCGTTGGTATTTTTTATGCAGCCCGGCTTTGCAATGGTGGAAACGGGCTTTACCAGGGCTAAAAACGCCGGCAACATCATTATGAAAAACGTGATGGACTTTGCCATTGGCAGCGTTATCTTCTGGCTGCTGGGCTTCGGCCTGATGTTCGGCTCCGACATCGCCGGCCTGATTGGCGCGCCGGATTTCCTAATCCGCGGCGATTACGGCGCAGACGGCGGCTACACCTCGTTTGCGTTTATCATCTTTCAGACAGTTTTTTGCGCCACCGCCGCCACTATTGTATCCGGGGCAATGGCGGAACGCACTAAATTTGCCAGCTACTGCCTTTACTCCTTGCTTATCAGCGCCTGCATTTACCCTGTTTCCGGCCACTGGATTTGGGGCGGCGGTTGGCTGAGCCAGTTGGGCTTCCACGATTTTGCCGGTTCCACCGCGGTGCACACGGTGGGCGGCGTGGCCGCGCTTATTGGTGCGGCAATTATCGGGCCGCGCATTGGCAAATATGACAGCAACGGCAAAAGCCACGCTATTCCCGGCCATAGCCTAACCCTTGGCGCACTGGGCGTGTTTATTCTCTGGTTTGCCTGGTTCGGCTTCAACGGCTGCTCCACTGTTTCCATCTCCTCGGCAGAAAGCGCCACGGCGGCGGCTTCCATCTTCGTAACCACCAACCTGTCCGCCGCAGCGGCCACCTTGGTAACTATGCTGCTGACCTGGGTTCGTTACGGCAAACCTGATGTTTCGATGACCCTGAACGGCTCATTGGCTGGCCTGGTTGGTATCACCGCAGGCTGCGACGCAGTTTCGCCATTAGGCGCGGCCATCATTGGCGCTATCTGCGGCCTGCTGGTTGTATTTGCAGTTGAGTTCATTGACAAGGGGTTAAAAATTGACGACCCTGTCGGTGCGATTGCTGTTCACGGCGTTTGCGGGGCCAGCGGCACCCTGCTGCTCGGTTTGTTCTCCGTGGACGAGGGCCTGCTTTACGGACACGGTTTGCATTTCCTGGGTGTGCAAGCTCTGGGCGTGGTCAGTGTTATCGCCTGGGTGGCTGTTACCATGTTTATTATCTTTAATCTGCTGAAAAAAACTATCGGCCTACGCGTTACCCCGGCTGAGGAAATTGCCGGCCTGGATATTACCGAACACGGCTTAGTAAGCTCCTATGCTGATTTTATGTCTGTAACCCACAATATATATGAAGTTACGGAGCCGCAGGCTCCCTGCGCCGCCGCCGTTACCCTGCCCAATTTGGCGGAAACTATCCCGGAAGCGGCCGCCGGCAGCAGCGGTATCAGCAAAGTGGTTATAATTACCCGACGCACCCGTTTTGAAGCATTGAAAAATGCCCTCTCCGCTTTGGGCGTAACTGGCATGACCGTCACCGAGGTGATGGGCTGCGGCCTCCAGAAAGGAGCCACGGAATTTTATCGCGGCGTGGCCGTGGAAACCAAATTAGTGCCGAAAGTTAAGGTGGAGGTTGTGGTTTCCAAGGTGCCGGTAAATGCTATTGTGGAGGTTGCCAAACAGGTGCTCTATTCCGGAACATACGGCGACGGCAAAATCTTTGTTTACGACGTGCAGAACGTTATTCAGGTGCGCACCGGCAAGGAGGGCTTCGACGCTTTGCAGTACCCGGAAATTGACAAATAATCCGAATCTATCAAGTAATACTCTTTCATACTCATTTACAGCGGCGTTTTCAAAATTGAACGCCGCTGTAAATTATTTCCGAACAGCAAAAAAGCCCTCCAACTGGAGAGCCTCTTATCTAAAAATGGAGCGGGTGAAGGGAATCGAACCCTCGCTAAAAGCTTGGGAAGCTCTTGTTCTGCCATTAAACTACACCCGCAGAACACTTATATACTATACCATTTTTTAGGCGGTTTGTAAAGCCCTTTGTTGAAAAAATTTTCGGCAAAGGGCTTTTACGTTTAAAACTGTTTACGGCTGTGCACCGTGAAAACTCAGCAATTTAGTCATCTGCCTTTTATTCAGGCTGATGATAAAATGCTCCACATCATATGCCGCAGACGGCTTGGTATTAGCCAAAAAATCGGCATAGGAAACCGTCCCGGCCAAATCATCATTGATAACAAAGCCAACATACCAATTGTCTATCTGCATATCCTTAGGCCCCATAAACAAGCCAGGCTGCTTGGGAAAAACCGCCGGCACATTTTCCGGCAAGGCGTACACGCCAAACAGCGTTTCGTCCTTTCTCTGATAAACATTGGGTTTGGCATAATAAACGTCCATAGCCTGATGGCGCTGGAAAAAGGCTGCCAATTTTGACAAACTGCCGTCAATTTCCCGCAAATCAGCTTTGCCAATCGCAATCGGATTGAGAACGCCAAAAAGATACATCGAGTTGTACTTGCCGGCGTCAATATCCGCCTCCATAACCCGCAAAGTCTGCTCGCTTAAACCAATATCTTCCTTAATATAATCGGCAATCGCCGCAAAACTGCCCTTTTCGTCCTCGCGCCAAAAATCAGTGGTAGAAAATTTTTGGCACAGCTTTTGCAAGTAAGCATAGAAAAAGCGAATATCCGTATCGCCGGTGGGGATTGGCAAACGCAGTTCAATCGCTCCCTGCGGCAAAGTAATCTCATATCCCCGCCCCAGGTAGCCGGTGTTAAAAATTACCATCACCTCACCCGTTTCATTTTCCGACAATCTATAAGCAGCGTCCATAATGCCATAGCGCATTCCCTGAAAAAGCACGTCCTGAATTTGCAAAGTTTGTTTTTGATTGGACAGTTTAATCGACACATTAACAGACATTTTTACCGCTCCCTTCTCCAATTTAAGCCAATGCAACAAAAGCTGCCTGCAAACAAGCAGACAGCTTTCATCAGCAAACAGTCGCCGCCGTTTTGTCGGCGATAAAACTTTAGCAAACGCCTTGAGCTGTCATTGCGCTGGCAATTTTTTCAAAACCGGCAATGTTAGCGCCTAAAACGAAGTTATGAGGCTGGCCGTAGCGGTTAGCGGCGTCAGATGTTTTTTGGTAAATATCTGCCATAATCCGCTGCAAACGCTGATCAACTTCCTCAAAGGTCCAGCTAAGCCGCATACTGTTTTGGGACATCTCCAAAGCGGAAGTGGCCACGCCGCCGGCATTGGCCGCTTTGCCCGGCATAAACATAATGCCCTTTTCAATCGCATAGTCAGTGGCCTCGCGAGTAGTCGGCATATTTGCGCCCTCGGCAACCACCTGGCAGCCGTTGGCCAGCAGGGTTTTCATATCCTCCAGCTCCAGCTCATTCTGAGTTGCACAAGGCAAGGCAATCTCACAAGGCAAAGTCCAAATCCCCTTGCCCTCGGTATAGATTGCGGAATCCACGCGCTCGGCATATTCCTTGATACGGCCACGGCGAACTTCTTTAATATCCTTAACCACGTCCAACTTAATGCCCTTAGGGTCATAGATGTAGCCGTTGGAATCGCTCATTGCAACCACGTTCATTCCTTTGGCCTGGGCCTTTTCCACAGCGTAAATCGCCACGTTACCGGAACCGGAAACCAGGGTGGTTTTACCAACAAGCGTGCCACCGGAATGTTGCATCATCTGCTCCAGCATATAAATCAGACCGTAGCCAGTGGCTTCAGTGCGCCCTAGCGATCCGCCAAAAGGAATGGCTTTGCCGGTCAGCACGCCCTCGTACATACCGGTAAGGCGTTTGTACTGGCCATAAAGATAGCCAACTTCGCGGCCGCCCACGCCAATATCGCCTGCCGGCACATCACGGTCGGCGCCGACATATTTGAAAAGCTCAGTCATAAAGCTCTGGCAAAAGAGCATAACCTCACGGTCCGATTTCCCTTTGGGGTCAAAATCAGAACCGCCCTTGCCGCCGCCAATCGGCAGGCCAGTCAGGGAGTTCTTAAATATTTGCTCAAAACCCAAAAATTTCAAAATGCTCTGGTTTACCGAGGGGTGAAAGCGCAAACCGCCCTTGTACGGCCCAATAGCGCTGTTAAACTGGATACGATAGCCCCGGTTTACCCGCACCACATTCTGGTCGTCATACCACGGCACCCGGAAAGAAACCGCACGCTCCGGCTCCACCAATCTTTCCAGCAGGGAAACCCGACGATATTTTTCCTCATTAGCGCTAACCGCCAATTCAATGGAATCCAACACCTCTTTTACGGCCTGACAAAATTCCGGCTCGTGCGGATTTTTGGCAACCACTCTCTCATAAATTTCTTGCGTATACGACAATAAATACACCTCTTTCAATCTCAAATTCTTCAAAAAATATGTTTGATTATAATTATACACTTTTTTTAGAAATTAGTAAATATTTATTTTGCAGATTTAGCTCCAAAAAAACGTAAAATACAAAATACTTTAAGAATACAATCCAACTCCTGCGCTATTTATGGAAAAAATTACCAGAAAAGTCTTGCGAAAAAGAATGAAAAGTATTATAATAAGCAACAATATAAGATTTTTTATATAAAATAGTCAAAACCTAAATATATTTTATATTTCGAGGTGTAGAAAACTATGAAAACTATAAAAATATCTTTGTTTTTCTGCGCAATTTTGACGCAGATTTTTTTATCCAACAGCTCAGCATTGGCAAACAATATTTACGCCAACAATGCCGAGCCAACCTTTCAATATTTTCTTATGTATGACGCGAACGGTGGTGATAATGCACCGACTTTTCAACAAAGCACCTCTAACATTTTTTATATCTCCAACGAAATACCAACCCGTGAAAACTACATATTTGCCGGTTGGGCCAGTTCTGAAAACGCTGCCCAGGCCGAATATCAGCCCGGCAATATGTTTTTGGCTACGGAAAGCCTAACCATTCTTTATGCCGTTTGGCAATCAAACCAGCCGCAGCCATCCCAAACTTTCACCCTACTTTACGACGCTAACGGCGGCGCACAAGCCCCTGCGGCCCAAACTGCGCAAAGCGCGGAAATATTCTGCCCTTTTCAAATTAGCTTTGACGAGCCTGTGCGAACTGGTTATATTTTTTTAGGCTGGAGTACTTCGTCAGAGGCCGTATCCGCTGACTTTAGGGCCGGCGATGAGTTTTGGGCCAGCGCGCCCTTAACCACGCTTTATGCCGTTTGGCAGAAGAACAACCACCAGCCGTTGGAGCACTGCTATACATTAATTTACGACGCTAACGGCGGCGCTCTGGCCCCGGAGCCGCAGATTGAATATGATTTCGATTTTTTTCATGTATTTACAATAAGCGCCGCCAAACCAATTCGTCCCGGCTGGGATTTCCTCGGCTGGCATACAGACGCTAATGCGACGCTGCCTCAATTCCAGACCAATGAAGTTTTTTTGGCTATGCAAGAGCAAAATATACTTTACGCTATTTGGCAACAGCAAGAACAGCCGCCGGAACCAGAGCTAATTGAATATACCCTGTTTTACAACGCCAACGGTGGTTTCAACGCGCCAAATGAGCAGCAGGTCACAAGCACAGCAGCAAATTGCCTGTTTACGATTGCAGAAGCAACCCCTCAGCGCCCCGGCCACAGCTTTTTAGGCTGGGCCCTTGAGGCCGAAGCCACGCAGCCCATTTGTCAACCTGGCGGCAGTTTAATCACCACCGAAAAGCAAACCACCCTTTATGCTGTCTGGCAAAAGCTGCCGGCTGAGCCGCCCTACGAATACCTCAAAGAGCTTTTAGGACCCGATGCTGTAAGGCTCAAATGCGCCAACAGCGCGGCCGGCCATTTGCTTTGCGGCTTTGCGCTTAAAGAAAATAGCTACACTTTTCAGCTCCAGCAAACGGACAATAACAATTTTACGGCCAGTTTGCTAATTCAACCTGCCGCCTACCTGGACGATTACAATGCCGACATAAGCGGCCACAGGCTGCTGGCAACCTCGTCAAGGGAACAAGCGCTAACCTTGTTTTATGATGAAGAAAGGGCGGCCTGGCTCGCAAGCCCTGATTATAATAAGATTACGTTCATAGTAAATTGCCAAGCGCCAGCCCAGCCTGTCTACACTGAGCTGGCGCAAATTTTAGGTACTTTAATTCCGGTACGGTTGGAATGTATCAATGTCGCCCAAACCGAGCATTACCCTATTGGCCTAAGTTTAGAGCCAAATGGTCTGCAAATCGGCCCCAGCCGGCCTTGCTCCGACAACGCCTACAGCTGCCTGTTGACCATTCAGGCCCAACCTTATATTGAACGATATAACACAACCTACGGCCCGCACCAGCTTGCCTTAGAAGCTGCAAACGAGCAAACTATTCAGCTATATTTTAATACCTCAACCCAAACCTGGCAGCTGGAAAATGCTCAGCTGCCATGCTTTAAGCTAATTTGCACAGAACCGGCAGAACATCAGCCTGTTTATCAGTATCAACTTTCCTTTAACGCCAACGGCGGCAGCAACGAGCCCTATCCGCAAATGGCTAGTGCCGAAAGTGAAAGCTACGCTTTTTTTATCCCTCAGGAAGAACCAACGCAACGCGGCTATCTGTTTATTGGCTGGGCGGTCCAGCCTGATGCTAACCAGCCCGCCTATCAAGCAGGGCAATTAATTTTCCTGCATAAGGAAGCCCCAAAGCTGACTCTTTATGCAGTTTGGCAGCCCAACCCCGAAATCCCGTCCGACCCTGAGAAGCCCACGCCGCCGCCGGAGAAACCGCAGGAAACCGCCTTTTGCTTATACTACAACAGCAACGGAGGCTTGGAAACGCCGGCAGAACAGGTTTACTACAGCGCCGCTGAAGAATATCAATTTGAAATAACCGCCGAACAGCCAAAGCGCAATGGCTACACATTTATAGGCTGGGCCTTAAAATCGACAGCCACCGCAGCCGTCTATCAACCCGGCGATAAGCTAACATTGAGCCGGAAAGAGCCAACCCTGACGCTGTATGCCGTTTGGCAGGAGGGTAGTCCGGGAAATCAGCCAATGGACAGGCCCGGCGGTGGCGGCTCCGGCGGCAGATACCAACCACCGACCCAACCCCAGCCTGAAGAGCCACCTCAACCGCCAACCCCGCAAAAGGTGCCACACCCCAGCTATATCAACGGTTATGCCGACGGTACAATCCGGCCTAACGCTTATCTGAGCCGAGCCGAAGCGGCTGTTATGCTTTATCGTTTGTTAAATCCAGACGCTCCCACAACAACAAATGAAACAAATTGGTATGACGACGCGGTTAATTTCCTCAAGCAGGCTGAGCTGCTGCAAGGCTATCAGGACGGCAGTTTGCAAGCGCAGGCCTATCTCACGCGGGCAGAGATGGCAACGCTGGCCGTACGGGTACACAACCTGCAAACAACAGATTTTTCCAATCATTCAAGCAACTCTATTGCCAACGCTTTCCCGGACATCACAGAACATTGGGCCACGGAAGCCATCAATCAAGCGGCGGCTTTTGGTTGGCTGCACGGTTACCCTGACGGCACTTTTCGCCCTAATCAGGCAGTTAGCCGTGCGGAGGCCGTAACATTGCTTAACTTGCTGTTCAACCGTGCCTCATGTACTGAACATCTAACGGAACAGCCAAACCTGCCCAGTTGGCCGGACAATCCGCCCGATGCCTGGTATTACACAAATATGCTGGAGGCCGGCCATTCCCACACTTACACTATTAATGCCGATACCGCCCTTATTTTAAGCGAATCATAAAAAGTAGCAAACAGGTAATGGTTTTTTGAGAATTTTTTGCCTTTAGGGGCTTGTTTTTGGCAAAAACATCTGCTATAATATAAAGGCTGGGCTGCAAAGGCTGAAAAGGCCGGCCCACCAGATGAAAATATCCCTGCTGTTTCAGGCCAAACTGAGGCAGCCAGAAGTCCGAAGGGAGGTGCTGACATGCGTGATTACGAGGCTTTGTATATTCTGCGCCCGGAGATGACCGAGGAAGAATATGCTGCTGCTGTAGAAAAATTTAACGCATTGATTCAGGCAAATGGCGGCGAAGTTGTGAAAACCGATATTTGGGGCAAAAGAAAGCTTGCCTACGAAATCGAAAAACTTCGCGAAGGCTACTACGTTTTGGTAACCTTTAAAGCCGAGCCGGAATTGCCGCAGGAGCTGGAGCGTAATTTCCGAATTGCCGACAGCGTTCTGCGTTATCTTGTCACTCGTTTGCCTGAATAAGAGGTGTAATTTATGCTAAACCGAATTGTTTTAATCGGCAGATTGACCCGTGATCCTGAACTGCGTTTTACGCCAAACGGCCATGCCGTTTGTTCTTTTACCCTGGCTGTGGATAGACCTTTCACCAACCAGGACGGCAATCGGGAAACGGATTTTATTAATATCGTGGTTTGGAACAAACAAGGGGAAAACTGCGCTCAATATTTGGCTAAAGGCCGGCTGGCCGCAGTGGATGGTCGCCTGCAAATTCGTTCGTACGAAGGCAACGACGGCCAACGTCGTTATGTTACTGAGGTTATCGCGGACAATGTGCGCTTTTTGTCTTCCCGCAATGAGGGCAATGCCGCTAATAACAACACCAACACTGGCTATGAATCCCCTAATCTTGGCGCTATCAACAGTTTTGAAAACACCGCGCCACTCACCAGCGATGATTTGCCGTTTTAACAAATTTACTTGAAAAAATTTGCAGCTAACTGCAATAATATAAGGAGGAAAAACCCATGGCTGAAGAAAAAGCTAGGGAGGAAAGACGTCCTTTCCGTGGCAATCGTGGCCGCCGCAGCCGTCGTCGTGTTTGCCGCTTCTGCGTTGATAAAGCGCAATATATCGACTACAAAGACACCGCACGCCTGCGTAACTATATCACTGAGCGCGGCAAGATTTTGCCCCGCCGTGTTTCCGGCAACTGTGCCAAGCATCAGCGTATGCTGACTGAGGCTATCAAGCGCAGCCGTATCGTGGCTTTGCTGCCCTACACTGCTGAATAATTTAAGCTTAAAAGATAACAGACTGTTTTGGAAAAAAATTTTCCGAAACAGTCTGTTTTTTAGTTTAGTAGAGTTTGCTAGGAACAATTTACAGAAGCCGCCGCCAATCCGGCCGCATACCCACTGCTAAACGCCACTTGCAGATTATAACCGCCGGTCAGCGCGTCAACGTCCAACAGTTCGCCCACAATGAATAAACCGGCAGCCAGCTTGGAAGCAAAGGTTTTGGGATTAACCTCCTTAACGCACACACCGCCGCAGGTGACAATGCCCTCATTCAGCGGCCTGGTGCCAAGCAGCCTAATCGGCAGAGCTTGAATAGTCTGAAAAAGCTGCTGCCGCTCCTTGTTCTGCAATGTGTTTAGCGGCTTGTCCGGCGGCAGTCCGGCTTGCTGACAAAAGGGCAAAATTAATGATTTGGGCAGCCAGTCCGTTAAAACATTATGTAGGTGCCGTTTTGGGCCTGCCAGCAACTCCCGCTCCAGGCGTGCGTTTAGCTGCTCCTGCGTCAACGCCGGCTTCAAATTAATCTGGGCCAACAGCTGCTCTCCTGGATTATCCCGCCAGAACAAGGCCGCCTGGCGGGAGGCAGTGAGCACCACCGGGCCGGAAAGGCCAAAATGAGTAAACAGCAATTCGCCAAAAAGCTTCACCAGTAAATTTTTTTTGCCAGGCAGGCCATTTTTATAAAGGCTAAACTCCACATTTCGCAGAGAAAGCCCAGCCAGTTCGCCCACCCAGGGCTCGGCGGCCACCAAAGGCACCAACGCCGGCAACGGTTCAATAATCCGATGCCCGGCCGCCGCGGCCAAAGCATAACCGTCGCCGCTGCTGCCGGTGGCCCGATAGGTTGCGCCGCCGGTCGCTAAGATAACCGCCTCCGCCTGTTTTTTACGTCCATCGGAGGCCATTGCGCCAACCACCCGCCGGCCCTCGGCCGCCTCCATCGGCCCCGCCGACAGCAAACGCCGGGCCGATGTGTTGAAGCAAATTTCCACCTTTAGGCGTTTCAATTCCCTTTCTAAAGCGTTAATCACATCAGCCGCTTTGTCCGATTGCGGAAAAACCCGCTGACCACGCTCCACCTTTAAGGGCACGCCCAAATCCTCAAAAAACTCCATCACAGCCCGATTGTCAAAAGCCGCAAAGGCGCTGTGCATAAAACGCCCGTTGCCGATAATATTAGCAATCAGTTCATCAATCGGGGCGGCGTTGGTAACATTGCAGCGGCCCTTGCCGGTTATGGCCAGCTTGCGGCCCAGGCGGTCGTTTTTTTCCCAAAGCGTCACCGACGCGCCAGCTCTGGCCGCCCAAATAGCCGCCAGACAACCGGCCGCACCGCCGCCAATCACCAAAACGTTGGTCATTTAGAACTCAATCCCGCGCCGCACCGGCACACCTTTAGTATAGTAATGCTTAACCTCGCGCATTTCAGTTACCAGGTCTGCGGCTTCAATAATCGCATCCGGCGCATTGCGGCCGGTCATCAAAAGCTCAATATTCGGTAGCTTGTTTTTCACCAGCTCCAAAACCTCAGCCTCCGTCACCAGCTCAAAGTAAAGCGCATTGTTTATTTCATCCAAAATCACAATATCCACATCCGGATCCTGCAAAGCCTGACGTGCTTTATCCATGCCAGCCTTGGCCTGGGCATAATCCGCTTCGCTGCCCTCGCCTTTTTTTACCCAGCCAGGATTACCAAAGCAATAATGCTCCACCGTTTCACCCAGGCGACGAATGCCCTCGTCCTCCGCGTAATGACCGCTCACTTTCATAAACTGAATAATCACCACATGCATATTACAGCCGGCCGCCCGCAGCGCCAAACCAAAGGCCGCCGTGCTTTTGCCTTTGCCGTTGCCAGTGTAAACCTGAACCATTCCCTGCTGCAAACGAGTTCTTTCTGCCTCCATAATCTCCGCCTCCGTTTTTATGTTTGATTTATTTATTCCTTATCGGCATGCTTAGCCGCCATTTTGGCACATTCAGCAATCATCTGCATACAAAACTTTTTGCGCGGTTTATCGTTAAAATCTTCAAACGGCGCCACCAAATCCTTACAAAGCAGGCAACCATTGTTGGCGGCCTGAATTTCCCGCACCAAATCGCCAAACAACGGATAAATTTCCTGCTGAAGCTTTGCCACGCGCTCCGCCATATCTTCGCCCTCCATCGGGTCCCGGCGGCCCTTAATTGTACCTAGGGCCATCACCGCACCGGAAACTGCCCCGCAAACACCCTCTTTGGTGTGCCCCAGGCCGGCGCCAAAACCGGTGGCCATGGCCACGCTCTCCGCCGGCAGGCCGGTATCGTAAACCTCCATAAAAGCTTTCAGCACGCATTCGGCACAGTTCAAACCCTGCCGAAAGTAACCGCGCGCGCCCTCGTAGGCCATTTCCATTCTTTCCTCGGTGCTTTCGCCTTTCCTTTTAATCTCTGTCATTTTTCCTCGCCTCCATTTTTTTATTCTGTATCTGCGCTTTCAGCTGCAAAAGATTTTCCAGTTCCGATGTGGTTAGCTCACGCCACTGGCCGGGCTTCAAACCAAGCAAAGTTAAACCGGCAAAGCTAATACGCTTTAGCCAGACAACCTCCAACCCCACGGCCGCCATCATTCGGCGCACTTGCCGATTACGCCCCTCATGAATAGCCAACTCCACCACGGTGTCATTCACCCGCCGGGCCTTGGCCGGCGCCGTCCAACCGTCGTCCAGCTCAACGCCTTGCGCCAGCCGCCGCAGCTTGTCCACCGTTACCTTGCCCCGCACCGCGCACTGATAAACTTTGGTAATCTCACCCTTAGGGTGCAAAAGGGCCTGCGTCAATTCGCCGTCGTTCGTCAGCAGCAAAACGCCGGAGGTAGCGTAATCAAGCCGCCCCACCGGGTAAAGCCGCTCCTCTGGCATCTGCTGCAATAAATCCAAAACCGTGCGGCGGCCCCGCTCATCTTTCACGCTGGTGATGTAGCCGGCCGGTTTGTAAAGCAGCACATAACGCAGGCCGGCCACAGGCGGCAGCGGTTGGCCGTCCAACAAAATCTCATCATCGTCTGCATCGGCCTTATCACCCAGCTTGGCCACTTGGCCGTTCACCTGAACCCGCCCAGCCAAAATCAACTGCTCCGCCGCCCGACGTGAGGCCACGTTGTGCTGAGCCAAAATTTTCTGTAATCTTTCCTGCATTTTCTCTTTATAATTGTTTCTGATGTTTTTGGTAAATATAAATCGTCTATACCAATTATAACAAATAAAAGACCTTAAAGCAACGTTT
The DNA here is from genome assembly GCA_021769035.1 of Bacillota bacterium. GTDB lineage: Bacteria > Bacillota > Dehalobacteriia > UBA4068 > UBA4997 > Avidehalobacter. Next base: position 19,385 of record JAETTP010000021.1, on the reverse strand, counting down.
ATTTTCTAATTTAACCCCAAACCATTGAGCAAAGCCAAAAGGCCGCCGCAAAAGCCGCCAGATCAGCCAGCAAGCCCACGGCCAGCGCGTGACGATAACGAATAATACCAACCGAACCAAAATAAACCGTCAGCACATAAAATGTGGTGTCCGTGCTGCCCTGCATAGTGGCGGCCAGCCGCCCCACAAAGCTATCCGGCCCATGCACCTCCAAAATTTGCGAGCACAAGGCCAACGCGCCGCTGCCGGAAAGGGAACGCAGCACTGCCAGCGGCAGAATATCCGGCGGCAACCCAAAGCGCTCCGCCAGCGGCTCCAGCCAACCCAAAGCCAATTCCATTGCCCCGCTGGCGCTGAAAACCTCTATCGCCACTAGCATGCCAAGCAGAAAGGGCAAAATCTGCACCAAAAGGCCAAACCCCTTAGCTGCGCCCTCGCAAAACACATTGTAAACATCCACGCCCTTAAACAGCGCATACAAGGGCGCCAAGATCAGAAACAGCGGTATGGCCCACTGCGAAAGCCCCAGCACAATTTCAGCCATTCCCATTTCAGCCAACTCACCGCCCTCCAGCCAACCGACGGCATATTGCGTGCGCCAGCAAACCAACCAGCAAACCAAAAGCAGAGGATAAAATGCAAAGGCCCACAATCTCCGCCGGGTTAGCAGAGCCCGCACTGCTGCGCAAAGCAATCACCGTGGTGGGCAGCAAAGTAACGGCGCTGGTGTTCAGCAAAAGCAAGGTTATCATGCTATTGCTAGCCGTGTCCGGCTGGGGATTAATCCGTTGCAGCTCCTGCATAGCTTGCAGACCAAAGGGCGTGGCCGCATTGCCCAAGCCCAGCAGGTTGGCGCAAAAATTGAGCACGATGCCGGAAAAAGCCGGGCTGTCCGCCGGCAGCTCCGGGAAAAGCCGGTGCAGCAAGGGCGCAAAAAAACGGCCCAGCTTAGCCAGCAAACCGCTTTTCTCCAGCAAGGCCAAAACACCCAGCCACAACATCAGCACCCCGGCCAGCGAGATTATCAGGCCCACGCTTTTGTTGGCCCCGGCAAAGGCCGCCTGCGTCACCAAACCAATATTTCCCTGCCAGGCCGCCGCCGCAAAGCCGGCCAGCAGCAGTAAAAACCAAATTAAATTAACCAAAAACGGCGCACCTCCCCTGCCCTGTTATTTAGGGATATGAAAGGTGCGCCGCAAAAATGCTTAATATATTTTTATTTTATACAAACCAGAATTTGCCCCTCAGCCGCTGCAAAAACCTGTTGGATTATCTCCGAAACCTGCGGCCATTGCAAGCCGTCCAGGCCGCAACCAATCAATGGCATTGCCAAACGCTTAATTTGCCGCTGCCGGCACAATTCGCACATTATCGCCAAGGCGCCCTGCAAACTCTGATAGGTTGGCTTATGAAAAAACCTCTCCTTAGTTATCAGGTTGAACACCCGCCCCTGCAACAGACAATCACAGTTGCGCCCCTGCGCCTGCCAGGCCGTCAGATAGCCAGGAAAAGCCGCCCGCAATTTGTTCCGCATATCAAAATGCTGATTAAATTGGACGGCAATGCCCTTGCCCATCGCAAAATCCGCACTGATACAATGAGCCAAATAGTAATCCTCCGCCACCGTAAACAAATCCTGTTTAACTTCCTGATATTCCATAAAAACCTCTGTTTTTAACAATCATCTCATAAGTTTTATTTCATCAGCTTTAACGGCGCATATTTTTGAATTAGCACCTTAATACCCTGGCCCGGAAAAGCAATGGAAAGCGAGGCTTCCTCGCCGCTGCCCTCAATTTTCACCACCACGCCCAAGCCAAATTTGGTGTGCTGAACCTTATCGCCAATATTAATAAGCTGGGTTTTAGCCTCCGGCTGCGGCTCATAGGTACGTTTGGCCCGGCTGACAAACAGAGAGGTTGCCGGCGGGGCCGGTTCCCGTTTAAGCTCCGGCCGCCGATAGCTCAGGGTGTGCATATTCAAAAGCTCCGGCGGGATTTCACCCACAAAACGGCTGGGCGGCAGGTTGACATATTGGCCAAACAAATTGCGGCGAATGGCTCTGGTGATAATCAGGCGTTCCTTGGCGCGGGTCATCGCCACATAGCACAGGCGACGTTCCTCCTCCATATCGTCCTCATCGGTCAAGGCTCTGGCGTGCGGGAAAATTTTCTCCTCCAAACCCACCATAAACACCACCGGGAACTCCAACCCCTTGGCAGCGTGCATCGTCAGCAGGGTTATGCTGCCGTCCTCACTGTCGTAGCTGTCCGTGTCCGTAATCAAGGCAATCCGCGCCAAAAAGTTTTCCAGCGTCGGCGAATTATCGTCCGCATCGTCAAACTCATCCTCGCCGGCCAGCTGCTGCGCCTCCGCCATATTCTCCATAAATTCCACTGCCGAAGCAGCAAATTCTTTCAAATTTTCCCTCCGCGATTCCGCCGAAGTAGGGTCCTGCTTTTCCAGATAATCAAAGTAGCCGGTTTCCGTCCAAAGCGCGTCCAGCAGCTCCGGGATTTCCACCTCATGCACCAGGCTGCGCAGGTGTGTAATCAAAGTTACAAAGCGGCCCACGCTTTTTTGCGCTGTAGGCGAAAGGTTTTGCAAAACCTCCGGCATAGTCAGCACCCGATAAACGGAAAGGCCCAACTGGGCCGCGCCCTCCTCCAGCTTCTGATAGCTGCCCGCGCCAATGCTGCGTTTGGGCTCGTTGATAATCCGCCCCAGGCTCAGGTTGTCATCCGGGTTCACCAGCAAGCGCAGATAAGCCAGCGTGTCCTTAATCTCCTTGCGCTCGTAAAACTTCAGACCGCCGTAAACGTGATAAGGATAGCCATATTTCAGCAAAGCGTCCTCCAGCACGCGGGCCTGGGTATGCGTGCGGTAAACCACCGCAAAATCCTTGTAGCCATAGCCCTGTTCACGCATCATAGCAATGGTTTCCACCGCAAACATGCCTTCCGAGCGATCGTCCGGCAGCTCCTGATATTCAATCAGCTCGCCCGCCGGCGCGTTCGTCCAAAGGGCCTTGGGCTTGCGCTGAGTGTTGTGCTCAATCACGCTGTTGGCCGCGTCCAAAATATTTTTGGTACTGCGATAATTTTGCTCCAGCTTAATCAGGCGGCAATCCTTGTAATCCTGCTCAAAATTCAAAATATTGCCAATATCCGCGCCGCGCCAGCCGTAAATGCTTTGGTCCGGGTCGCCCACCGCACAGATATTCCGGCTGCCCTCGGCCAGCAATCTAATCAGGTAATATTGGGAATAGTTGGTGTCCTGATACTCGTCCACCATAATATAGCGAAAACGCTGCTGATATTTAGCCAAAACCTCCGGGTGCTTCTCAAAAAGGCGCAGTGTGTACATAATCAGATCGTCAAAATCCAAAGCGTTGGCAGCCAACAAACGCTGTTGATAAGCCGCATAAATCCGGCCCACCGTGTTTTCCCATTCCGTGCCTATTTCCTGCAAGTAATCCTCCGGCGTCATCAGCTGATTTTTACATTTGCCAATTTCCGCTGCCACTGCCCTGGGGTGGTATTCCTTATCCTTACTAAGGCCCATTTCCTTGAGGATACGCTTCAACAAAGTTTGCTGGTCGGCGTCGTCGTAGATAATAAACTGGGCGTCAAAAGGCAGATATTTTACTTCGCGGTGCAGAATACGCAAACAAATGCTGTGAAAAGTACCCACCCACATATTGCGGACAGAAAAACCGGTCAGCTTTTCCATACGCTCGCACATTTCCCGCGCCGCCTTGTTGGTGAAAGTAAACGCCAAAAGCTCGCCGGGACGGATGGCCTTGGTTTGCAACAAGTAGGCGGCCCGCGTCACCAAGGCTTTGGTTTTGCCGCTGCCGGCTCCTGCCAACACCAGCACCGGCCCTTCGGTGGTTTCCACAGCCAAACGCTGCATTTCATTTAAATCCTGCAAAATCTCCATATTCATTTTCTCACCTTTTCAGCAATCAACCTTTTTGTAGCCCTTTATTCATCATCGGCATTTTTAGCCAAGCGCTGCAACACAAGCGTGTAACCGTCCGCACCATATTGAACACAACGTTTAACCCGGCTAATAGTGGCGGAGGAAGCGCCGGTTTTTTCCGTAATATCCGTATATTTTTCATTATTATAAAGCATCCGCGCCACCGCCACCCGTTGCCCCATTGAAACAAACTCATTCATCGTCAGCAAATCGTCAAAAAAACGATAACATTCTTCACGGGTTTGCAGAGCTAAAACTGCATCGCACAGCAAATCAGCTTCCTTACCAGCCAGCCTGCTTTTATAAGCCATAGCCAATTCCCCTCCAAAATAAAAACGACTCGCCTGTCTTAGTAAACACCGGACAAGCGACGCTAAAAATGCTTATAAACTTATAAAAATGTTCTTAAGGTTGCAATCCGTATATAACTATGTTATAATTATTCTACATAATTTTCCTTTTTCCTGCTAAAGTATAAAAGCAAATGAATAAAATTTTAGCCTGACAGTGTATAGATGTATATTTTAAGGAGGCACTCACCTATGATGAAGAAAATATTTTTTGGCCTATGCTTATTATTTCTACTAATACCCCTAACCCAACCAACCTTAGCCGCTTCAGCCAATTTGCCGCTTATGCTGGACGGTGTAAATCTTTCTGCCCCAACCTATGCGCCAGATGATCAGCCAACAGTTTTTGCCCAGGAACGCGCCGGCACTGCTTATGTGCCTTTACGTTTCATCGCGGAGCTTTTCAATGCCAACGTCAGCTGGCAGGAGCCGCAAATCACCATCAGCGACGGCCAAAGTAACCTGACCTTACAGTCCGGCAGCTGCCAGGCCAGCCGCAATGGGCAACCAATCACCCTGGCCGGCGCGCCTTACGAATATCAAAATACAACCTACGTGCCGCTACGCTTTGTGGCGGAGGCCTTTGACTGCACAGTCTGGTATCACGACGGCATGGTGTCAATGGCCACGGAGCCTTTCACTATCAACGGCCAACCAATCGCCAAGCTGGTTTACGAGGACCCCTGCCACGTCGTCGGCTCCGATTATTATCAGCTGAGCGGCAACCAACTGCTGCGCAATATTTATAACGCCCTGCAAAGCGGGCGCGGCACGGAAACCCCGGCGCCGGAACAGCTGGTTAAGCCGTTCATTGCCGATTATGGTGCTTATTTCCAGGACGAAATTTTTTCCTTTCAAAATGTGGCGGGCGAAACCGTTTTTGAGGTCGCCGTCGTAAAAGAATACTACAAGTCGGCGCCTGGGGCGGATTTGCAATATCCCAAGCAAGCGACTATGCTATACGACCGGCTGCAAGATAAGTTCTACAGCTGCCCGCCGGCCGCCTACCAGCAAATTAAGCCTATCTTGCAACAAAATCTGCAATATCGCCAATTTATCTATTCCGATGCGCCGTAAGGCGGCGGCCTAATCCTGCGCGTGCTTTACGATAATGTTTTTGTGCTCCTTTTTAAATTTAAGCGCGCCCAAAATCACCGCCAATGCCGGCAACAATAAGGCAAAACAAGCCGTCAACCAGCCGCAGATTGCCAAAAGCAACTCCCCTGGTGGCGCATAAAACTGACCGGCCCAGTACACAACCATTAACAGTAGCCAGCAGCCCAAGGAAATCAGCCAAATGCGGCCGCGCTGTTGCGGCCCCACCGCCCAGAGCTCCAACAAACTGGCAACCGCCGCCCCAAACAGTGCGGCAGCCCTAAGCAGCGCCAACATCACCAGCAGCACAGCCCCGATAACCTCAAAACGACTGAACCAATGGCCAAACTCAGCCAAACAAAACACCTGCAATATCGGAAATTCATAAAGCGGCAAGGAAGCTCCCAAAACCACCTGGCTGCCCAACGCCAAAACCAGCCACAGCAAAAACGCCGCCACCAAGGCCACTGCCAAAGTGCTCATCCGCCTCTTAACCTCTCGTGTGTGCTGTAAAATAGGCAGCAAAGCGGAAAAACCGCCGAACACCAGCAAACCATAGCGCCAGCCTTGCCCAAGCGCAGCCTGACTTTCAGCAGAACGCAAAGGTTGCCAAGGCAGCAAATTACCAAAATCAGCATTCCAAACCGTCAACCACAAATTGACCAAAGTTAAAAGCAGGGCCGGCACCACCACCAGCAAAGCCACGCGTGCCAACGCCGTGCCACCGGTGGCCGCAAAGCAGGCAACCACCAGCAAAAAAAGCGCTGTGTAAAACCAAAGCGGCAGGTTGTTGGCGCCAAGAGAACTCCAAAAGGCGGCCACACAGCCGCCAAACAACTCCACCAGCAACAGCCAAAACAAAGCATAGGCAAACAAAACCATTCGTCCGCCGGCCCGGCCAAAAGCATATTCCAAAGCCGCACCAAAGCTTTGCCCGGCATAAAGCTTCAGCCAAAAGTAAAAAAGCAACCAGCAAAGCAAACCGGCCGGCAAAGCCGCCGTCAAAAACAGCCAGGCCAGCGGCCCGGCCGCCTTTTCCACCGCCCCAAGCAGCAGAACGCTGCTTAAACACAAAACCAAAGCCAGAGAAAAGAACTCGGCCCGGCCAATTTTTCCCTGCATTCTGCACCCCCTGTTTCACTGTCTGGCATTTTAATCAAGATTGCAAAATTTCTGTTTCCGCGCTCAAGCTGACTGTCAGCTTATCCAAATAGGCCTGTTCCTGCCAAGCCTGCCAAAGCTGCGGTTGATGTCGATACACTTCCCGCCCCAAGCCCAGAAAATCCAATCGCCAGTGGCGGCTTTCGCTTAAAGCGGCTTCTAACAACTGCTGCAAACGATCCTCCGTTAGCTTTTGCAATTCCTTTTCAGAAAGCGCAGCCGGATTATTCAAAAGCCGCACCCGTAATTTCAGCTGAAACTGCACATACGCGCAACCGTCCGCCAAAGCTGTAGTTTCCGCCTTAACAATAGCATTTTCTACCTGAACTACCGCCGCCTGTGGCAACTCCAACGTGTAACCGCGTAAATGCTGCGGCCTAGTCAGCCAAATATAACCCCAGCAAGCCTCCTCCGGCAAAGCCGCCACCGCTTGGCCGGCCTCATTAAACACCAGCAAGCCAGCCAGCTCCACGCCTTGCCGGCTCTGTTCCACCAAAGGCAAAACAGGGTCAATCCCAGGCTGGAGCAAATCCTCCACAAAACTTTGCAAGCTGATAGCCGCCGCACCGGGCCGGCCGCTGCCCAAAGGCTCCAGAATATTATTGAGAAGATACGTCTGGCTTATCTTCTCAACCTCTGCCGCCAACAGCTCACCAGCGTTCGCTCGGCAAATAACTGGATAAATAGTCGGCCGAAGCTCCGGCGAACGCAAAGCATAATCCAGCCAATGCTGGCAATCCGCGCTTTGCTCGCTCAGCAGCAATATGGAAGCATGCGAAAAGTTCAGCTGCCTGGCGCCAAAACGATAGAGCTCGCCAACAGCCGCCGGCAAATTAACGCCCGCTGCGGCCAGATTATAATAGCTTTCAGCGTATTGCCTATCCAGAGCCTTATCCCGGTTTAACAGTTGCACCGTTGCTATCAGTTGACTTTCGTCCTCCGATTTATCAACCGCCAAAGCTGTAACCAACTCCACATCCTTCAAATCCCCGCTGTCCAGCGCGTCGATACCGCTGCAACCGGCCGCTAACACAATCAGCCCTAGCAAACCGGCAACACCGACCATTTTTGCCCAATTTATGCGCATTTAATCCTCCTTAACCTGGTTGGGCGGCACAGCCTGTCGCTGCCGCCATTTACTGCCCACCGTAATATTGCCCGGCCGTCGCCCCAACAGCCAAAGAGGAAAGCGCACCACCGTATCCCGCAGCTGATAAGGCAACAAGGGCGCAAAGGGAGCAAAATAAGCCACCCCAAATGATTCCAGCGAAACTAAATGCAGCAACAACAGCAAAGTGCCCAGCAATAGCCCCCAAAAACCTAGCCACCAACTCAGCAAAATAAAAGCAAAACGTAAAATTGTGGCCGCGTCGGTCAGCGCGTCTACCACAAACATCGCAATCGCTGTAAAGGCCACGATTATCACCACCGGAGCAGAAATTAAGCCGGCCTGCACGGCCATATCGCCAATCACCAAACCGCCCACAATGCTGATGGCCGCGCCTACCGGCCGCGGCAAACGGATTCCGCCCTCTCGCACCACTTCATAAACCAGGGCGTAAAAGAAAACCGACCAGCCGGCTGAAAGCGGCGTGCTGCCAGCAGCCTGCCACATATTCAGCATTAAGTTGGCCGGTATCAGCTCAATATGAAAACCAGTGATAGCAATATACAGGGCCGGTCCGTAAACGGCAAAAATAAATGCAAAAAAACGCAAAAAACGCACCATACTAGCCATATATGGCCGAGAGTAATAATCCTCCGCACTCTGAAAGCTTTCCACAAACAAGGTGGGCACCGTCAGCACAAAGGGCGTGCCATCAACCATAATCCCCACGCGCCCTTCCAACAGTTTGGCCACCACTTTGTCCGGCTTTTCACTGTTGGCAACTGTGGGAAAAGGCGAAAACGGCTCGTCTTCAATCAGCTGTTCCAGGTAGCCGCTTTCCAGCACCCCATCAATTTCAATACTGTTCAGGCGGTCTTTCACCCGCTGCACCAGCTGCGGATCCGCCAAACCTCGAATATAGGTTAAACAAATGCTGGTGTTGGTTTCCGTGCCCAGCTGCAAATTTTCAAAACACAAATTGGGCGTTTTAATCCGCCGCCGCAGCATTGACATATTGGTCTTCAGATTTTCAATGAAGCCCTCACGGGAACCGCGCACCACAATCTCCGTTTGTGGCTCGCTGATACCGCGCCGTTCAAAGCCTTTCAAATCGCTAATCAGCGCACAGGGCGAACCGGCAAACAAAATGCCGCAGTCACCGGCAAAAATGCTGTTCATAAAGTCCTGGTCGTTATCGGCTGTTTGCCAATCGGCGATATACAGGCAGGCAGCGGCAATTTGTTCCGGCGTTTTGCCCACCAACTGCTCCGGCCTTTGCAGCAGCGGCTTAACCACAAACTCGCTGACGGCCGTCTTATCTGTCATACCGTCAAAATAGATCAAAGCGGCAATCGTTTGCCCGGCCACCTCCAGCCGACGTATCAGTAAATCCGCATATTCGCCTACATACCTTTCAATTAAGGCTATATTTTTGTTTAAATCACTGCCAAAAAAGATACGCTCTGGCTTTTTTAAGGCCATTTTGCCACCTCCGCTGCTTGTCAATCAGCTTTATTATGGCAATACCAGCAAAAAACTATACCAAACAGGCCTGACCAGCCAACTGTTTTAATTTATTTTTGGCATTTCCCTCACCAATCCACCTCAAAACCAATATATTACAAAAGATAAACTTTAAGGAGGTCTGCAAAGTGATTCAACAACAGCCAACCGATTGCCCGCAGCTAGGCATTGCCTGCGTGCCTATTCAAGCCTGGGCCCAAACTTATCGGCCGGAAGACGCTTTTGCCAACGGCACCATTTTTCCGGAGCTCAACCTGCCCTTCAATGCCAAAATTAACATTATCCAAGGCAGAACGGAGGTGCAGGCCAGATGACCGACCAAAAACAGCTTTTGCTGGACATTCAAATTATCGCTTTTGTGGTAAAGGATACACAGCTTTTTTTGGATACCCACCCCACCTGCGAGTCTGCCCTGGAGTATTTTAAGTATTACAACAACCTGCTAACTGCTTTAACTGACGAATATGAAAACAAATTTGGCCCGCTGACCGTTTACAGCGTCAATACAGAAGACGGCTGGACCTGGATTAATGAGCCTTGGCCCTGGGAAAAGGAGGCATAAGCAAATGTGGAATTATGACAGAAAATTACAATATCCTATCAACATCAAAAATCCCAACGCCAGAGCGGCCAAAGTTATAATTAGCCAATACGGCGGCCCTGACGGCGAATTAGGAGCATCATTGCGCTATCTTTCCCAACGTTACAGCGCTCCCTATCGCGATGTGGCTGGTCTGCTAACCGATATTGGCACAGAAGAGTTGGTACAACAAAACTAGAAGTGAAAAATTTTACATTTTTAGCAAATCGGAAGTATAATTCCTGTAAAAAGTTCTCAATTTCTTTTATTATATTTAAAATAAGAAAGGATTGAGCGCTATGAAAAAGAAAACTAAAAATGTTTTGTTAAATCACAAAAAATTTGCCGAGATAATCGAAGAATCCGGCTTGACACAGGAGGCGTTTGCAGAAGAAATTGGTATCACAGACAGATATTTACGCAATCTTAAAACTAAGAATAAAAACATTTCCGTATCCCTAGCTTACAATATAAGCATCGAATCCGGCTATTCTATTGAAAGCCTGATTACCATCGAACCAGAGCCGTCTTAAGATTGCCAAAATGGGCACATTGATAAAAAGATATTTTAGAAAAAAATAAGGTTGTACATCTTGTTAGAAAAAAAGAAATTTTGTCGTGCACCTCCTCCTTCTTGTCGGCTATTATAATTGAGGAGGTAAAACAATGTTAGAAAACAAAACTGAACAAATTTTGAATAACAATAGGTTGGCAAACGAAAATGAACGGAATGAAAATGAACAATTTGAAAATGATGAATTTGTTCAGCAACAGCTCCTGGACCATAAAAGGTCAGCAGTTTACAACACACTTAAATTTCACACAGTTAAAAACTGTCTGCAAAGCATTAGTGGTTTGCTGCAAGTTTGGGAAAAACAATGTGAGCTCAAATACATTGAAATAATCTCCATACAACCTGTTTATCAGGAAATCAAACATAATATTAATTTACTAAATAATTACCTAAAAAATAGTCAGGAAAGCTCAATCCTGCGTCTATGTTCACTTAATCAACTAATAACAGAAGTGATTCAAAGTCAACAAAACCAGCTTGCTCTATTCCAAATCCAACTGAAAAGCAATCTGGCTGAAAATCTTCCCCCAATCCTGTTGGACAAGCAAAATTTCCAGCAAATGCTAATTAACTGCTTGGATAACAGTCGCGAGTCTATAAAGGACAAAGGGCAAACAGATGGTTGCATTGTTATCAGCACTTTATTTGATGAAAAGCAAAAAATAATCCATCTTTTGATTGAAGATAATGGAATTGGCCTTAACGCAGATCAACAGGCCAACTTCTTCTCCCCCTACTACACCACAAAAACGTCTGGAAGTGGCCTGGGAACGTGTTTTTGTCAGGCTATTGTCCAAATGCACGGTGGTTCAATTAGCGTAACCGGTCAGCCAGGAAAAGGCTGTTCCATTTGTATAGATCTGCCATTGTGAAATAGCAATCGGTTGGCCTCGGATACCATATCAATTACGCTAAATCATATAAAACAAGCAGGCGATAGCGGCTCTATTTCAGGAGCTGCTATCGTCTGCTTAATTATCTCACTTTTTTTTCAAGCATAATGTTCCAAATCACCCGTTGATAGTTTTTTTCCACCTCTCTTATTTCCTCCGGCGTTTTATTTATGTAAGACGCATCCATTATCACGCCCCGGCTGCCGTCAGGAAAAGAGTAATCTGCCACAATATGCTCCTTTTCTGCCAACCCCCTATCGTTGCAATCTCCGCAAAGCATTGTTATCAACCCCTTTCCCTTAATATCTATGCTTCACAGCTCGGCCCATTTCCTTTAATTTTGTGCAGCAAACAACGCTCGGAAATCCCTAAAGCAAAAGCTATTAGAATAATACTCACAAAAAGGAATACGCTTTTATAGCCTTTATTACTTAAATGGAGAGATGCACAAATGGCCTATTGCTTATATCTGAGGAAATCCCGTGCCGATGCCGAAGCTGAGTCCAAGGGCGCCGGTGAAAGTTTAAGCCGACACGAGGCTGCCCTGCTTGCCCTGGCAGAGCGGCTGGATTTAACGATCACCGCCATATACAAGGAAATGGTCAGCGGAGAAACCATTGCCAGCCGGCCGGTTATGCAACAACTGCTGAATGAGGTTGAACGCGGCCTGTGGCAAGGCGTTCTGGTTATGGAAATCACCCGCCTGGCCCGCGGGGAAACCATTGACCAGGGCATAGTGGCGCAGGCTTTTAAGTATTCCAACACCAAAATTATCACTCCTGATAAAATATATAATCCTGCCAATGAATTTGATGAGGAATACTTTGAGTTTGGCCTGTTTATGAGCCGGCGGGAATATAAGATGATTAACCAGCGGCAACAGCGGGGCCGGCTGGCTTCTGTAAATGAGGGTAAATATCTTGGCAGCAAGCCGCCTTATGGCTACCGACGCCGGAAACTAGAAAATCAAAAGGGCTGGACGTTGGAGCCGACTGAACAAGCCGCCACCGTTCAACTTATTTACAATTTGTTCACCAAGGAGCAGCTCGGTTGTAGCAAGATAGCCAAACGCCTAAACGATTTAAACTACCCAACCCAATCAGGCAAGCCCTGGCAGCCCGGCGTGGTGCGCGGTATCTTAACAAACCCGGTTTATGCCGGCTGGATTCGTTGGGGCAACCGAGCCCAAAGCAAAACCGCCAACAACGGCAAAATCAGCAAAAGCCGCCCCAGGGCCGCCGCGAAAGACGTCACCCTGATCAAAGGCCTGCACCAGCCCATCATCAGCCAGAAACAATTTGATCTGACCCAAAATCTTTTTAGCAGCAATCATACTGGCAACCGCAGCCCCAAAGGACCACAAAGCAAAGGTTTGAGCAATCCGCTGGTTGGTTTGTTAACCTGTGCTTACTGCGGTAAAAAAATGTTTAAACGTACAAACAAAAAAGGACCTGACATGCTGATTTGCACCACACCAGGCTGCCCCATAGTCGGCGATAAATTGGAACACATTGAACAGGTGCTGCTGCAATGTCTTAGTAAATGGTTGCTGGAATATAAGCCTGCGGACAACTGGCTTGCTGAAACAGTTCTCGACAAAACCAGCGAGGAAATGCAACTAAAAAGAATTCAGCAGGAGTTGGCAAGCTGCAAACAACAAAAACAACGTATCCACGAACTACTGGAAAAAGATATATACAGCCCTGCAACCTTTTTAGAACGCTCCGCCAAACTGACGGCCCAACAGGATAAATTAGAAAAACAGGCTGTTGAACTAGAAGCTAAAATAACAGCCAAACAACAGTTTTTACAATCCCCCAATACAACAATCCCTGAAATGCAAACTATTTTAGAAAGCTATTTCAACGCACCCACTACTGAAACAAAAAACGAATTGCTAAAAAGTGTTTTAGACAAAGTTGTTTACAGCAAAACCATCAGTCAGCGCTGGAGCCAGACAACCGACCTAACCCTGGCAATATATCCCAAGCTGCCAAGGTAATCTTTTCCCGTCCTCCCACATTTCCATTTTTGGTGTACCAACGAGTTGGCGCATTTGGAAATGATTAGCGCTATCGTATACCAGCTGACTAAGGATTTGAGCATTGAGGAAATCAAAGAACAAGGCTTCGACAGCTATTTTGTCGACCACACAACAGGGATTTATCCTGCTTCAGCAGCGGGAATGCCTTTCACCGCCAGCTATTTCCAATCTAAAGGAGATATTATCACCGATTTGCATGAGGATATGGCAGCGGAAGGTACGATTGCCTAAGAACAAATAGTGCCATACCCTAATGCACTTTTTAAGCTCTCAGAGGGCTTATATGCGCGTCGTCATTTTTTTGAGCTAAAAAGCCCAATGAATTTCAATCGGAACGTTACGGGTTCCTTGAATACGCTTATCCACAATTATGTAATCAATCAGGGTATCAACAATATTTCTGTCCAAATGCTCCAAATTAGTATATTGCTCAATCAACTCACGCCGGTTATCACTGGCGGTAATTTTATTATCAATAGCAATAATCTTACTTTGCAACTCCTGAACCAGTTTCAGCAAGCGTTCTTTCTCTTGTGAAATATTTTTGGACAAGGCGACAAAATCAGCCTCACCAATCAGGCCTTTTACCTTATCCATATAAAGATCCTGCATGCCCTTGGCGTATTCTGCAATTTTCTTTTCATAGACGGCCTTATTCGCCAGCAAGGTTTTTTTCTGTTCTTGCAAGTTATTACAAAACTCAATTTTCATAGCCAACTCATCTTTATCAAGATACTCAGCCGCCAGACGATTGAGCTCATCAATAACCATACGCTCCAATCTTTCAACCGAAATAAAAGCTCCCTCGCAAGCTTCTTTGGCGACATGCCGGTTTGGGCATTGCAGATAATACTTGCCCTGGCATTTTGAAGAACGCATAATATAGCCACAGTTAGCGCAACGCGTTTTTTGGGCAAACAAACCAATTTGCCCAAAAATAAACGGCTTGGCTTTTTGTTGCAGCAAAAACTGCACTCTTTCCCAAAGCTCCCGGTTTATGATCGGCTCGTGCGTTCCCTCAACCACAAACCACTGGCTTTGGGGCTTTGGCTTGTTTTGCTTCGTTTTATATGAAACACTGCCATATTTACCCTGCACCATATTGCCTATGTAAATTTCATTGCGCAGCATATTGGCAATCGCAAAATATTTCCATAGAGTGCTGTTTTTCGTTTTGGGCTGCTGATAGCGCAAACCGTGTAGACGTTTATATTCGGTTGGGTTTGGTACACCACGGTCATTTAGCATTCTGGCAATAGCGTTCTTACCATATCCTTGGGCAAAAAGCGTAAAGACCTCGCGCACAACAGCGGCAGCCTCCTCGTCAATCAGCAAATGGCCTTTGTGCTCCGGATCCTTTTTATAGCCATAAAGCGCGAATGATCCAATATGAAAACCATTAGCCCGCCGGTTATCCAAAACGCTACGAATATTTTCCGACATATCCTCCAGATACCACTCATTAACAAGACCATTTATCTGACGTGACTTTTTGTTGCCTTTGTTTGCCGTATCGGCATTATCCACAACACTCACAAAACGTATGCCCCAAATTGGAAACAAACCGTGAATGTATTTTTCCACCAGTTCCAACTCTCTGGTAAAGCGAGATTGCGTTTTGCAAAGCACCACATCAAATTTATGCTGTTCAGCATCTACCAGCAGTTTGTTAAACTCCGGCCGTTTTCTATCCGCCCCAGCGTAATCGTCATCACTGTAAATATTGTAAATATCCCACCCCTGTTCCAACGCATATTGCAACAGCATAGATTTTTGATTTTGAATACTGTTGCTGTCATCAGTGGCAAATTGCTTGTTCCTATCTTCCTCCGATAAACGGCAGTAAATAGCTACTTTCATAATTCATCTCTCCTTAGAGATAAAACAAGCTGTTTTCATATAGTAATTACAGCACAGATATAAAATTTATACATCTATTTAATATGAAAACAGGCTATTTTTTATTGATTTACACTTAAAGTTTTATCTCTTTCCTGTGAGTTAATTATTTGTATCCATTTCTGCGTAAAATTATCTCTGGATATTTTATCCTCCCCTGCTCTAAAAATATTTTTACAATATTCATTTTTAGATTTCACTTTTTCTTCAGCCATAAAATCAGCCTCCTAATTAAAAATTAACAGTATAATATATGGCCTGAATTATATAATAATTCAAAAAAATTATTAAGTTTTTAAAGGTTCATTATTGGATTAAAATTTGTTATCAAATAATATAGAGAAAACTTTATTGAAAATTCTTACTATATTGTTTATCGCCTTAAGGAGGAAAGTCTATCATTACTAAACCACTAAATTAACAAATAAAGGCGCCGCTTTAATATCCCTTTCAGTTAGCAAAACAGCTCCCAGGCAAATGCCCAGGAGCTGTTTGTTTATTTCAGCCAAGATTGGCTAAAAGTTTTAAGCCTCTTGCTTAGGTTTTTTGGCAATCAGCACTGCCAAACCCGTCAACGAAAGCAAAGTGAACAACGCCAGCCAACCTGTGCGGCTTGTGTCGCCCGTTTTCGGAACCGGCATTTCTGCTAGCGGAACCTCGTCCTCTGGCAGATAAACGAATTCCTCCTCGTTGTTCGGGTCTTGCACCTTCATATAAGTAAGCGGCACATCGTCATCGTAAATGGTGATTTCATCCGGCGTGCCAGGATCATTCGGGTTGGGCAATTCAGGCGTGTTGTCGCCTTCATCGCCACCGCCAGGATTATCCGGCGTGGTGGTGTTAAACACATTACGAACCTCCACCGTGTCCGCGTCGCCATCATTAATAACGTGTGGCAAACCTAAATCAGAATAGAAAGTTTCAGTCATACTAGCGCCATTAGCATCGGTTTCCACCACGCGGTAAATCGTATTTTCCGGCAAACCGGTGACAGTTACACTTTGGCCGCCGCGCAAAACGATTGTGCCCTCGTGGCCAACCGTGCCGTTGGTTGCGCCGCTGTACGGATAAGCTCCCGCCAAAGGAGTTTGCCCGTCAGCCGCAAACAGTAGCAGCTGAACCGTAAACTCCCGGCCACGGATTTCGTCCGTCAGGGCGTTGCCCGCCAAAACCTTACTAATCGTCAGGCTGCCGGTTGCCGGCTCCTGATAGGTGTTGGTGACTGTGAAAATGTTACCGTCGCTGGTAACTACCGATTGATAGCCCTCCGGCACATTCACTTCCGCCACCGTGTAGGTGTAGGGATTGCCCTCGGCGTCGGCAGTAGCCAGGTTATCCCAGGTGTAAGCCCAACCGCCGGCGGCGTTGACCGCCACCACAGGGCCGAAAGCCTCGCCGTTGCGCATTAACTGCATTTGAGCATTAGCCGGCAGCGCTTGGCCCTCCGGAACTCCCGCCCAGGCCTTACGCACCGTGATATTCACGCTTGCAGGCCTCTGCTCGGTATAAGTGTTGGTGAATTGAGCAGCATTTGCGGTTGCCACACCCTCTTTAGTATAGTTGGCATTGGTAACTGCCAAATTGCCGCTTTCTTCAGCCACAGTCACAGTAAGCGTCCAAACGGATTCATCATAGGTAAAACCTGTGTAACCGTCGTTTTGCTCTGTGATTGTAAAGTTGTAGGTGCCAGCCTGCTTGAACAGGATATTGCCGAAGCTGGCCGTGCCCGCCCCGTTCACCGTAGCCGTCAGCTGCTCAGGCATTGTGTAGCCCGCCGCATTGTTGCCATCGGCTGCTGCCAAAGTGAAGTTGAAAACAGTAGCCGGAACGTTTACGCCCGTGATAACCTTATTTACCTGCGGCGCATAGGACGGGAAGCCGGTGTAATTGTTGGTTGCCGTAACCGCAACAGGTTCAGCTTGTTGTTCAGCGATATTAACCACAATGGAACCGTTAGCCGTTGTTTCGCCCAGAACAAAGGTCACGCCCTTGTAGGCGCTGTTGCCCAGCTCCTGCGGCGGATTAGCCTCTCGGATAGTGTAAACGCCAAAAGGCAGATCCTCGGTGGTTGCAGTTTGGCCCGGCTGCACCGTCAGGGTTGCCACCGGCTCAGCCTCCGCGTCCGGGGTTTCGCCTGCGTAAATGTTAAAGACGAAATTCTGGTTGGCAAAAGCTGCTGCAAGCTCAGGCGTATCCATTGCCAAAGCTTTGGTTATGCTGATTCTGCCAGTGATAAGCTCGTCAGTAACCGTAAGCACGCCAGCTTCACCACCAGTAATGTCTGTTGTCCATGTCCAGGTGTTTAGCCAAGCGCCACTTTCATCGGAAACCGAAGTAAGCTCTTTCTTCACGTCAACCGTCCACTCAGTCGGGTTAATTTGATAACCCAAAGGAGCTTCGTATTCAGTCAAAGTGTAAGTGCCCTCCGGCAGCAGACGGAAAACAGCCTCGCCGTTTTCATCAGTTTTAGCTTCACGCACTAAACCGTTCGCGTCAGTCAGCCTAAAGATTGCCCCTGGCAATTTTGTCGGATTTTCACCAGCTGTTTGCTTAACCACCTTAAAGGAGTTTTCGCCAGTATCGCTGGCAGGAATCCAGGTGTTTACCATGCTTGCGCTTGGAGCAGCGTCAAACGGGTCTACGTTCGCGTTTGCGCTATCGACTGTGAAGACGCCCAGCAATTCCCGTTGCCCCTCAGTAGTTTCGGAAGTGCCCAAAATCTTAAAGGTATTATTCGCCTTGTCAACATTTTCTACATCGTGAAAATGCTTGCCATAGGTTTGCGCCTGTTTATCCAGATAAGCAACCAAAGCAGCGGCGCTTTCCGCGTTGTATTCAATGTCGATTTCTGCTACATAATAGTTATTGTAAGACACTCCCTCGGCCCTACACAAGGGCTGATCTTCAAAAATGTAGCTGTAGGTGTTATCGGCCCCTTTAGTAATAGTTACAGGATCGCCAACAGCTTCAAAATACACCTTGCGATTCTCCATCCAAACACGGTTAAGTTGCACCGTAATGGAGGAGGGATAAAGCGCATTGCCATCCTCCGGGATACCCGCCCAGGTTTTCTCAAAGGGAATGTCAATAGTTTTAGTTTTGAAGTAATGGTTTGTAAGCGTCACTGTTTTATCTTCCGTCAGTGTACCATTTAAATCTTCCGCATCAGTTGTCAATGTAAAACCGTTCGGAATAGACTCCTCAACAACTTTATAGCTGGTGTTGTTGGGAATACCATGGATTGTGGCGGTTTCACCTGCTTTTAAGGTGATTGTGTAAACACCATCTCCAGCATAAAGGGCATTGTTAGGTTTAACACCATCTGTGTGATTATCACCCAAAATACCGCCCATTATATCCTCTGTAACTTCGCCAATCTGCACCTTGATAGTGAACTCTTCGTCAGGAGCCTCGGCAGAGTCCGTGCCAAGCTCAACCTTTTTGGTTACGGCCAGGTTTACCAAATCACGCTTGTTGGTGAAAGTAACCTTAGCGGTGTTATCCGTAAGTGTATCGCCGTTTGCGTTAGTCACATTTGCGGTGATAGTACCTGCTGCATTTTCAGAGTTTACCAGTTTGTAGCCCTCAGTGTCTTGCTCGATTACACTGTACGTTAAGCCAGCCGGCAAACCCTTAATAAGAATAGTTTCACCGCTATGCAACACAACAGTGGCCTTGCCCTCTGCAAAATTAACATTGTAACTTGTTTCCGCTCCTGCTTTATCAGTACGAACCACAGTGTAGTCACCGTTCGGCAACTTCGGAATATTAATCTCAAAGTTAAACGTTAAATCATCAGGAGTATCCTGCCACCATTCCGTCTGCAATTTTTTGGTAATGCTCAAGTCGCCAGATTTCAATGTGTTGGTGATAGTCACATTCTTATAATCAGGCAACTGCTCCGCAAAAGAATTCTTTATTGTTGTTGTTGTGTTCCCATCAAGCTTAATTTCTGTCGTTTTAAGAGTAACTTTTACTTGTACTTCATGAAGTTCACTGTTATAAATAATATTATTATCACTACCAGTAACCTCTTGAACATAAAATGTATAAGTTTTTCCTTTTTCATCACCGATATACTTGTTTTCAGTCTTGTCGTTATCAACAACAAAGCGAACTTTGCCATTAGCGTCATTCGTGGCTGTTGCAATCTCGGTCGTTTTGTCTTCAGCT
>JAETTP010000092.1 GCA_021769035.1 Bacillota bacterium | reverse complement strand
GAGGGGGCCGTGCCGGGTCAGGCCGGCACGATGTTGGTTTTGGATTGTCAGTTCCTGTTTAATCAACAGTAGATATATATATATATAATAGAAGAAAAAATTTGATAAGGTGGCGATTAGAATGAGAATTTCGCCTGGCAACGGAATACCGCTTAGTTCAGTGAGCGTAGCGAATTCCGTCAACACGGTTAATTCCATAAATTCCTTAAAAAACAGCCGGCCCCAGGTCAGCAGGCCTGAGCCCAAGCTGGAGCAAAAATTTGACACGGTGACCATCGGCAGCGACGGTTCCTTTCGGCAGACTTTGTTGAGCAAAATCTCGCAGGAGGTGCGCACTGCCACCACCACCGGCACGGTGAACGCCCTGAGGCAACAGGTGCAGGCCGGAACCTATCAGGTGGACGCCGGGGCCATTGCCCGCAAAATGCTGTTTTTGGGGGAGGTGTGAGCCAATGCAAAATGAGGCGCATAAACAATATTTGCAGCTGCTGACCGAGATTGAGGAGGTAATCACCCAGCTTAACGCGGTGGAAAAGCATAAAATCGAAGCCGTGCACAAGGATGATTTGCTGGCCGTGGACGAATGTATTCGGCAGGAGCAGGCTATCAGCCTGACAATGCGCAGTCTGGAAAGCCGCCGCAGCAAGCAGCTGCAAGGGTTGGGCCTGGCGGAGGTTAGGCTTTCCGGTTTGGCGGCGGCCTTTCCGGCAGAGCTGCAACAGCAGGCGGCCGAAGCGGCCGAGCGTTTGCAAAACGCCTACCACGATTACAACAGCATTTCCGCAGCGGCCCGCAACGCGTTGGAGCGCGGCCTTAGGGAGATTGACCGCATGATGCAGCCACGCCAGCCGGCGCAGCCGCAGGAGGCAACTCTGCCGCAGGTGGGCGGTCTGAAAGCGGCCCCCAAGCTGGAGGGCGGTGCAGCCAAACCGGCCGGCACAACCGCCGGAGGCGCGGATAATCCACAACCACACAAAAAACTTGACTTTGGAGCATAAAAGAGGGAGAAGTGATAGAAGATGGGTACAATTTCAACATCCGGAGCCTATACCATTGCCAAGCTGGGCATTTACGCCGCGCAAAAGGCTATGGAGGTTACCGGTAACAACATTACCAATATTAACACTGAGGGCTACACCAGGCAGCGCCTGGAGCAACGGAGCATGTATATGGGCGGCGCCGACCGCTACAGCAGCAAATGGGAGGCCCGCGTGGGCGGCGGCGTTATCACCACCAGCGTTTCCCAGCTGCGCGACCCTTATTTGGATATTCGCTATCGCACGGAGATGTCTAGCGCGGCGGCTTATGAAACCAAGCTGAAAGGCCTTAATCAGCTGGCTGAGGTGCTGGACGAGGTGGGCAAAGGCGAGGACGACGAGGGCGTTTTTGAGGCCCAGTTTAACGACCTGATTGCTCAGCTGACCGATATGGCGGCCAGCGGCGCTGGCAAGGACGAATATGATACGCTGGTGCGCACCTCTGCCAAATCGTTGGTGTCCCTGTTCAACACCTATGCCAACAAGCTGGAAACGATTCGTAATAACACTCTGAAATCATTTGAGCAGGACGTTAACACAGTCAACAGCATTTTGCAGAAAATTCAAACTCTGAACGATTCCATTCGCAAAAGCGATATTCACGGCGGCCCCGGCTTGGAGCTGCGCGACGAGCGCAACCTGCTGTTGGATCAGCTTTCCGAGTACGTGAAAATCAACGTGCGCTACGAGAGCGAATCGGTGGGTAGCGGCCTGCAAGTGGAAAAACTGATTGTGGAGCTGGACAGTAGCGATATTACCGACCAAAACCACAACGGCGTACAGCTGATTAACGGTCAATATGTCACCCAGTTTTCCATTGCCACAAAACCGGGCACCGACCCGGCCGAATATGTTGACAATCTGGATATGATTATGGGGCCGCTGACCGATCCCAACGGCAAAAAAATGCGGGTTAAGGATTTGGACAAAGACGGCAATATTCAAACTGATCCGGTTTTAGATGAGAATGGTCAGCAGGTGATGGTGCCGAAATATGACGCGGACGGCAACGCTATTCCAGGACAGACAGAGCCTTTAATGCGTATCCGTTATAAAGACAGTGAAGAGGTTGAGTTGACCGACACTGATTTGCACGGCCGCCTGCAAGCTAACCGCGAGCTGCTGACGGAGGTGGGCGAGTTTGCCACTCAGGACACCGTGGACAATGTGGACGCTAACGCCCAAACCAAACGCGGCATTCCTTACTATCAGAAAGCGTTGGATTTGATGGCCCAGAAGTTTGCCGGTTCCTGGAATGAAACCAACACACTGCCGGACACATTCCTTTACAAGGTGCAAACCAACACCGACGGTGAGCCGATTGATGCGGCGGATAACGTTTTGGTAGCTGACCCGATTAACAATAGATACTACTTGAAAGATGACCCGAAAACCGAGGGAACGCCGGTTTTTGTGGATAAAGATAATAAACCACTAGCCAACCAGACGGACAAAACACAATATGTGGATAATCCGTTGTATAGCCATTACAAAGGCGGCGTTTTGTTCAGCAACAACGGCAACGGCAACGATACGACAAACATAACGGCGGCTAATATTAGTATTTCTCAGGGCTGGGCCACCGGCGCGCACAAGATTTTGCAAACCAAGCAGCCGATTGACCCTGACCATCCGCAGAGCACCTTGCAGGATAACATTCAGCACCTGTTGAGCATTACGGCGGATAACAACTTTGAATATAAGCCGAGCGATTTGGATCCCAATTTGTCCAAAACCACTTTCTTCACCGGCAGCTACCAGGGCTTTTTAACCAAAATGTGCAGCCAGCTGGCGGAAGACACCCGGATCAGCGACGGCCGGCTGGAAAATTACGTCACCGCGGTGAACGACCTCTACGGCGATCGCGACAGCGTTTCCGGCGTGGATTTGAACGACGAGGCCATTAATATGATGCAGTACAACAAGGCCTATTCCGCTTCCTGCC
>JAETTP010000091.1 GCA_021769035.1 Bacillota bacterium | reverse complement strand
AAAACGGAAAAAGAGAAAAAGCGTCATTTGCATATTGAGTTGACAGAGCAGCAGTATAATATGCTGCAGGAAAAAAGTCAAAAGGCCGGTTTAACTATGCGTGAGTTTATGGCTCGCCTTATTATGGGAACACCCGTCAGAGCCAGACCCAGCGGTGAGATCAGGGAGCTTAGGGTGGAGGTACATCGTATTGGCAACAACATCAACCAAATTGCCCGTGGGGTTAATTCCGGTCAGGTTACGCCGGAAACCGCCCAAAGGGCGTTGTTCCTGCTGGGGAAAGTTTATGAGCAGATGTACAGGATAGCTAAGAGAGGCTGAGCGTGTGGCGGTAACTAAAATACTGGCCAGAAAAGGTCGGCTGGATAAGGCTATTCGCTATGTGCTTAACGGGGATAAGACCAACGAGCAGATTTTGACGGCCAGATATAACTGCGATCCCGGCTGGGAGCTAAAGCAGATGTTGGATACCAAACGGGAGTACGGCAAGAATGACGGCGTGCAGTACTACCATATTATTCAAGCCTTTAAGCCGGGGGAGATTGAACCGGAGCAAGAGCTGGAAATTGCCAAAGCCTTTGTGGAGGAATATTTGCCGGGCTATGAGGTGGTAATTGGCACCCATATAGATAAAGAACACTGCCACTCCCATATTTTGTTTAACTCCGTTAATGCAGAAACCGGCAATAAGTACCATAGCAGTCCCCGAACCTATTACAGCCAGATCAGGAAAATCTCAGATAGGCTGTGCCGAGAGCGAGGGTTGTCGGTAATTACGCTTGGCGAGGGAGAGAAACCCAAGGCGGTAAGCTATGTTGAATGGTTGCGGCGGAGCCGAGGCCAGCCCACCTTTCGCTCTATGCTGGAGGCAGATTTAAAGCAGTGCATAGAGAGAGCTAACGATTTGGGGCATTTCTTTATGCTGCTGGAGCATCAGGGGTATGAGATAAAACACGGTCGGCGTTTGGGTTTTCGGTTGAGGGGGCAGGAGCGGTTCCGCTATCCGGGCAGAAAAAATCCCCTGTTTACCGAGGCTGGTATTGCAGCGGCGATACAGGGTAATTTGGAGAGCATTATGGCAGGCAAAAAGCCTGCCTTTTCTGTACCTGTAAGGTATGATCCGTATAAGCGGCCATTGAAATATACCGGAATTTTGGCTCTGTATAGGCATTATCTGTATATATTGGGCAAGGTGGAAAAAAGAGCGGCGCCGCCCAGACTCACGCCTCAGCTTAAAAAGGAGGTTATGCGGTTTGAGAGATACAAGTAGCAGTTTGCTTTCTTGGAGGCTAAAGAAATCAGCACTAAGCAGGAACTGACAGAATATAGAACAGCGGCAGAAGCTAAGCTGGCTGAACTTTTGAAAGACAGAACTTTACTTAATGTGGTGAAAAAACGCCGACAGCCCCTATATGCAGCTCTAGCTGATTTGGCTGTTTATGCTCCGGCCAGAGATTTATATCTGGTTGGGCAGGACGGGCTGGAGGCGGAGTATACCAAATATACGGAGGCGGAAGCTCTGCTTGGTAAATACCCAAAATCCATTGAGCAGCTGGCAGCGGAAAAAGCAGGAATTTATAAGGCGGTGGCCGAGATAAATCGAGAAATACAGGCGCTTCGGCAGGAAATTAGATTTTGTGAGGAGGTGGAAATTAAGGTTCCTAAAATTCAGAAAACCATTGAGGTGGTTGAAAATAGAAGAATTGAGCAATCAAGAGAAACGGAGGTGAGGTAGATGTATACAGGAGGAGGCGAGGCGGCCGACCAGACGGTACGCCTGATGCTGGCCGGCTGTGAAACGGCGGTGCGGCTGGGCGGTTCCGGGCTTAAAAATGTGCTGGCCATCTCTTTGGCGCTGGCTAGGAATAATAAGCAGATTTCCGGCAAGGTCAATCTGGGCAAAATGCTTCGGGAAACACGAGATTTGCGCCTGTTCCCAATGACCGGTGAGCAGTATCGGGAATTTGCTAAATTGGCCAAACCCCAAAAGCTGCTCTATTCGGTTATCCGGGATAAGGACAGCGGTAAACTGGAGGTGGTGCTGCCGGTAACAGAGCTGGAGCGAGCCAATCTCATATTTGAAAAAATGCTGTATAATCTGCCGGAGCAGAAATCAGTGGAACCAGAGGAACAGGTTGAACCATCGGAACAGGCAGAACAGCAGCAAGAACAATCTGAACCGGAACAAGCAGAGCAGCAACAGGGACAGCCTGAACCGCCAGAACAGACAACGCCACCGGAACAGCAGGAACAGCTTGGAAAACAGTCTGAAAAATCAGAGCAGTTGGAAATGCCATTGCCGCCGGAGCGGCAGGAGGAAGATCCAAAAAAAGAATCTCGGTTGGCCTCAGACTTGAACGCTACCAAGCCCAGCTCGTCTATATGGAAAGAGAGCGGGAATACTACTCCGATGATGTTTGAGCAGTCGGAGCGGATTTCGGTGGAAAAGCGTTTAAAAGCGTTTCAGGCGCAAATTGAAACGGCAAACATTCTGGAGCCAACCAGAACCAAGGTTAAAAATCGGGAGCAAGCGAGGTGAGGTAAATAAAACAGGAAGATAAGCTATTATGGGTTTTAGGCTGCCTGCCGGTTATCTGGGCAGGGCTGTTAATCGGCCAGTCATTGGGCGGCGGTCTGTCAGATATTATGGAGGGGTTGTCTGTTGCACTGGCAGAACCGCTTAATATTCGCTGGACGGAATACAGCCTGCCGGCAGCGCTGGTTAGTTTGTTAGGCTATGGTCTGGCTTTAAGCATTTACAGCTCGGAGCAAGGGCGCCGGCGGGACGGCGAGGAACACGGTTCGGCAGCTTGGGGCAATCCCAAGCAGGTTAATGCGGAGTTTGCCCAAAAGGAAAATAAACTGCTCACCCAGAATGTGCGGCTGGGGCTGGATACGCATAAGCATCGCCGCTCTTTGAACGTGCTGGTAATCGGAGGCAGCGGCGCTGCCAAAACCAGAGGCTATGTGAAGCCAAACATATTGCAGGCCAATACTA
>JAETTP010000090.1 GCA_021769035.1 Bacillota bacterium | reverse complement strand
CTGTCCATAACGCCCAACAGCCCGGCATACGCGCCCTCTGTGGGCTTGTTCGCCGCAGTTGGTATAACAGGCGCATAGTCTGGCTTTGCCGCGCTCGCGCCGCCCAAACCGCCCTCAATAACCATAAAATTGGGTTTTATAATCGGCTGTAAATTGATTTTAGGCCGCTCCGGCCTTATAACCGGCTCCAGATTGATTTTAGGCTGTTCCGTCTGAACGCTTTGGCTAACAGCGGCAGGGGCTGACGAGGGCGGCATTGCCGTTTCCGTTCGCTGCGCCCGGCTCTCCATATTGGCCAGCCGCTTATCCATAACGCCCAACAGCCCGGCATACGCACCCTCTGTGGGCTTGTTCGCCGCTGCCTGCATAATTGGCGCTGCGCCTGATTTTTCCGCGCTCATGCCGCCCAAACCGCCCTCAATAACCGTCAATTCCGGCCTGATTACCGGCTGCAAATTTATTGCTGGCCGCTCCGGACTGATTACCGGCTCCAGATTGATTTTAGGCTGTTCCAGCTGTGCTGTTTGCGTTGGTACCGGGGAAGTAAAGGGCGGCATTGCTGCCGTTTCTGTCCGCTGCGCCCGGCTCTCCATATTGGCCAGCCGCCTGTCCATAACGCCCAACAGCCCGGCATACGCGCCCTCTGTGGGCTTATTCGCTGCTGTTGGTATAACAGGTGCATAGTCTGGCTTTGCCGCGCTCACGCCGCCCAAACCGCCCTCAATAACCGTAAAACTTGGTTTTATAACTGGCTCCAGACTGATTTTAGGCTGCTCCGTCTGAATTGTTTGGATGATAGGAGCAGGTGAGGCCTGCGCTGTCATAGCAGCAGCCGCCGCAACACTTTCCCGGTTTGGCAAAATCCGGCTGCCGCCCGGCAATTCCACCAGCTCCGGCCCTTCTTCGCCAACCCAGGTTAAACCGCCGCGCCAGTTGTCATCGCCCTTGGCGTTGCGGCCAATTTTAGGCCGGCTTAATTTGGGAGCGCTTATATTATCCTCTGCATTGCTATCCCGTTTAACTTTGCCACTTTTGCCGCCAATATTGACGCTGGCAGCATTGCCGCCGGTCAGCTTGCTTACTTTATCGCTTACCCATTCCAGGCCGCCGGCCACCTTTTGGATTATTGGCTCCAGTCTTCCCCAAACGGCGCTTACAACATCTACAATGCCCTCAAACACCCGGCTGGTTACGTTAAACAACACCTTAAAGGCGCTGCCGGCTATATCCAGCACCGGGGATATTACATTCCAGGCCGTCTTTATTACCGAGGCAATAACCGGAGCGGTTTTGCTGATTATCTTTTGCAGCCAGCCCATTTTGCTGCCTACAAAATTAAGCACAGCGCCCACCTTTTGACTTATACCGTCAAATACCGTGCCAAACACCGGTGCCAGCGTTTTCGCCGCCGTACTCAGCGCGTTAAACACGCCGCATATAACCGGCTTTGCCGCCTCCAGCCGCCGGCCTATTGCCGCCGCGCCCTCTGACAGTTTGGGCAAAATCGCCGTGGCCGCTTTAACGCCCCGGCCAATGCCGCCTGCTATTACTGTGCCGAAACGCTCAACAGCCGGAGCCGCCTTGTCCACCAGGGTTATTACTTCGCCCAGCGCCGGTTTTATTTCTTCAACTACTTTCAGGCCAAAATCCGCCGCATAGCTTTTCAGTTTGCCGGTAATGGTGGATACAAGGCCGCTGCCTGTTGTGGCCAGCTTATTGGCGGCTCCGCCGAAAAAGTCCTGCAAATCCGCCTGAACGCCCTCAAAGCCTTTTTGCTTAAATTCTTCGGCGCTTACCTTAAAGCCAAATGATTTAAGCCGCTCCATTTCGCCCATTTTGGCGTCGGCTAAAGCCTCGATAGCGTCGGATACACTGGCCGTGCCGCCGCTGGCCGCCGCCATATCCTCGGCCAGCTCAATCATCCGCATAGCGGAGTAGGTATCGCCACCGGATATAGCCACCGCACGGGAACCGGCGGCAATAACTTCGCCGGTTTCAAAAGGCGTGGCGTTGGCGTTATCCCGGAGCTTTTGTATATAGCTGCTGGTTTCCGCCTGCACCTGCTCACCCGTCCAGTCCTTATTAGTGGCCTGGATAAAATGCGCCATTGCCACCTGCTGCTGCTCCAGCTGCATACCGCTGCTTACGGTTGCGCCTAAAGCCGCTGCGCCAACGCCGCCGGCAATGGCTATCGGTATGGCCACGCCTTTAGCCAGATTTTTAAGCTGACCGCCAACCCGGCTGAGTTCTGAGCCTAAAGCCTGCACCCGGCGCGTGGCCGCCCGAATTGGCGCCGTGGCCAGATCCGCTACGGCCAGCGTTGTAACCACCCTTTGGCGCAAAGGCCGCAGGCGCTCCACAACCCGGCCTATGGCTCTGACCGCCGGCGTGGTTTCCACCTGCGTCCGATAGCGTTGGTTAAACGTATCTCGCAGGCGCAGCCGGGTTTGCGCTATATCCTGCCGAAAACGGCTTTGCTCCTGCCGGATACTTTGCAGCACCCCGGTGGCGTTATCCTGCAAGGCGATAATGCCGCCAATAACCCGGTCGGCGCCGCCGGCTAAACTGCCAATAACGCTCACTTAATCTTTCCCCCTTTGCTCTCTAATTCCACCCCCATTGACGCAAAATAAAACATTTTGGAGCAATAGTCAAGATTTAGAATTTCTTCCGGCCTAAAGCCCTTTTGCAAATAGTAATGCACAAGCTGGGCGTCGCCGTCCCGCTTTATTAGTTTTTTAAGGCGTCAACCGCTTTTTCTGCTGCCTTTTGTTTGCTTTCTTCCACTGTTGTTATCTTTTGTTTACCGATAATGCCGGATAGATACATAACGTGCATAGCAATCTCGGTAATTTCGCAAGGTTCAAAAATATTTACAATATCCAGCGGCTCCAGAATATGTTTTTGTTCTGCCGGCAAGCCTGCCTCCTGCGCCATAATCTCCTTAGCCGTGTCTTTAAGATTAGGTTCAACCACTGCCATATAGACACAATTTTTATC